>CAIXNB010000146.1 GCA_903920695.1 uncultured beta proteobacterium
AAGCGCTACAAGGAACTCAAGGCGCAGAACTTCATCAGCGGCACGGAACTCGATCGCCGTGAAGCCGGTCTGCAAGCGGCGCAGGCGCAACTGGAACAGGCGCAGGCGCAGCTCTCGGGCCAGCACAACCAGGCGAGCTACACCCGGCTGCTGGCCGATGTGTCGGGCGTGGTCACGGCCGTCGACGCCGAAGCCGGCCAGGTTGTGGCCGCCGGCACGCCGGTGCTGCGCATTGCGGCCGACGGCGCGCGCGACCTGGTCTTTGCCGTGCCGGAGGATCGCGCGGCAGGTCTGAAGCTGGGCTCGGCCGTGGCGGTGCGGCCCTGGTCTGGCGCCAGCGCCGTGCAGGCCGTGGTGCGCGAGGTAGCGGCCAGCTCCGACCCGGTGACGCGCACCTTTACCGTCAAGGCCGCGCTGCCCACCGGCAGCACGCTGGCGCTGGGCAGTACGGTCACGGTACTGCCCAGGGACCTGGAGCGCACAGCAGCGGTGGTCATCAAACTGCCCACCAGTGCACTGTTTGAAAGCAACAAGGCGAGCGCCGTCTGGGTCTTGGAGCCGGCGAGCATGACGGTGCGTGTGCAGCCGGTGCAGATCGCCAGCGCTGACGAGAACGACGTGGTGATCAGCGCTGGCTTGCAGCCGGGCATGCGCGTCGTGTCGGCCGGCGTGCACGTCCTGTCGCCGGGTCAGAAGGTCACGCTGTACCACGAGAAATCGGCTGTTCCTGCAGCTGCCGCCAGCGCGGCGAGCGCGCCGGCTGCGAAGTGAAGGCAGCCATGAGTTCGACGCAAGAAAAAGAGAGCTTCAACCTCTCACGCTGGGCGCTTGAGCATGCGGCGCTGACGCGTTTCCTGATGCTGGTTCTGATGCTGCTCGGTCTGGTTTCCTACTTTCAACTGGGGCAGGACGAAGACCCGCCCTTCACCTTTCGCGCCATGGTGGTGCGCGTGCTCTGGCCCGGTGCCACGGCGCAGCAGATGGCGGACCAGGTCACCGACAAGATCGAGTACACGCTGCAGGAGGTGCCCGGCGCCGACAAGATCCGCAGCTTCTCCAAGCCGGGCGAGGCGACCATTATTTTTCAGGTGAAGGATTCGACGCGCGCGGCCGAGGTTGCCAACATCTGGTACACGGTGCGCAAGAAGGTCGGCGACATGCGCATGACGCTGCCCGCGGGCGTGCTGGGACCGTTTTTCAATGACGAATTCGGCGATGTCTTTGGCGTCATCTACGCGCTTCAGTCCGATGGTTTTTCCGATGCCGAGGTCAAGACCTTTGCCGACGATGTGCGCCAGAAACTCCTGAAGGTGGCCGATGTCAGCAAGGTCGAACTGTATGGCGTGCAGGATGAAAAACTGTTCATCAACCTGTCGCAAAAGCGCCTGGCGCAACTCGGGCTCGACCTGAACCAGGTGCTGGCGCAACTCGGCCAGCAAAACGCCATCGAGAACGCCGGCGCCGTGCAGACGCCGCTGGACGTGGTGCAACTGCGCGTGGCCGGTCAGTTCGAGGCCATCGGGGAGCTCGGTGCAATGCCGATCCGTGGCAGTTCGGGCAACCAGTTGCGCCTGAGTGACATTGCCGTGATCGAGCGCAGCTATATTGATCCGCCCGCAATCAAGGTGCGCCACCAGGGCCAACAGGTGCTGGCGCTCGGCGTCTCGATGGCCAAGGGCGGCGACATCATCGTGCTCGGCAAGGCGCTCAAACTCGCCACCGCAAAGATCGACGCCAGTTTGCCCGCCGGCATGCGTCTGGTGCAGGTGCAGGACCAGCCCAAAGCGGTGGCCAAGTCGGTCAACGAGTTCGTCGCCGTGCTGATCGAAGCGGTCATCATCGTGCTGGCGGTCAGCGTCATCAGCCTGGGTTTCCACCGGCGCCAGGGCCGCACGCGCTGGTTCAAGCGCTACTACGTCGACATGCGCCCGGGCCTGGTCGTAGGCATCACGATTCCGCTGGTGCTCGCGCTGACCTTCCTGGGCATGCATTACTGGGGCATCGGGCTGCACAAGGTGTCGCTCGGCTCACTCATCATCGCCCTCGGTCTGCTGGTGGACGACGCCATCATTGCGGTCGAGATGATGGTGCGCAAGATGGAGGAGGGCTACGACAAGGTGCGCGCCGCCACCTTTGCCTATGAGATCACGGCCATGCCGATGCTCACCGGCACGCTGATCACGGCGGTCGGCTTTCTGCCGATCGGCATCGCGCGCTCGACGGTGGGTGAATACACCTTTGCCATTTTTGGCGTCACTGTGCTGGCGCTGGTGCTGAGCTGGTGGGTCTCGGTTTACTTCGTGCCGTATCTGGGTACGCGCATTCTCAAGGTCAAGCCGCACGATGTCGACGAGCAGGCGCACGAGTTGTTTGACTCGCCTTTCTACAACCGTTTTCGCCGCAGCGTGAACTGGTGCGTGCAGCACCGCTGGATCACGATTGGTGCGACGGTGCTGATCTTTGCCCTGGGCATCGTCGGTCTGTCGCGCGTGCAGCAGCAGTTCTTTCCCGATTCCAACCGGCCCGAAGTACTGGTCGATATCTGGTACCCGGAAGGAACCTCCTTTGCCGCCAATGAAGCCACGACACGGCGCATCGAGGCGCGTCTGCTGGCGCAGGGCGGCGTCGAGAGCGTGACGGTCTGGGTCGGCTCCGGCGTGCCGCGCTTTTATCTGCCGCTGGACGCCATCTTTGCGCAGAGCAATGTCTCGCAGTTCATCGTCCTGCCCAAAGACCTCGAACTGCGCGAGTCCTTGCGCCTGGCTTTGCCCGCTCTGCTGGCGCAGGAATTCCCGGAAGTCCGCGCCCGCGTCAAGATCATGCCCAACGGCCCGCCGGTGCCGTACCCGGTGCAATTTCGCGTGCTCGGCGATACGCCATCGGTGCTGCGCGAGCGCGCCGACGAAGTCAAGGCTGTGCTGCGCGAGAGCAGCAATATGCGCGGCGTCAACGACAACTGGAACGAATCGATCAAGGTCATGCGCCTCGAAGTTGATCAGACCAAAGCGCGCGCGCTCGGTGTCACCAGCCAGTCGATCGCGCAGGCCACGCGTGTGCTGCTCGCCGGCAGCACGGTCGGCCAGTACCGCGAGGGCGACAAGCTGATCGACATCGTGCTGCGCCAGCCGCTCGATGAACGCAAGGCTATCAGCGACATTGCCAATGCCAACCTGCCCAGCGCCAGTGGCCGCTCGATTCCGCTGCTGCAGATCGCCAAGCCGGTGTTCGCCTGGGAGCCCGGCGTGCTGTGGCGCGAAGGGCGTGACTACGCGATCACCGTGCAGGGCGATGTCACCGAGGGCCTGCAAGGCGCCACCGTGACGGCCGCGTTGCTGCCAAAGTTGCGCGAAATCGAGGCCCGCTGGAAGGCCGCCGGCCAGCCGGGCTACCGCATCGAGGTCGCCGGTGCCACTGAAGAAAGCAGCAAAGGCACGGCCTCCATCGTCGCTGGCGTGCCGCTCATGCTGTTCATCACCTTTACGCTCTTGATGCTGCAACTGCACAGCTTCAGCCGCGCCATGCTGGTGTTCCTGACCGGGCCGCTGGGCATCGCCGGCGTCACCGCCGCCTTGCTGCTGTCGGGTCGGCCGTTCGGCTTTGTCGCGCTGCTGGGCGTGATCGCCCTGATGGGCATGATCCAGCGCAACTCGGTGATCCTGATCGACCAGATCGAGCAGGACCGTGCCAACGGCGTGCCGGCTTGGGATGCCATCGTCGAGTCCGCCGTGCGGCGCTTGCGCCCGATCGTGCTGACGGCGGCCGCTGCGGTGCTGGCCATGATTCCGCTGTCGCGCTCCGAGTTCTGGGGACCGATGGCGGTCGCCATCATGGGCGGGCTGATTGTCGCCACCGTGCTGACGCTGCTGGCGCTGCCGGCCATGTACGCGGCCTGGTTCCGTGTCCGGCGCGAGGGCGGCGCAGCAGGTTAAAATTGGCACTGACGAATTCATGGGTGGTCTGTTCTGATCGCCCTTTCGTTTTTTGCGCGGGTGGCGGAATTGGTAGACGCACCTGGTTTAGGTCCAGACGCCGCAGGGCGTGCAGGTTCGATTCCTGTCCCGCGCACCATCGTTTCCGAGTTCAATCTTCAAGTTCAATTTTCGCAACGGGTGGTCTGCTCGCGCGCGAATGAAACACAGCGCAAGCGGCGCGAATCCAATCCGCAAGAACACACAAAACAGTGTCGGAGGAATTCCAATCAGCCGGTGGCATGGGTCACCTGGAAACGTGGATCGACAGGGAGGATCAACATGAAGAACAAAGACGCCGGTCTTGCGGCGGTTAAGGTGCGGCGCCTCAGCAGGCTTTTGTTGGTGACTGTCTTGGGCGCGTGGCTGCATGTGGCCTGGGCTGAAACCGTGGAAGGTCTGTTGCAAGAGGTGCTCAGAACGAATCCCGCAGTGCAGTCGCGGCAGGCAACCGTGCGCTCCAGACAGGCCTCGGTGGACTCGGCCAACTGGCAGTTTTACCCCTCCCCATCGCTTAGCAGCGAACGCGTTTCTCGTTCCGCCAATGACACAGCCTATGCTGCGGACTCGACCGTCACCACGCTGCGCTTGCAGCAAACTTTGTGGACAGCAGGTCGTCTGACGGCACAGACCAGCCGAGCCCAGGCTGATCAGCGCGCCGGCACCTGGATCATGCAGGACGATGAGCGCCTGCCGCTGGCGCCCGGCGAAGAACATGAATTGTGTCTGGTGCGCTTTCGCACGCTGGGTTGCTACTCCTTGAGCGGCGCCATTGAGAGCGCGGCGGCCACGCTCGACGACATCATCGTCGAGACCTTTGCCGCACGTTCGTCCGAACGCCAGGGCCGGTTGATTGATTCGGACCAGCCGGGATCGAGGGAGAAGAAGAAGCAGGTGGGCTACTTCTGATGCGTGCTGCAACTGGCAAGGAGACGCTGCGCTTCATTACCTGCGGCACTGTGGACGACGGCAAGTCGACCCTGATTTGTCGTTCACTGTTTGATGACAATTTAAGTTTTGACGACCAGTTTCAAACGCTCAGCAGCGACTCCAAGAAGTACGGTACCCAAGGTGAATGTCTCGACCTCGCGCTGCGGGTGGACGGCTTGCAGGCCGAGCGCGAGCAGGGCATCACGATCGATGTGGCCTGCCGTTTTTTGCGACGGTAGAGCGCAAGTTTGTGGTGGCCGACACGCCCGGCCACGAGCAGTACATGCGCAATATGGCGACCGGCGCTTCGACCGAGCAACTGGCCATCATTCTGGTCGATGTGCGCAAGGGCGTGCTGATGCAGACGCGGCGCCATTCGCATCGTGGCCATGATGGGCATCCGCCATGTGGTGCTGGCAATCAACAAGATGGACCTGCTTGGCTTCGAGCCAACCGTGTTCGAGCGCATAGTTGCCGACTACCGCGCCTTTGCCGCCAAACTTGGATTTGAAACCATTCACGCGATTGCGCTGTCGGCGCTGGAAGGTGACAACGTGTGTGTTCAGCGCCAATATGCTCTGCTACAACGGTCCAACATTGATGACGCATCTGAACCAGATCGAGGTCGGCACCAAGGATGAAGCAGCGCTGTTTCGCATGCCGGTGCAGTTTGTCAATCGCCCGAACGCTGATTTTCGAGGCTTTTGCGGGCGCGTCGTGCAGGGCGAGGTGCGTCCCGGCGACCGCGTCCGGGTGCTGCCCTTGGGGGTTCCGACGCAGGTCAAGTCGATTGTGGTCTGGCAGGGCGAGTGTGATTGCGCGGTAACGGGTGATTCGATCACCTTGACGCTCACCGATGAAGTCGCTGCAGGGCATGGCGATGTGCTGGTGGCCGCCGAGGACGCACCGCAGGTGGCATACCAGTTCGAGTCGCGCCTGCTGTGAATGAGCGAGCAGTCGCTGCTGCCCGTGCGCTCATACCTGCTCAATCTGCACACGCAGGAGGTCGCTGCCAGCGTCACCGACATCAAGTACCGTGATGACATCGACAGCGGCAGCCGCCTGGCGGCCAGCACCCTGTTTACGCCGGGCGAATCCGTGGAGATGTTTGTCGATGCGTCACTCGCGAACTGCGAGCAGCGCGACCCCAAGGGCCTGTACGCCAAGGCGCGGCGCGGCGAACTGAAACACTTCACCGGCATTGATAGCCCCTACGAGCCGCCGCTGGCGCCAGAGATTCATCTGCGCAATACCACTCGTTTGGGGGATAGACGCAGGCATAGCGGCAAGAGATCATTGAAGCAAAGGCGCTGGTAGTGCGCGCAATGGGAACGCGACGCAACTTTGCCGGCGGGCTGGCCCCGGAGCGGATTGTGGACACTGCCCAAGCCCTGCGGCTGGTCTTGCAGTTGGCGGTATGCTTCAACACAGGACGTGGAAGAATGGGAACCATCAGTCGCTTTGACTTGAGTCGCATCGTCGATCGGTTTGGCGTTAATGCCTATATCGAGATCGGAGTTGGTCTGGGGGCCAGTCTGACGCATGCTGCGACTGTCATTGCCAATGTCTGCGGTTGCGAGTGCAACAAAGATGTACACCAGCGCTTTCTGGCACGGACCAGCAGCGAGCCACTGCGCCGCTGCGTGCGCCAGTCCAGTTCAGCGGCATTTTTAGCACAGCCACCCGATAGTGAAACTGGTGCGGGCTTGTGCCCGCTGTTGTATCTGGATGCGCACCATATTAGCCGGACCGACTTCGTCCGATTAGCGTTAACCAATACGGCCGGTTCGGCGTCGGCGCCGGATTTTCAACTGGCTGAAGAGCTCGCCGCACTGCTTGGCAAGTCCTTGATCGGCGCGGCCATGATTGTGATCGGCGATGGCCGTTTCTATCAGGACACGGAGTGTTTCGCCGGTCCCTTGCCCGAGGCGATGCTTCCGAATGTGGCGGCGCGCCAGGCGGTGGCCGCTGTGCTGGAAAGTTTTGCGCCGACGCACAGGCTCGATGTGTTGCCGCATGATGAGGCCTACCTGGTGTTGCTGCCGCGCGCCTGGGGGGTCGATGCCTGGGAACTGGCCCTGGTGCGGCGCGGTGACCGCTACACACGCCCAACAGTGTTACCCGGCGTGGCGGGTGCGACCTCGATTTCGATGATGCGCCGGGTCCACGATGCGCGGTTTGCAACTCGTTTTTTCGTCGGCCATGGTGTGGACATCGGCGGCAAGGTTGCACTGGACAAGTTCCGCTTCGCCTTTCCGCTGACCAAATCGGTGGTGAACTACGATCAACCGGGCTGGGATGCGCAGCAGTGCGCCAATATTGCTGACGACGAGTTCGACTTTCTCTATTCCAGCCATTGTCTGGAACATGTCGCCGACCCGCGTTTGGCTTTTGGTAACTGGTTGCGCGTGGTGCGTCCCGGCGGCTGGTTGGTGGTTGATGTGCCGGACGAGGATTTGTACGAGCAGGGTGTATTTCCCTCGCGTTTCAGCACTGGGCATCAGCATAGTTTCAACCTGTCCAAACCGGAGTCGCTGTCGCCGCGCTCAATTTCCCTTTTGGAATTTTTGCTGAACGTTCGCCAACAATGCGAGGTGCATTCGGTGCAGCGCTTGGACCATGTGGCACATGTCGCGTTGCTTAACAAGGGCCGGAACCTGACACAAACCCCCTTTGACGAAGCGGGAATCGAGATCATCGTGCGCAAGCTTGCGCACAGGCCCGCCGTGGGGCAGATCAATTTAGTTTTGAGGATGGCGGCATGATGTCTGCCAGCGACAAGGCGGGTCGGGTTCGTTGGCATGAAGTTGTTGCGCACGAGGCCAAGGCATGAATGAGCCTGATTTCGTTGGCGTAGTCGCCGACGTTGCGATATTTGATGAAGCCGTGTGCTTGATGAAGGAAAAGTCGGCTAAGGCCGCACAGGCGGAAACGCTGTTGCGCCGGGTGCTGGAGAGCGCGCCCGATGATGTGCCGGCCTGGCATTTGTTGCAGCACAGCCTGAGGTTGCAATGGCGTTTTGTCGAGGCGCTGGCGGCGGCGGACAAGGGCCTCGCGCTGGCGCAGGCTTTGTCGCCAGCACGCGCAGATTATGTTGCCGCGCTGCATACGGCGCGCTCGTTGTTGTTGCACGATCTGGGTCGGCCGGCGGCGGCGCTGATAGCCGCGCACGAGGCGCTGCAGCTGGAGCCTGACAATGGTGACTTTCAGCTCAATCTGGCCCATGCATTGTTGATGGGTGGCGACTGGAAACGCGGCTTTGAACTGTACCGTGCGCGTTGGGCGCAATGGTCACTATCGTCGTTGCATGCCGACGGCGTTCCACCTTGGCCTATGTGGTACGGCGAGAGACCGAGAGCGGGCGATGCGTTGCTGGTTTTTGCTGATCGGAGTCTGTGTGACACCCTGCAGCTTGCACGTGAATTGCCGGCACTGCGCGCCTGCTTTGCGAGCGTGACTTTGCTGTGCGAGCCGGCCACGCAGCGCTTGTTGCAGCACAGTCTGGGGCCGGGTGTGACGTGCATCGTGGAGCCGCCCGATCTGGCGCGCGAGCGCAGTTCACCTTCGTGGCAGTGGTATCTGCCGCTGATGTCCTTGTTGGCGGTCATGGCTTACACGCCGCAAACGCTGCCGCAGTGTGTGCCGTATCTGTTTGCTGACCCAGCGCGCGTGCGCACTTGGGGTGAGCGATTGGCGCAGCATGAGCAGGCGCATGGACGGCGCAAACTGCGCGTTGGCCTCGTGTGGGGCGGGCAATCGGAAGAGAAACCGAAAAACGAGATCGAGCGCCGGCGCAACGTGCCGCTGCGTTTGTTTGCGGCCCTGCTGGCACGCAGCAATGTGCTGTGGGTTAGCTTGCAGCAAGGGCCAGCGCGATTGGCCGAATTGGCTGATTTGGACGCTGCGCTACGGCCTTTGCCCTGGGTGGCGGAGTGTGCTGATTTGGCCGATACGGCGGCGCTGGCAGCCAATCTGGATTTGGTGATCAGTGCCGATAGCGCAGTGGCGCATCTGGTGGGCGCTATGGGACGTCCGGTCTGGCTGCTCAATCGTTTTGAGAGCGCTTGGCGTTGGATGTGGCGGTGCCAGGACACACCCTGGTACCCGACGATGCGTATCTTTAGCCAGACGCGCTTTGGTGATTGGACTGAGTTGCTGGGCCGGGTTGAGGTGGCGCTGGAGCCGCTGTTGGCGCGGCAACCCGACGCGAATATTCTGGTGGCCCAGCGTGCCTTGCAGGCGGGTGTTGCGCAGCGCCTTGCGGGACGGATCGATCAGGCCGAGGCGGCATACCGTGTTGCCTTGACGCTGGCCCCGGATTGGGCGCCGGCGCATTACGGTCTGGGTAATGTACTGCGTGAGCAGGGTCGCAGCGCGGAGGCCGAAGCGGCGTGTCGGCAGGCACTTTGCCTTCAGCCCGACATGTCACCAGCGGCCGGTAGCCTGGCGCAGATGTTGCAGACGCAGGGTCGCAGGCATGAGGCCGAAGTCTACGGGCGTCAGGCATTGTTGCACGCCCCGGCATGCAGTCCAAAGTCATGAGGGTTTTGAGTAGATCATGATTGAATTCATTTGTGCAACGCGGTTGAACCAACGTTCGTTTTGGCAGCGCGCGCCGCTGGGGCTGTCGTTGCTGCGCTTGCGCGATAGCGGTCAGGTGGTGCCGCATATCAGCTTCCAGAATTCTCGCGGCTTGCCGGCGGTTTACAACGCGCGCTTGCTGGCCGACGACAGTCCAGAATGGTTGGTGTTTGTGCATGATGACGTCTGGATCGATGACATCTTCATCGCTGATCGGATCAAGCTTGGCCTGAGCCAGTACGCGGTGATCGGTGTTGCCGGCAACCAGCGCTGTGTACCCGGTCATACCGGTTGGAATTTCACCGCGGATGACTGTAGCCTCGATGAGCCGCGTTTTTTGAGCGGGAGCATTGCGCACGGGGCGGAGCCTTTCGGCCCGATCAGTCGTTTCGGCGCGACACCGGCCGATTGCGAATTGCTTGATGGCGTGTTCATTGCGCTGCACAAGTCACAGTTGCGCGCCGCCGGTGTGAGTTTTGATCCGCGCTTCGCGTTCCATTTCCATGATCTCGACTTCTGCCGCGCGGCGCGTGCCGCCGGTCTGAGCCTGGGCACCTGGCCGATTGCGTTGACGCATTGCAGTCGGGGTGAAAGCGCCAATACGCCCTCTTGGCACGCTGGGCTGGCGGCTTATCGTGCCAAATACGGAGGGATTGACGGAATGCAAAGCCAACATCCCGGTGGCCGCGCCATTCGCACTGGCGACGAACTGATTTCACCCGAAGTGAGTCGGCGCGCGTTTGAAATGGGTTGTCCGTCCCGTTGAACTGGTCTTTCAGACGCGCACGCCCCCAGCATTGCCAAACACTTGTATGTGTTGTTCGGCTTTCCGACCGAGACGAAACAGGATTTTGCGCAGACCCGGATTTTTCTTGAACGCAATCGGGCACATATTGCCGCCACCCATCGTTATACCTTTGCGCTGGAGCGCAGTTACCCCGTTTTCAAGGAACAGGCCGGGTTCGGCATCACCCGGGTCTGGTTGAAGGCGGACAACGCCTTTGCCGACTTCTTGCGCTACGAGCGAGCCAGCAGGGACCGCCGGCCGCAAGAGCGCGTCGCCCTTTTGTGATAACAACTGGAGCATGGCAATTCGCGCCCTTTTTGACATCACCGTGGCGGTTCGGTGGGTCTTTTGTCTGTCAGTACAATAAGGGCCGTATAAAACTTCACGCCATGGGTGGATGGGGCTGGTAGGCGAGACCCGAAACCCAGCCGGTTCGGCCCCGAATTGTGGCGATAAAGTCTGCCCCCCCAATCGTTTGTCTGTGTGGGACAGCTCGCAGCCGCGCAGCGGCCGGCGCTGTTGCTAACTAATTTAGGAGTATTTTTATGACCGTTACTGTTGAAACTCTGGAAAAGCTGGAACGCAAAATCACGCTGACCCTACCCGTCTTGAACGTCCAGTCCGAAGTCCAGGCGCGCTTGAAGAAGCTTGCACGCACCGTCAAGATGGACGGTTTCCGTCCCGGCAAGGTGCCGATGAACGTGGTGACACAGCGCTATGGCTATTCGGTTCACTATGAAGTGATGAACGACAAGGTTGGCGAGGCTTTTGCCAATGCCGCCAACGAAGCCAAGTTGCGCGTGGCAGGCCAGCCCCGCATCACCGAGAAGGAATCGTCGCCCGAAGGTGAATTGACGTTTGATGCGGTGTTTGAGGTCTATCCGGATGTGAAGATCAGCGACCTGAGCGGCGCGGACGTGCTGAAGGTGAGCGCTGAGGTCACGGATGCAGCCATTGACAAAACCATCGATATTCTGCGCAAGCAGCGTCGCACTTTTTCTCAGCGCCCGCACGACGCGGCGGCTGAGGCCGGCGATCGTGCGACGGTTGATTTTGAAGGCAAGATCGATGGCGAGGTTTTTCCCGGTGGAAAAGCTGAAGATTTTCAGTTCATTCTCGGTGACGGCCAGATGCTCAAGGAATTTGAAGACGCAACGCAGGGCATGAAATCGGGCGAGAGCAAGACTTTTCAAATGGTTTTCCCGGCTGATTACCACGGCAAGGAAGTGGCCGGCAAGACGGCAGACTTCATGGTCACGGTCAAGAAAATCGAGGCCGCCCATCTGCCCGACGTGAACGAAGCCATGGCCAAGTCGCTCGGCATTGCCGATGCAACAGTTGAAGGCCTGCGCGCCGATGTCCGCAAGAACCTGGAGCGCGAGGTCAAGGTTCGCCTGCTCTCGCGTAACAAGCAGGCGGTGATGGATGCGTTGATTGCAGCGGCTGAGTTGGATCTGCCGACCAGCGCGGTGCAGTCTGAAATCACGCGTTTGATGGAAGGTACCCGTGCCGACCTGAAGCAGCGGGGCATGAAGGACGCCGATACGACGCCGATGCCGGACGATATATTCCGCCCGCAGGCCGAACGTCGCGTGCGCCTGGGTCTGGTGGTGGCTGAACTGGTGCGCGCCAACAGCCTGCAAGCCAAGCCCGAGCAGATCAAGGCGCATATCGAGGAACTGGCCGCCAGTTACGAAAAGCCGGCCGATGTGATGCGCTGGTATTACGGCGACAACAATCGCTTGGCTGAGGTCGAGGCGATCGTGATGGAAAACAACGTCACCGAGTTTGTCATGTCACGGGCAAAGATCAGTGAAAAGAGCCTGTCGTTTGACGAACTGATGGCGCAGAACTAAGGTCATTTTGCGCCTGTTACTTTCGGTACAGTAGAAATCTATCTGGAGACAATATGAACGAGCGATTGGGTGCATTGGATACACAGGCCCTGGGCATGATTCCCATGGTGATTGAGCAGTCAGGGCGTGGTGAGCGGTCCTATGACATTTACTCACGCCTGTTGAAAGAGCGGGTGATCTTTTTGGTGGGCCCGGTCAATGACCATGTTGCTAACCTGGTGGTGGCGCAGTTGCTGTTTCTGGAAAGTGACAATCCGGACAAGGACATTTCCTTTTATATCAACTCGCCTGGCGGCTCGGTCAGCGCCGGCATGGCGATTTTCGATACCATGAATTTCATCAAGCCCGATGTCTCCACCCTGTGCACCGGCATGGCCGCCAGCATGGGCGCATTTCTGTTGGCCGCCGGCGCCAAGGGTAAGCGTTTTTCCTTGCCCAATTCGAAGGTGATGATTCATCAGCCTTCGGGTGGTAGCCAGGGTCAGGCAACCGAGATCGAGATTCAGGCGCGTGAGATTTTGAAGACACGCGAGCAGTTGAACCGAATTCTGGCTGAACGCACGGGTCAGCCGCTTGAGCGCATTGAGCGTGACACCGAGCGCGACTATTACATGTCGGCCGAAGAATGCAGGGAATATGGGCTGATTGACAAGGTCATTTCGAAACGGACGTAGTTCATATGGCTGAAAAAAAAGGCGCCTCAGGCGAGAAAACGCTTTATTGTTCTTTTTGCGGCAAGAGCCAGCACGAAGTCAAGAAGTTGATCGCTGGTCCCTCTGTATTCGTGTGCGACGAATGCATCGAGTTGTGCAACGAGATCATTCGTGATGAACTGCCGGGCGGTACGGAGTCGAACAGCGCTACGGCTGAGTTGCCCACGCCGTCCGAAATCAAGGCCAATCTCGACAACTACGTGATCGGACAGGAGCCGGCCAAGCGCATTCTCGCGGTGGCGGTTTACAACCATTACAAGCGCTTGCGGCACAAGGAAAAAGCGAAGAAGGACGATGTCGAACTGGCCAAGAGCAACATCCTGCTGATCGGCCCGACCGGCTCCGGCAAGACGCTGCTGGCGCAGACGCTGGCACGCATGCTGGATGTGCCGTTTGTGATGGCCGATGCCACCACGCTGACGGAGGCCGGCTATGTTGGCGAGGATGTCGAGAACATCGTGCTCAAGCTGCTGCAAAGCTGCAATTACGACGTCGAACGGGCGCAGCGCGGCATTGTCTACATTGATGAGATCGACAAGATCTCGCGCAAGTCGGACAACCCCTCAATCACGCGCGATGTTTCGGGCGAGGGGGTGCAGCAGGCGCTGCTCAAGCTGATTGAAGGCACCATGGCCAGCGTGCCGCCGCAGGGCGGGCGAAAACACCCGAATCAGGATTTTGTGCAGGTCGATACCACTAACATCCTGTTCATTTGCGGCGGTGCTTTCTTCGGCTTGGAGAAGGTCATCGACAACCGTACGCAGTCTTCCGGCATGGGCTTTGGGGCGACGGTTATGAGCAAGGCGCAGCGCAGTCTGACCCAAGTCTTCAAGGATGTGGAACCGGAAGACTTGATCAAGTTTGGCCTGATCCCGGAGTTGGTGGGCCGTATGCCAGTGGTGGCTACTTTGGCTGAGTTGACGGAAGAGGCGCTGGTGCAGATCCTGACCGAACCCAAGAATGCGCTGGTCAAGCAGTACAGCAAGTTGCTGGCGATGGAAAATGTCGGTCTTGAAATTCGCCCCTCGGCCCTGATAGCCATTGCCAAGAAGGCGCTGGCGCGCAAGACCGGTGCGCGCGGCCTGCGTTCGATTCTGGAGCAGGCGCTGATTGATACCATGTACGAGTTGCCCAATGCCAGCAATGTCGACAAGGTGGTGGTGGATGAGTCCACCATTGAAGAGAACAAACCGCCTTTGCTGGTGTACCGTGAGGCCGCAAAACAGGCTTGATTTTCCCCGAAGGCTTGAAAATCAGCTTTGCTGATCCATATTGAACAGGTAACAAAAAAGGTTTCACCATGCCCGGCAATGCCCCACTACCTGCAGCACCTCTCGATCTGCCACTGTTGCCCCTGCGTGACGTGGTAGTTTTCCCGCACATGGTGATCCCGCTTTTTGTCGGGCGACCCAAGAGCATTAAGGCGCTGGAAGCTGCCATGGAGGCGGAACGCCGCATCATGCTGGTGGCACAAAAGGCCGCCGCCAAGGATGATCCGGTGGTGACTGACATGTTTGATGTCGGTTGCATCGCTACCATTTTGCAAATGCTCAAACTGCCCGATGGCACGGTCAAAGTGCTGGTCGAAGGTCAGCAGCGCGCCCGCGTCAACCGGATCGAGGATGGCGAGTTGCATTTCATCGCCAATGTCACACCGATCGAAGTGTTGGTGGAGTCAGAGCCCAAGTCACGTGCCCAGTCCAGTGAAATCGAGGCGTTGCGCCGCGCAGTAATGCAGCAGTTTGACCAGTACGTCAAGCTCAACAAGAAGATTCCACCGGAAATTTTGACGTCAATTTCGAGTATCGATGACGCCGGTCGACTCGCTGACACCATCGCGGCGCACTTGCCACTGAAGCTTGACAACAAGCAGGCTGTGTTGAATCTGGCCGGGGTCAAGGAGCGGCTGGAAAGCCTGTTTGAGCAGATCGAACATGAAGTCGACATTCTCAATGTGGACAAGAAGATCCGTGGCCGCGTCAAGCGCCAGATGGAAAAGAACCAGCGCGACTTCTACCTGAATGAACAAGTCAAGGCGATCCAGAAGGAACTCGGCGAAGGCGAAGAGGGCGCTGACATCGATGAGATCGAGAAGAAGATCAAGTCGGCCAAGATGCCCAAAGAAGCGCTGAAGAAGGTCGAGGGCGAGCTCAAGAAGCTCAAACTGATGTCGCCGATGTCGGCGGAAGCGACCGTGGTGCGCAATTACATCGACGTCATGACAGGCCTGCCGTGGGCTGGCAAGACCAAGATCAAGCACGACCTTGGCAATGCTGAAAAGGTCCTGAACGAAGACCACTACGGTTTGGACAAGGTGAAGGATCGGATTCTGGAATATCTCGCGGTGCAGCAGCGCGTGGAAAAAGTGAAAGCGCCGATTCTGTGTCTGGTTGGCCCGCCCGGCGTTGGCAAGACTTCGCTCGGCCAGTCGATTGCCAAGGCCACTGGTCGCAAGTATGTGCGCATGGCCCTGGGCGGCATGCGTGATGAGGCGGAGATTCGCGGTCACCGGCGCACCTACATCGGCGCCATGCCGGGCAAGGTCTTGCAGAGTCTGTCCAAGGTCGGCACGCGCAATCCGCTGTTCCTGCTCGATGAAATCGACAAACTGGGAACTGATTTCCGTGGCGACCCTTCGAGCGCCTTGCTGGAGGTGCTTGACCCCGAGCAGAACCACAAGTTTGGCGACCATTATGTCGAGGTCGATTTTGACCTCAGTGATGTCATGTTTGTGGCGACTTCGAATTCGATGAACATTCCACCGGCCCTGCTGGACCGGATGGAAGTGATTCGCCTCTCGGGTTACACTGAGGACGAGAAGACCAGCATTGCGATTAACTTCCTGTTGCCCAAGCAACTCAAGAACAACGGCGTCAAGGAAGAAGAGTTGCTGATCGCGGAAGATGCGGTGCGCGACATTGTTCGCTACTACACGCGTGAGGCTGGCGTGCGCTCGTTGGAGCGCGAGTTGTCCAAGATTTGCCGCAAGGTGGTCAAGGGCTTGCAACTCAAGAAGATGACGGCTCAGGTCAAGGTTGATGCTGACAACCTCAATGATTTCCTGGGCGTTCGCAAGTACTCGTACGGCCGCGCCGAGAAGCTCAATCAGGTTGGGCAGGTGGTGGGCCTGGCCTGGACCGAGGTCGGCGGCGATCTGCTCACGATCGAGGCTGCCATGATGCCGGGCAAGGGCGTGATCACGCGCACCGGTTCTCTGGGTGATGTGATGAAAGAGTCGGTCGAGGCTGCACGCACGGTGGTGCGCAGTCGGTCCCGTCGGCTGGGCATCAAGGACGAATTTTTCGAGAAGAAGGACATCCACATCCACGTGCCCGACGGTGCCACGCCCAAGGATGGTCCGAGTGCCGGCGCTGCGATGACCACTGCTTTTGTCTCGGCCATGACCGGTATTCCGGTGCGCAGCGATGTCGCCATGACCGGTGAAAAGATCGGAAGAGCACACGTCTGAACTCCAGTC
>CAIXNB010000147.1 GCA_903920695.1 uncultured beta proteobacterium
GCTTGATGCACACCACTATAAGAATCATAGGCTTACGTCACTAACTGATGAACTCGGGTGGTCTGGCCGTAGACGGCCAGCAGTTCAATCAGCCGGTCTTGCGCGCTATCGTCCTGCACTTCCACATGCAGGGTGGCTGCGCCCGCAAGCAGATCCTGCAGCGTGCCCTGGCACAGCACCCGGCCCTGGTCCATGACCACGATGCGATCAGCAATGGCCTGCACCTCTTCCATGTAGTGCGATGTATAGATGACGGCGCTGCCCTGGCGCGCCAGTTGCTTGACAGCGTCCATCAGAAAGGCGCGTGAATGCGGATCAACCCCGACCGTGGGCTCGTCAAACAGGATCAGCTCGGGCTTGTGCAACAGGGCTATCGACATATTGAGTCTGCGCTTGAGTCCACCTGAGAGCCGCTGCGCCTGCACCTTGCGGTAGTTCTGCAACTGAGCCAGTGCGATGCACGCATCGATACGCTGCGCCTTGCCGGCACCACGCAATCCGCCCACGCCAGCGAAACAGTCCAGGTTTTCCAGCACACTCAGGGTCGGGTAAAACGCATGTTCCTGGGGTGCGATGGCAATCGCAGTCGGGTGCGCCTGCCGCAGTTGTGACAGCGGTTTGCCGTCGATCTCAATCTGGCCCTGCTGCAACGCCAGGATGCCGGCGAGTTGAGCGATCAGCGTGGTTTTGCCAGCGCCGTTGGGGCCGAGCAAGCCCAGCACCTCGCCGCGCGCCGCAGTGAAACTCACATGCTCCAGGGCGGCAGCACTGGCACCGGGATAGCGAAAGCACAGGTCGCGAATGGCCAGCATCACTTGACGGCCTTGCGCAGCGTGCGGAAAAAATCGGCTTCCTGGTCGGCCAGCGCCTGCAGCGACAAAGCCAGCGCAGCAAAGTCGACGGCATCCCGGCCCTTGATCATGCGTACCGCCTGCAGCGCAAAGGCGCGCCATTCGTCGCCAATGGTGTTGAGTCGCTCGGCCAACCGTTCGAGTTCCGGCAAAGCGCACAGGGCAGCGGCTTCTTGCAGAAAGCTGGCGTACAGGAAACGAAAGCCCGCGCCGCCGGTACCGATTTCCTCCTGCATGCGCACGATGTGCCCGATGTAGTTCAGACCGTACTCATCGGCGTGAAGGCGCCGGATCCGGTTGGCCAGCATGCGCATGCCGCGCACACCCACCACCGGGAATGGTCCCAGCATGAGGCGGGTGGTCTTGGTGATCGCTTGCCGCACGGCTGCGGCACTGACTTCGGTTCGCCCCGGTCGGTCCGGGTAATACAGCAAGCCCTTGGGTGCCAGCACGCCTTTGGCAAAGCGTGCGCGTTGCAGGTCGGCGCTGGCACAGCGCTGTGGCTCTTCGGCCACCGGATCGCTGATTAGGTAGTCGTCGCCTTCCCTGCCGTAGACCAGCAGATTGTGGGCATTGAAGTGAAAGCGCATGTCCTGCGGAAAATAAGGCAGCCAATAGACCGAGGTCTGCAGCCCTACCACCTTGCCCTGGTCCAGCAATTGGTCGAGCCGGCGCTGTCCCTTTTCCTCGCTGCGGAAGGTCTCGAAATTGAGTCTCACATCAAAGGGCTTGCGCAGGCCTTTGAGAATGAACTTTGGCGGCATTCGATAAGCGATCAGCGGAAAACCTGTCAGCTTCACAAACGGCAGGTACGCAAAAGACAGTGCCGATGACAGCCCGAACGCCATGGCTTCCGACAAGGGCGCGCCGTAATGGCTGAACATGTTGGATGCGACGCCGCTTTCGCAGTGCGCGGCGTGACGATGCTGGAAACCGGTGACGGGTGCGTTCATGGCATTTGCTGCAATTGCTCGCTGCGCAGCCCCAACGCCTGAGCGTAGCGCTGCAGCAGCGCGGGGCTGAGGCGGGCAAAGATATGCGGGCGAAAATGACGCCGTATGCGCCATTGCCAGATGCCGGTAACCTGTGACAGCAGTGGCGGGTCCATGCGCCGGGTCCACATCCAGACTTCCAGCGGTGCGGTCTGGCCGGCTTGGCAGCGCAGCCGCGCCGCTTCGGCAAAGGCGTTCAGACGCTCGACAGCCTGCAAGGTGACGATCTCATCGAGTTCCGAACCACGCGAGGCAACCAGCACCAGGCGTCCGTTGGCATCTTTTGCATACAGCGCCTTGCGGTGATGACCCAGGGTGCGGTTGCCCTCTTGCGGTACTTCAGAGATGTCCATCAGACCGCTTCCATGAAGACAAAGCCACTCGAAAAACGCCCACTCTCCGGCACAAACATCAACAAGGTATCACCGCGCTGAATGCGTCCACTGCGGAACAGTTCGTCCAGCATGATGAAGGGCGAGGCGGATCCGGTGTTGCCCTTTTCCGCCAGATTGGTGAACCAGCGCTCGCGCGGGATGTCGAGTTCAAGCTCGGCCAGACTGAGCTCGATCGGATGTGCAAAGTAATTGGACGACATATGTGGCAGAAACCAATCGATGCGGCGTTGCCGCAGGCCACGCTTGTCAATCAACGCACGCAGCGGCTCTGTCAGCGTGCTGCGCACCACGTGTTCGTTGAGCAGTCGCACGTCCTGCTTGACCGAAAACACCGAGCGTGTGGCCCAATCCTGGGTACTGAAGTGCTGCCAGCCGGACAGGCTGCCATCCTCGTTTTTTTCGGCGCCGGAATACATGCAGACGGGCAATTCGTGCGCCGCCGAGGACAACTCGATCCAGTCAACGCGCAGGCTCAGTGTGTCACGCGGCGCGCTTTCCAGCAGCACAGCGCCAGCGCCGTCGGATAGCATCCAGCGCAAGAAATCCTTTTCGAAAGCGAGCTCCGGTCGCCCTTCCAATTCCAGCTCGTTATTTTTGTATTCGGCGTCAAAATTGCGCGCATGCAGTCCCAATGAAGCCAGCTCGGAAGCCACTGCCACGCTGCGTTGCGCTTCGCCCGAGCGCACGCTCAGCCAGGCATGCTTGAAAGCGGCAATGCCGGCAACGCAGATGCCAGCCAGCGACACCACTTCCAGGCGTGGCCAGCCCAGTTCGCCGTGCACCATGACACCGTGTCCGGGCATCAGTTGGTCGGGGCGCGAGGTGGCTGCAGACAGACTGTCCACCTTGCCGATAGTGCCCAAACCTTCGATCGCACGTGCCGCCATCTGGGCATTGGTCATCACGGCATTGCCAGTGACCCGGTCGATTGCATAGTGGCGCTGACGGATGCCGTTGTTACGCAATACCAGGCGGCGCGCCTTGGAGGGCTTGCCACCCACCATGCCCAGTACCTGTTCCATCTCATCGTTTCCGACCGACTCCAGCGGCAAATACGCTCCGGTTGCCGTTACATAGACGTCAATACTCATACGCTCCCATTCGCTCCCATTCGCTCCCGCCCGGAACCGGAAGGCATTTCAAACCGCTGTTTCAATGCGGTCAATCGCTGTGTCAAAAAGGGGCGCAGGGCGGTCTGTATCAACAGACTCAAGGGCACCACACTGATTATCAAAAGGATAAGAAAGACCACGTACAGCAGCAGCAGGGGTTTGCGCCCCGGTGCCCCGGGCCCACCGGCGGCACGCAGTAACTTGCCCCACAAATAAAAGCTGCGGGTGCCGGCACGTTCGCTCACGTAAAGGCGCGGGTTGACCACACAGGACGCCAGGCCATGCAGCATCGGCCCTGGCCCGCGCTCCTCGTCATGCTGCAGACCGTCGCGCAAGGCGCGGCCAAAGCGTTCGGCCTGGGCAATGCTGTTATCGTCGATGCCAGCCGCTGGAAGCGCCAGCAAACGCTTGCGTCCCGTCAGCAACCAATAGGGCGTGGTGACCAATGTCACCAGGGTCGGGCTGGGGTCGGTGAGCACCACGTTGTCGACAAGACGGGCGCCACACTCGGACAGCATCTGTTTCATTTTTTCCTGGGCCAGCATCCACATGTTGCGGCAGGCAATTACCGTAACCACCGGCTTGCCGCCCAGCAGACGTTGCGCCAACGGATGCTTCAAAAAGGCGGTGACAGGCGGCGACGGCGCCAGAAACCAGACCTGGTAGGGCAGGATCACCAGATCAAAATCCTCGTCGCCGCGCAGCGTCAACGGCTCCAGTGTCGGCGCCACCAGGTGCGCTGATTCAGGAAAGGCATCAAGAAAGCCGAAGAAGGTCCAGGGAAAGGGATAGGGCCGGCACAGGCGCAAGGTTTCCACCCGTACCTCCACATTGCCGTCCTGGCGCAGCGGCGCCAGGATGCGCTCTGCGATCCGCGTCAATTGGCCGCTTTGTGAATAGTCGATCACCAGCACCCGTTTGACTTGAGGGGCAGTGCTGACCGAGTGATTTTGCTTGTAATTGTGAGAATTTGAATGCACTGCGCGCACCTTCCATCGATACCCCTGATCGATGCTGAAGAATTATGAATGCATCATAACCGCGAGCTCCGACGCCCCCAGCCGCACATGGCTGGCAGATTGCAGCAAGCTTGCGAAATCGTTTGCCTTGCGCCAGGCGCCGCCCGGATCGGCAACCGGCTGCAAGCGTAGCCAAAGACTGCTCTCTGATCCAACTTCGTTGACCCAACCCAGCAACAGGCCGTCGGCGTGCTGCTTGGCCATCGTCAACGCCAGCGCCAGCAGCGCAAGGGGGTCCGGGTGCGTGATGAAACGTGCATCGCCGCACCAACGCAGCTGCGCCGACAGGGCAGCGAGTAACTGGCTCGGCTGGGTTTGCAGAAACGTCACAGGCAGCGGCAGATCTTCGCGGACCTGCAGCAGCGCGCTGCGCATTGCCAGTGCCGGTCCGTACTGGCTGCTCAGCAGCACGCCGGCATGCTCTGACAACGTGCCTTCTGCGGCGTCAACCAGGCATTCCAGCGCGCCATACAAGCCCAGTTCAGCCCAGCGCCCCAGCCGCCTGGGTCGGCTGCCCAGGCGCACAGCGAGTTTTTCACGCCAGTCTGCGGCCACCGGCAGGGCGATGTAACGTGCGCAGATGCGATACACCGTCATGGCGAACTTCGCTCCAGCACCACCGCAGCGTGGCTGCCACCGAAGCCGAGGATGGTCGCCAGCACGCGGCGCAGTTGCAGCGGCGCCTGTGTCGCCAACTGCACACCCAAGGCCGGGTCTGCGGTATGGGAATAGCGCGGCCAGTAGCCCTGTTCGAGGCACTCCAGCAACAGCGCAATTTCAGCGGCACCACTGGCACCCAGGCAATGCCCGATCAGGGGTTTGAGCGATACCAGCGCCGGCATGCTGGCAAAGCTTGCGCGCAAGCCTTCGGCCTCGTTGGCGTCGTTGCCGGGACTTCCGGCAGCCTGCACTTTGATCAGGTCGACGTCGGTGCTGCTCAGGCCGCTGGCAGCCAGCGCACGCTGGCACATCTGCATTACTGCCTTGGCCGATGCACTGGTGGGCTGCGTACCGTCCACCACATTGGCGCCGCCCCGTAGCAGCCAGGGTGCAGTTTGCTGGGTCGACAAGCGCAGCGCTGCCACGGCCTCACCCAGCACCATGCCGTCACGCTGCAGTGCAAACGGTTTGCTGTCGCTAGCGCTGAGCAAGTCCAATGCGGCAAAGCCCGGGAGCGTGAGCTGATTGTCCAGTTCCACTCCCAACACCAGGGCATGCTGTGCCGTGCCTGCTTGCAAGCATTCAGTGGCGCTGAGCAAGGCCTGCATGCTGGAGGTGCAGGCGCTACTGACCAGATAGACCGGGCCACGCCAGTCCAGCCAATCGCCAATCCGTTGCGACAGTGCATGAAAATCCACGTCGAGCGCGATGTGTTCCGCAGTGTCTCCGTCCTGACAGGACATGGCAATGAACAAGGCGCCATCGCGAACCTGCGCCGCGCCGGCATCGGCAGCAACTTGTGTGATCAAGGCGCGCGCTCGTGCATTCCAGCCCTGGCTGTGGCCGGTGTCGGGAATGCGCTGATAAGGCAACGCGTCGCGGCCAACCAGTGAATAGCGGCTTGCAATCGGCGCAGAAGCGCTGCGCAGGCTGACCAGGGCCTGCGCCAGCGTAGTGCCGAGTGCGCACGCCAGCGCGCGGCCGACCAGATACACCGGCTTCATTTCCGATGGGTGGCGATGTAACTGGCCAGCACCGTCAGCGAAGCCAGCGCACGACGCAAGTCCTTGCTGTCGGCCATGCGAATGCCGTAGCGTTTCTGAATCGCCACGGACAACTGCAGGCCGTCCAGCGAATCCAGATCCAGACGTGAATCCGGCCCAAACAAAGGCTCATCCAGGCGCAGCCCGCCAGGCGGCTCAATGGCGTCAACCGCATGCAGCAGCAGCGCCTGGACTTCCTTCAACAACGCCAGATCGAGCGCCGCAGTGGGAACGGTGATCCTGGAAATCCCCTCAGATGCTGCGTTCATGTATACCCTTCAGACATCAAACCACCTGGAACTCCAGGCAAAAACGGTTCCCAGCACCACGCCCGCCAACACATCCAGCGACACATGCTGCTTGGTTGCCATGGTGGAATAAACAATGGCAACGCCCCATAGCACCTGAACCGACTGCACACGCCAGCCCAGACGCAGTTCCCACACCAACCAGTAAAGCCAGAAACTCGAATACACCGCCGCTGCCACGTGCAGCGAGGGACAGGCATTACCGGCAGCATCCACGCCCTTGAGAAACGCCACGCCGGGATACTGTTCCCAATCGATAGAGGCCGGTGGCACTGCATTGGGCAACCAATAAAAAATGGACAAGGCGAGCAAACACATGGCGCCAATCCAGAACCCGAAGTTCAACAATCGGGCGCGCGTCGGCATCAAGGCGACCGGGAACGAACAATAGAGCCAAAGCGACAAATAAGGGATCAGTGCCAGTGGCGAAAAACCGATCCACTGATCCACCACCGTCAGTGGAATGGTGGTCACCGGGAACGCGGGGTTCTTCAGCAAAAAAAGGTAGGCCCAGAAAAAAAGCGATATGAACGCGCTGGTGCCCAGGAATTTGAACCAGAAATCATTCAACAAAATCGCGCGCCAAACAACAGCCGGTCGGGTATGGGAATCGAAGGGCATGCTGGCGGGTAAAAAACGTGGAAGATACCTTGATTGCACTAAAATACGCGGTGCCACAGATGGCGACAAGCGCGGCAGTGAGTGTTCTCGACCGGTAACACCAGCACCCGTACCGAACCGCGCCGCCAACCGATTATTCCATGAATTTTTTACACAATGACTAACCCATCCACTGCCGCGCAAGCCCCTGCCATACTTGAGCGCGAGGTTGCAGAGCTCATTGTCTCGGCGCTCAATCTTGAAGTCACTCCCGAGAGTATCGAAGCCGACGCCGATTTGTACGGCGACGGTTTGGGTCTGGATTCCATCGACATCCTGGAAATTGCGCTGGTCGTGTCCAAGCAATACGGCATTCAGATGAAGACCGAAGGCGACAATAACGCCCTTATCTTCAAGTCGCTGCGCAGTCTGAGTGCCTATATCGCCGAAAAGCGCACCAAGTGACCCGCTTCACGCGCTGGTTGATGATGGCGGCGTTCGCCGTCGCAGGCGCGGCATACCTGGCCTTGAGCCACCTGTTGACGATCACCGAACACCCCAGCACACTGATGCTCGCGCTGGGTGTGACGCCCATGACAATCCTGGCCTTGTTAAGCAGTTGGCATTCGCGCCTGCGCTGGTTGGCCCTGACACTGCTTGCCGTGCTGGCGCTGACAGCGATGCTGTATCTCGATGAGTTGCGCAACCACGTCAACTGGCTGTATTTCGTGCAGCATGCCGGCACCATGTTTCTGCTGGCCATCACTTTTGGCAGCACACTGGGGCGCGAGGATGCGGACGCGCTGTGCTCAAGCGTCACCCGCCTGATGCTGTCCGGCCCGGCCGATGCGGCCTACATGCGCTACACATGGAAGGTCACACTGGTATGGACTGTCTACTTCATCACCAGTGCGGTGCTGTCGGTGGGCCTGTTCTTCTTCGGACCGATTGCCGTATGGTCGTACTTCGCCAACCTGCTCACCCCCGTCATCATCGGGCTGATATTTGTCGTCGAATACCTGGTGCGTGTGCGTGTGCTGCCCAAGCGCGCACATTTCAGCATTGCCCAGACGATCCAGGCCTATCGATCACACGACAGGCGCTGACATGCCATTTCCCGCCTTCCTTCGTCGCTCGCATCTGTTCGCTGCATTCATCCTCATGCTTCAATGCGCCAGCAGCCTTGCTGGCGACTGGGCCTTGTCCGATCTGATGCATTTGCTGGCCCAGCAAAAGTCCGGCAAGGCCAGTTTTGTCGAGAAGAAATACATTGGCTTTCTGGACAAGCCGCTGGAATCCTCGGGTGAACTGTCCTTCGACGCGCCGGGCCGCCTGGAGAAGCGCACCACCAAGCCACGCCCGGAAACCATGCTGCTGGATGGCGACAAGCTGACCCTCACCCCTTATGAAAAGCCGGCCATCAACCTGCGCCTGCAAGAACATCCGGAAGTTGCCTCTGTGGTTGAGAGCATCCGGGGCACGCTCAGCGGTGACAAAGCGGCTTTGGAAAAGAACTACGCCATCGAGTTCACCGGCGTGCAAGGCAAATGGCAACTGACACTGACGCCGGTGCAAAAAGAAGTAGCCAAGGTCGTGCGCCAGATTCATATCGGTGGCGCCGATGCGAACATCAAGACCATCACCTTTCATCAGGCCGACGGCGACCGTTTCGAAATGACGATCTCCAAACTGGTCGCACCGTGAACCCCACATCGCCAGAGCAAACCCCGCTCGCAAAGCCACACGCGTGGCGCCCTGGCGCGTTTTTGCTGATTCAACTGGCTTTGCATGGCGCTGCGCTTTTGCAGTGGATGGTCTACCCGCAACAGTGGCAATGGGCGGCGGCGGTCGTTCTGCTCAGTCAATCGATGCTGGTGGCCACCAGCCTGTGGCCACGCAGTTCCTGGCTGGGCGCGAATCTGGTGCGACTCCCCGCTGCGGCGGTGCAGCGGGGTGAAGTGGCCATCACCATTGATGACGGGCCCGATCCACAGGTTACGCCGCAGGTCATGGCCATCCTCGCGCAGCATGGCGCCCACGCCACGTTCTTCTGCATTGGCGAGCGTGCTGCTGCCCATCCGGAGCTGTGCCGCAAACTGCTGGCCGCCGGTCATCGCATTGAAAACCACGGCGCACACCATCCAATACTCTGCTCGTTCTCAAGCCCCGCAGCTTGGCGCCGCGAAATTCTGGGCGGGCAGCATATCCTGCATCACATCACCGGCATGACACCGCAGTTCTACCGCCCAGTCGCAGGCCTGCGCAACCCCTTTCTGGACCCGGTATTGCACGCCTGTGGTTTGCATTTGGCCAGTTGGACACGGCGCGGCTTCGATACGCGCGAGCGCGATGCCAACAAGGTCTTGCAAAGGCTGACCCACCAACTCGCCGCCGGCGATATCCTGCTGTTGCACGATGGCAATGCCGCCCGCACAACGTCAGGCGAAGCGCTCGTTGTTACCGTGTTGCCCCAATTGCTCGCCGCCATCCGGGGCCACGGACTCTCCCCTGTCACGCTGGCCCACGCATGCAAGCTGCCCTGAAACGGCAACTCCTGGAAGTTGCCAGCCAGCCCTATCGGGCTGCCGGCAATTTCCAGTACCACTGGGTGCGTGGCAAGCTGGGGCGCGATCCGGTATTTGCATCGCTGCTGAAGCAAGGCAGTTTGCTGCACCGTGCCCGCGTGCTGGATTTGGGATGCGGTCGCGGTCTGTTGGCGGCCTGGTTTCTGGCCGCAGAGCGGCTTTCCGCATCCGGGCGCTGGCCGGCCCCTTTCGAAGTACCCAAGGGCCTCGAATTTTGCGGTGTTGACCTGCATGCCGACGCCTATGCCACAAGCAACCGCGCCCTGCAGTCGCTCTATGGCAGACGGGTGTCTCTGGTCAGCGGCGACATGTGCCGTACCGACCTGCATGGATTTGACGCCATCACCATTCTGGATGTGCTGCACTACATTGGCTTCGCCCAACAGGAGGTGCTGCTGGATCAGATACGCTCTACCCTAGGGCCTGGTGGGCTGCTGATCATCCGCGTTGGCAACGGGCGAGGTGGCTTGCGTTTCCGATTCAGCCAATGGGTAGACCTCGCAGTCGCGCGCGCTCAGGGAGACCGGATCAGCACCCTCTACTGTCGCCCACTGAGCGAGTGGATCCATGCGCTGGAATCGAGGGGTTTCACCGTGACCGCGCAAGCCATGAGCGACGGCACACCTTTTGCCAACGTATTACTGGTCGCGCGTGTGGCCTAGTAGAATTTCCTCGTTCCACCAAGCGAATTTTCAGTGCAGCCATTACAACTAAAAACATTCACAACCACCACGGCATTGGGGCGCGGTATTGCTGAGACGCTGAGTGCGCTGCGCGCACAACGCAGCGGCCTGCAAGCGCGTCCTTGGGAAACGATGGATTTGCCCACTTGTCTCGGCCAGGTCGAAGGTCTGGATGCAGTGGTCATGCGCGCCGACATGCAGAACTTTGACTGCCGCAATAACCGTCTGACCCAGTTGGCGCTGGCGCAAGATGGTTTCATGCAGAACCTGCAGGACGCCGCCGAGCGTTATGGCAGAAAACGCATCGGCGTGTTCCTGGGCAGCAGCACTTCGGGCATTTTGAGTTCGGAGCAGGCCTATCGCCAGCGTGACCCGGTCAGCGGCGCACTGCCCGCCACGCACAGCTACCGGCATACCCACAATATGTTTTCGCTGGCTGATTTTGTGCGCCACTATGCCGACCTGCAGGGCCCTGCTTGCGTCGTCTCAACGGCCTGCTCGTCGAGCGCCAAGGTATTTGGTATCGCCCAACGCATGATAGGCAGCGGCCTGATCGATGCGGCCGTGGTGGGGGGTGTGGACTCCCTGTGCCTGACGACCCTCTACGGTTTCAATTCGCTGCAACTGGTATCGAGCCGGCCGTGTGCACCCTTTGACGCCCAGCGCGACGGCATTTCGATTGGCGAGGGTGCCGCCTTCATCCTGCTCGAACGCGCCGATCAGGCGCAGCCGGGTGACATTCTGCTCAGCGGCGTCGGAGAGTCCAGCGACGCGCATCACATGTCAGCGCCCCATCCCGAGGGCTTGGGTGCACGCATGGCCATGCAGGCGGCCCTGGACATGGCGGGGCTGCAACCCGAGTCGATTGGTTATATCAACCTGCACGGCACCGCCACACCCAGCAATGACGCCATTGAAGACCTGAGCGTGACCTCGCTATTCGGCACCACCCTGCCCTGCAGTTCCACCAAGGGCCACACCGGTCACACACTGGGAGCAGCCGGCAGCGTGGAAGCCGTGATCTGTGCGATTGCGCTGCGCCATGGTTTTTTGCCTGGCGGTGTCGGCACCCTTAGCCCCGATCCACGGCTGCAATGCAACTACCTGTTGGCGAACCAGGAACAGGCAATTACCCACGCACTGAGCAACTCCTTTGGCTTTGGCGGCAGCAATTGCAGTTTGCTGCTCTCCAGAAAATGTGCCTAAGGCGTTTACGGTGGCGCAAGCATGCCATGGCAATGCAGTCATGAAGATCGACCACGACTGGATTCAAGCCCACATTCCGCACCAGGGCAGCATGTGTCTGCTGCATGCTGTGAATCACTGGGACAGCACGGAAATATGTTGCAGCGCGCACAGCCATCAGGCGTTGGACAATCCTTTGCGAAATGCACACGGACTGCCCATCAGCGCCGGCATCGAGTATGCCGCGCAGGCGATGGCGGTACATGGCGCCCTGTTGGGACCGGTAGACCAAGCCCCGGAAGTCGGCTACCTTACCAGTGTGCGCAATGTGCAATGGTGGATACCCCGGCTGGACGACGTGGATGCCGAACTCTCGGTTCAGGCCATGCGCGTATCGGGCAACGAGGCGAGCCTGCTGTACGACTTCAGCATTTTTTGCCACGACCGTCTGCTGTTGCGCGGCCGTGCTGGCGTGATGCTCAAGCCCCCGGCAGCAAGCCAGAATCCGCTTCTCTCACCATGACGACGCTAGCCCTTTTGCCTGGCGCCCTTGGCACCCAGACGATCGCCTACCGTCATCAGCGTGCGGTGAGTCAGGCCGAATTCCTGCGCGACATCCTGGCCCTGGCCGCGCGTCTGCCTCAGACCGGGCATGTATTCAACCTGTGCACAGACCGCTACTGGTTCTCGGTTGCCCTGTTTGCCGCCATCAGCCGTGGCATCGTGAGTCTGCTGCAAAACTCGACGGCCCCGGAAAACATGGCCGCGTTGTTCGCCGATTTCCCCGATGCCATCTGCCTGGGCGAGCAGGCCACGCCGATATTGGCGGAAATGCCCTATGTGGCGGTTTCGGACGCTGCGCTCAGCTTGTCTGATGTCGAACTGGACATGCCACAGATCCCACGAAGCCAGCCGATCGCCCGCATCTTCACCTCAGGATCAACCGGCAAACCAGTGGCCCACACCATGCGCTTCGGACGCATGCACAAGTGCGCCATGGCAGAGGCACAACGCATGTGGGATACCACCGGCGCAAGCTGCGCGGTGTTGGGCACCGTGCCACCACAGCACATGTTTGGACTGGAAGCAACGGTGCTGCTTCCCATCTTTGGTGGCGGTCAGTTCAGTTCACGGCAACCGTTCTTTGCGGCCGATGTCGCCAGCGCCCTGGCCGAACTGCCGGAGCCGCGCCTGCTGATTTCCACACCCTTTCACTTGCGCAAATTGATGGACGCGCAAATCACCTTGCCCCGGGTCAGCGCCATCCTGTCGGCCACGGCGCCACTGTCACTGGAACTGGCCACGGAAGTGGAAGCCCGCTTGAATGCGCCCATGCTGGAAATCTACGGCTCCACCGAGACCGGTGCACTGGCAACCCGGCGCCCCACCGAATCAACAGTCTGGGAGACATATTCCGGAATCAGCTTGCAGCACGCCAACGACCAGACCCGCGCCTGCGCCAGCCACTTTGATACGCCACAAACGCTCAACGATGTCGTGGAGTTGCTCAGCCCGACGCGCTTTCGACTGATGGGGCGCAGCTCGGACATGATCAACATCGTCGGCAAGCGCAACTCGCTGGCATTTCTCAACCAACTCCTGCTGAGTCTGCCCGGCGTGCTGGACGGTATTTTCTGCACCCAGGAAAGCGAATCCGTCGAAGAGGTGCCGCGCCTGGCGGCCTTTGTTGTGGCACCGTCATTGACGGGCGCCGGCATCCTGCATGCCCTGCGCCAGCATATTGATCCGGTTTTTTTGCCCCGCCCCCTGATCTTCCTCGATGGCCTGACACGCGACGCCAACGGGAAACTTGGCGCATCGACACTGGCCGAACTGCGTGCCACACACCTGGTCGCGAGAAGCTGAGATGCCCGTTGTCGCACTGCCATTTGCCGCAGACCACCCCGTG
The DNA here is from genome assembly GCA_903920695.1 of uncultured beta proteobacterium. Classification (GTDB taxonomy): domain Bacteria; phylum Pseudomonadota; class Gammaproteobacteria; order Burkholderiales; family Burkholderiaceae_C; genus Rhodoferax. The sequence goes on from CAIXNB010000147.1 coordinate 13,343, forward strand.
TTTGCAGGCCATTTTCCGGGTCGCCCGATCGTGCCCGGCGTCTTGCTGCTCGGTTGGGCGCAAGCGGCCATAGAAGCGCAACTTGGCCAACGCATCCAGGCCATGGCTGAAGCCAAATTCCACAGCCCGGCCACGCCTGCCGACGCACTGGAACTTGATTTTGAAATAGGCAGCTCCGCCGTGCGCTTTGAAATCCGCAGCAGCGCACGCAAGATAGCCAGCGGCCGCTTTACTTTGCCAGCCAGTGCCAACGCATGAGTGAGTCACCCCGCCCCAATCCGACCGACGACAAGCCGGAGTGGATGCAGCACAAGGAACGCGGCAGCTTTCTTTTGCTGCGGCTGATGAGTCATATTTCCATGATCTTCGGACGCCGGCTTTCGCGCGTCGTCGTCTATGGCATTGCACTGTATTTTCTGCTGGCTGCACCCGCCGCACGCAGGGCCTCACGCAGTTACCTGGAGCGGGCCCTGCAACGCCCTGCCACATGGACGGATATGTATCGGCACATCCTGGCATTTGCCAGCACCATCCATGACCGCTTCTACCTGCTCAACAACCAGACCGACCTGTTTGACATCCAGGTATTTGGTGCGGAACCAATCGCTGATCGCCAGCGCAAGGACCTGGGCATGCTGCTGTTCGGCGCGCACATGGGAAGTTTCGAAGTCTTGCTCACGCATGGTCGCAGCAACCATTTCAAGTCCTGCATGGCGATGTACCCGGAGAATGCTCAACAGCTCAACCGTGCCCTGGCCGCCATCAATCCGCAAGCCATCAGCGGCATCATTGCGCTGGGCAAGATCGATTCCATGCTGGCCATCCACCACAAGTTGCAAACCGGCAGCATGGTCGGGGTCCTGTCCGACCGCGCCTCAGGGGTGGACCAGTACATCAGTCTGCCGTTTCTGGGCGCGCCGGCACACTTCCCGACCGGGCCCTTCCGTATGGCGGCCATGCTGCGACACCCGGTTTACTTCATGACCGGGCTCTACTGTGGTGGAAATCGCTACCAGGTCCACTTCGAGCCGCTGGCAGACTTCGCCGAGCTTAAGCCCAGCCAACGCGATGAAGCGGTCCATCAAGCACTGCAAAAATACGTGGCAACACTGGAGAGGCACTGCAAGGCATCGCCCTATAACTGGTTCAATTTCTTCGAGTTCTGGGAGTCGGCAGCATGAAGAGCAAGCCGCTTTTGTTGCCGCTGGTGCTTTGGCTGGGCGGGATGTTGGCCTGTCTGTTGGTGATTGTGCAAACCCATTTTGTGGCGGATTTATCGGCCTTCATGCCCCGCACACCCAACGCGCGCCAGCAGCTTCTGATCGACCAACTGCGCGATGGTGCTGTGGCGCGTCTGATCATGCTGGGCATCGAGGGGGGTGATGGCGCCGAACGCGCCCGTCTCTCGCGCTCCCTGGCCAAGAACCTGCAGCAAACCGGCTTGTTTGTGGCCGTGCAAAACGGCCAGCAAGAAACCCAGGAGCACGACCGCAGCTACTTCTTCGACAATCGCTATCTGCTCAGTCCGGCGATCACAGCCGCGCACTTTGAGGTCGACGGTTTGCATGCTGCCATCAGCCGTTCCATCGACGCGCTATCGGGCGATGCCGGGATGACCATCAAGCGCCTTTTTGCGCGCGACCCCACGGGTGAAACCTTGCAGTTGCTGGAGCAGTTTTCCGGCCTCAGCCAGCCACAGAGCGTCGACGGTGTCTGGGCCTCACGCGATGGCAAGCGCACCCTGCTGCTGGCCTTCACCCGCGCCGCCGGCTCTGACACGCAAGCACAGTCGCAAGCCGTTGGCACGGCACGCACGCTGTTCGATGCGCTGCCAGGACGCAGTCCCGACACCCGGCTGGTGATGAGTGGCGCCGGCGTCTCCTCGGTGGCCTCGCGCAACACCATTGAGGAAGAAGTCGGGCGCCTGGCAAGCGCCAGCTTCGTGCTGGTGGTCTGTCTGCTGCTGGCGGTGTACCGCTCACCGACCCTGCTGCTCTTGGGCCTGTTGCCGGTGCTCTCCGGGGTGGCAGCCGGCATCGCCGCCGTGAGTTTGGGCTTTGGCCAGGTGCACGGCCTGACGCTGGGCTTTGGCACCACCCTGATCGGTGAAGCGGTGGATTACTCGATTTACTTCTTCATCCAACGCAACACCACCCATGTCTCAGGCAATTTCTGGCGCACCATCTGGCTCGGCGTGCTGACTTCGATTGCCGGCTTTGCCGCCCTGCTGAGTTCGAGTTTTCCGGGCCTGGCCCAGCTTGGTCTGTATTCCATTAGCGGCCTGGTGACCGCCGTGCTGGTGACACGCTACGTGCTTCCGGTGCTGACCCCCCAGCATTTGGCCTTGCGCGATCTGACCCGGATTGCCACCCGGCTGGACCACGGCATTGGACGCGCATCCGTACTGCGCTGGCCCTTGGCTCTATTGGCGCTGGCGGCCTGCGGCGCCATCCTGCTGCACCACGGCAGCATCTGGAATCGCCAGCTCTCGGGCCTCAATCCGATTCCACAGTCCGAACGGCGAGTGGACGAACAACTGCGCGGCGACCTGGGGGGAACCGATACCCGCTACATTATGGCGCTGACAGCGCCCAATCAGGAAGCCGCGCTACGGCAAGCCGAACGCGCTGGCGCCATACTGCAAGGCCTGATCAAACAACAGGTCATGGCCGGCTTCAGTTCCCCCGCCACGGTGTTGCCCAGTGTGGCCCTGCAGCAGACCAGACAGGCCGCCTTGCCCGAGCCTGCACAGGCCCGCGTGCGACTGCAACAAGCACTGCAAGGCTTGCCGGTCCGGGCCGAGCGACTGGAAGCGTTCCTGACCGACCTGCAAGCCGTACGACAACACCCACCCTTGCTGCGCAAGGATCTGGATGGCACCTCAGCGGCGCTGATGGTTGACTCGATGCTGGTCCCACGTTCCTCCGACTACCTGGTTCTGATGCCATTGCGCCCCATGGCGGGCGGTCCGTTGGCCGACAACATCCCTCTGGACCTGGTGCAGGCTGCGCTGCGCGCACAGGGGCTGAGCGACGCCGTGGTGATCGACATGCTGGAAGAGTCCAGCAGCCTGTTTGATGGCTATCGGCACGAGGCCCTGTGGCTGTCGGGCCTGGGTTGCCTGTTGATCATGGTGCTGCTGATGGTCTCGCTGCGCTCCTGGGCACGCAGCTTGCGGGTGGCGGCGCCGCTGGCCTGTGCCGTGATGTGCGTGACAGCAGCCCTTCTGCTGCAGGGCACCCAGCTCACGATCCTGCATTTGGTCGGCTTGTTGCTGGTGGTTGCCGTTGGGTCCAATTACGCCTTGTTCTTCGACCGCGGCGCACAGACCGGCAGCGCCTATGACCGGCAGCAGACGCAAGTCTCGCTGGTCGTTGCCAACCTGACGTCGGTCGGCAGCTTTGGCCTGCTCGGCCTGTCCAAGGTACCGGTGCTTGCAGCCATTGGCAGCACCGTGGCACCGGGCGCATTTCTGGCCCTCGTCTTTGCCGCCATCCTGACACGGGAGCGCGTCGATGCGAAAGCGCACTGAGCTTTATGCGCCCGCCCAACGCAGCGCAACGCTGCTGGTGCTGCTGCCGCCCTCTTTGGCCAGCATTGACGACTTTTATGAACAGGGCTTTGTGGACGCCTTGCGCCAGCGCAATTTGCCGGTGGACCTGCTGCTGGCGGATGTCACGGCACAGCATGTGATCGACAAGACCCTGGTGTCGGCACTGCACACGCAGGTCGTGCAACCGGCGCGGGCCGAAGGCTATCGTTCGATCTGGTTGGCGGGAATTTCCATGGGGGCCTTCAGCGCCCTGCACTACGCGGCCCACCATGCCGACCATCTTGCCGGCCTCTTTCTGCTCGCCCCCTACCCGGGCACGGGCGATGTTCTGGCCGAGATCCGTGCGGCCGGCGGTGCTGCCCTCTGGTGTCAGCACCAGACTTCCACACTGGACGAACGCGCATGGTGGCACTGGCTGGCCCGGGAGTCCCTGCAGGCGCAATGGACAAGCCCGGTGTATTTCGGAACCGGCAGCACCGACCGCTTCCTCAGCGGCCAGCGCCTGCTCTCGGATTTGCTGCCCGATGATCGCGTTCGCGTGCTGCCGGGCAACCACCAATGGCCAACCTGGAAGGCTCTTTGGGAGGATTGGCTGGATCATGGGCCGCTGGCGTGCGGGCAAGCCCCGCTGCAGACGGTAGAACACCGCCACACCAGTGCCTGAGGGCAGCCGGCAGCCCCTACAATGGCTCTGTCAAAAACCGCAAATGGAGAGGCCAACAAAATGCAAATTGCACACAAACAATGGTTGATCGGTCTGTTGCTCGGCGCCAGCGTCTTGGCGCCGGCCCTTGCCGCTGAAGAAATTGACAGTTCCATCGCCAGTTGCCTCAAAGCCTGGGGCAAACACCCCTTTGGCAAGAATCCTCAATACAAAACACTGTCCACTGCGGTCAAGGTGTTTGGCATCGGCCACGATACGGCCGACACCGAACCGACACCGGGCCCGGCCCTGGTTCTGGTCAACCCCGGCGTCAACGTGGCGGGTGGCACGGTGGTACAGGTGCTCAACCCCAATGGCTGGTACTGCTTTCGCACCACGGTCAACGTCATGGGAGGCATGACCATCAAGGCGCATTGCAAATCGCACCTGGCCACCACCGCCGGTGACTTGCTGGCTGCCAAGAACGAATCTGAAGCCAAAGGCGTTACCGTCATGGGATCAACCCAAGTGGAACGGGTTGGATGTGATTGATCGCGCATGACTTCGCAAAGCCTGTACCTGGACGGCATCGGACTGTTGGGGCCTGGCCTGACTGATTGGAAACAGGCCTGTGAAGTGTTGACCGGGCAACAAGCTTATGTTGCCACGCCGACGGCATTGCCTGCTGTCGAAAAGCTGCCCCCGGCCGAACGCAGACGGGTTGGCGTCCCCGTCAAGCTGTCCATGGCCATCGGATTGGAGGCTGCACGCCATGCCGGCGCTGATCTTGCCAGCCTGGCCACTGTGTTTTCCTCGACCGAAGCCGACGGTGACAATTCCCACGCCATTCTCGAAGCCCTGGCCTCCCCGGATCGTGCGCTGTCCCCGACGCGCTTTCACAATTCGGTGCATAACGCGCCGTCCGGCTATTGGGGCATTGCCACCGGCAGCATGCAGCCCAGCACCAGCCTGTGCGCCTACGATGCCACGTTCGCCGCCGGCCTGCTCGAAGCCGCCACCCAAGCCCGCAGCAATGGCAGACCTTGCATGCTGCTGGCCTATGACACGGCGTTTCCCGAACCCCTGCAGCGTCTGCGCCCGATCCCTGCCGCCATGGGCGTTGCGATGGTGCTCAATCCCCATCGGACTTCGGCAGCCCGCGCTTTGCTAAAGCTAAGCTTCAGCGACGCCACGGCCACGCGCATGCCACAGGACGACATGGAGCGCTTGCGCCAAAGCATTCCTGCCGCGCGCAGCCTGCCCTTGCTGGCCTTGCTTGCGCAGGGTCGCAGTGGATCTGTGGTGGTGGAATACCTTGACACGCTCGGTCTTGGCATCGAGGTCTGTGACATCACACCAAGCCAACAGCCATGAAGCGCGCACTGGTCACGGGTGGCAGCGGTGGCATCGGCTCTGCGATCTGCCGCCGCCTCGCCGCAGACGGTCTGCACGTGATCGTCCACGCCAACCGCAATCTCGCCAGTGCCCAAAGCCTGTGTCAGGAATTGAAGGACAAAGGCGGCTCGGCGCAGGCCGTTCAGTTTGACGTGGCCGATCACGACGCCACCCGCAGCGCACTGGAGGCTTTGCTCGAAGACGGGGCAATCCAGGTGCTGGTCAATAACGCTGGCATCCATGACGACGCCGTCTTTCCCGGCATGCAGCCCGAGCAGTGGCACAGGGTGATCGATGTCTCCCTGCACGGCTTTTTCAACGTCACTCAGCCCTTGTCCATGCCGATGATCCGCAGTCGCTGGGGACGCATCATCAGCATCTCCTCGATTGCCGGAATTACCGGCAATCGAGGCCAGACCAACTACGCCGCCGCCAAAGGCGCGCTACACGCGGCGAGCAAGTCACTCGCGCTGGAACTGGCCACGCGCGGCATTACCGTCAATGCCGTGGCGCCCGGCATCATCAGTTCGGAAATGAGCAAAGGCGTCTTTGACGCCAACGCCATTGCCCATCTGGTACCCATGAAGCGCGCCGGAACACCGGAAGAAGTTGCGATGCTGGTTGGATTTCTTGCCTCGGACGACGCGGCCTACATCACCGGCCAGGTCATCTCGATCAACGGCGGCATGGTTTGAACCTGGACCCTCGCATGCCGACCAACCACCTGAACGCAAAAATACAACGCACGGTGGACACCGCATCCGAATTTGCAACTTGCCGCGACCAGTTTTTTGCCAGTCCACTGGCCGACATCATTCTGCCCTGGTGTTTTCCGGATCTGTCCCGACAGGCCGTCGTGGACCAGACTCACACCTTCCGCGGCACGGAGGATTTCCAGTTTGCCTATGTCAATCCGATGCTGCAGCGCATTCTGCGCGAGACCTCGCAAGGCTTGAGTATTTCCGGGCTTGACCAGCTCCCGACCGAGCGCAAGTTTCTGTTCATCACCAACCACCGCTGCATCGTGACCGACGCCGCACTGGTATCGCTGAATCTGTTGTCCAGCGGGCGTGGCACTTGCAAGGTATGTGTCGGCGAAAACCTGATGACGACGCCCGGTGTTTGCGAGCTGATGCTGCTGCTCAATGGTGTGGTGATCAAGCGCAGTGGCGCCCCGCGCGATGTCTATGCCGACGCCCGGCGCGCGGCGGCTTACCTGGCGCGCCAGATCGAAGAACAGCGTTATTCGATCTGGTTGTCACAAAGCCCTGGGCGTACCAAGGACGGCAACGACCACACCGACCCGGCCATCATCAAGATGCTCGGGCTGGCTGGTGCGCGGACTCGCGCGGATTTTCAAAAACTGCACATTGTGCCGGTCGCCATCTCCTATGAATTCGAGCCGTGTGCCACGCACAAGGTGCGCGAAACACTGCTGCGGCGTGAACAGGGCGTGTACCACAAGACTGCGGGCGAAGATGTCGTACAAATCCGCGACAGCCTGCTCGAAGACAAAGGCCATGTCCACCTCGCGTTCGGCAAGGAAATCTGTCTGGACGGTGCACCCGACGGTGATGTCGTGCAGGAAATCGTCGACAAAATCGACGCACAAATCTGGCGCAACTATCACTTGTCGGATAGCAACCAGATCGCCCATGCCCTTCTGACCCACGGGAGTTGGGACCTGAACACAGCTTACGCGCAGATCTTCCTGAACAGGATAGGCCAGCAGGTCGAACAGTTGAATGCCATGGGCTTGCCCAGCGCCCCGGCGCGCGAAGCGCTCCTGCAACTGTATGCACAGCCGGTGTTCAATGCGCTTCTCGCCGCCGTGTCCCGCCCCTAATCGAGCTTGCAGGGCAAAGCGTAGCCACCGGTCCGGAACCACTGGGCCATGCTGCGAAAATTGTCCTGCTGTGTGGCGGGCAGCTTGGCAAATGCCTGCCTGGCACGCTGCAGCGTCGGTAGATCGATCGGGCGCTGAAACGCACTTCTGAATACCACCATGAACGGTGCCAGCGCCGTCATATGGCGTTGCACATCCTGGCCCAGCAGCGCCACGGCAGCAGACAGATCCGCCACGCTGAATGCGGCTCGCAGCGAATTGAAGTAGTCCTCGGTAAATTGCGCCGATTGCCGCAGGTCGTCGGCGAAGAAGCGCTGGGTTGCGATTCGCTTGAGTCGCCCGAAATCCGTAAAGTAGAAGCGCGCCTGCGGCTTCAACACGCGGCGAACCTCGCGCATGGTCGCGCACAGCGCGGTCTGGTCGGGCAAATGGTGCAAGGACATGGTGCAAATCACGCAATCCATGCTGGCATCCGCCTGATCAAGCAGACGAACCATGTCGCCCTGCACCAGTTCCACATTGCCGACATGGGCGCGCGCCAGAGTGCGCTGCGCACACGCCAGCATGGTTGGCGACGCATCCAGACCGACGAATTGCACCGCGGGATTCAGGCGCGCAATTTGCGCCAACTGATGGGCAGGCCCGCACGCCAAATCCAGCACGCGGTCGCCTGGGTGCAGCACCGACGTGATCTGCAAGGCGTTGTACAAATGAAGAAACGCCAGCACGCCGCCATCTTCTCCGGCCTCGGAAAAAGACGCAGCCTGCGCTGCGTCTTCCATAACCAGATTCGGCTCCGGCACCCTGGGCTGCTCGCGCCAGGAAAGTCGCTCGCGAAGAAGATGAATCAAAACGGGAATAGACATATGCCGCTATGCCTTCGCGCCGAAGCAAGAGCCCAATTTCCCCATGATCAGCATCGGCAGGCGAAACACGAACCCTGCCATCAGACGGATGTGCATCCAGGTCAGCAACAGGTTGTCACGCCGATAGTTGAAATGGGAAACACCACCCTCGTGCGCCTGCAGATACTTCACCGGCGCCGGCAGATTGAGCGGCGGCACACCGCGCCAGCACAATCGGACGGCGGCTTCGGGATCAAAATCAAAACGGCGCATCCAGCGTTGGCCCCGCATCACAGTGCGCAGTGGCGCAACCGGATAGACGCGAAACCCGTACAGCGAGTCGCCAATACCGGCCCACAAGGTTTCCAGATTCGCCCACCCGTTGGAAATCTTGCGCCCCTTGACGCGCAGCGCAGGCGCACTGGCATCGAACACCGGCACACCCAGCACCATGGCCGCTGGCGACGCCTGGGAGCATTGCATGAAGGCTTTGATCAGATCCGCCGGATGCTGCCCGTCGGAGTCCATGCACAGGGCGTGGCTGTAACCCTGTTGCGCGGCCTCTTCCAGCCCATACAACACGGCAGCGCCTTTGCCCTGGTTTTGCGGCAGCACAAAGACCTTCAGGCCATCGTCGCGGGCTGCCATCGTTTGCAGAACAGCGGTCGTGCCATCGGTGCTGCCGTCGACCACCACCCACACCGGATTCCATTGCGCACGGGCCTGTGCCACGGTCTCATAGACCTTGGCGCCGGCGTTATAGCTGGGGATCAGCACCAGATGGCTGCTGGAAGGCAATGTGCTCTCGGTCTGCATCAATCAGGCTCCGCCACCGGGAGCGGGGCAATCTCGCTGCGGAAATAGTCATGCAGGGTCAACGTGAATGCCTTGGGATGGGTCGGCGGATCAAAGCGCTGACCCAGGCGAATGCGAAAGTGCATGGGCATGTCGGGTCGCTTCAGCCAGTGCCAGCCTTTGCCCAAAAATCGGCTGTCCTGCTCAATGATGATGGTCTGAATCGGAATGTGGGATCGGTAAGAAACATAGGCGGCACCGATCTGGAACTCACCCACTGGCATCGGGTCACTGCGCGTTCCTTCGGGAAACAGCAGAAGCTGGCTGCCACGGTGCAATTCGTCCACCGCCAGATTGACCGCACCGAGAAACAGATCGTTGCGAATGTATCCGGCCAAGCGCGCACCGGCGCCCCATAACGGATTGCGCATCAAGGATGCCTTGAAGATGCAGGTCACGTTCGGCAGTCGGGACAAGACCATGAGCGCATCCAGCAGCCCCGGGTGGTTGACGGCCAGTATCAAAGGGCCCGCACCCCGAAGCGCGTCCAACGCAGCAATGTCAAAGCGCGCCAGACCGATGATGTGCAAGAGCCACAGATAGGCTCGAAATCCGAGCGTAGCCGTCCAGCGCCCCAGCCACATGCCCCAACGGCGTGGACAGACCAGCCCCAAAGGTATCGCCAGGACGGTCCAAAACAGACACCCAGCACCCAGCACCCCCAGTGCGAAGCGCAAGCGGACCGCTTCAAAAAGATGGCGAAAAAACTGCATCAAAAAACGGTATCCACTGATCATGACGCATCAGCCAAGCGCACGAAAGGCCAGCACTGCGTTGCTGCCCCCGAACGCAAAGGAGTTGCTGATGGCCGCCTGCAGCGGCACATCACGCAAACCGCTACCCATGACATGGCGCACCCCCAGACAATCCTGTGCAACCTGCTCCAGATGCGCGGTGGGCGGGATCGCCTGTCGGGCCAGTGCCAGCACCGTGATCAGGGCTTCCATCGCACCCACTGCACCGAGCGAGTGTCCATGCATTGACTTGGTGGCACTCACCGCCAGATTCTCGGCATCGGCACCGAAGACCTGTCGCAGTGCGCTGATCTCAATCGGATCACCTTCCAGGGTGGCCGTGCCGTGGGCATTCACATAAGCCACCTGTGCTGGCGCGAGTTCGGCTTCACGCAGCGCTGCCAGAATGGCTCTGACTTGCCCCTGCGCATCAGGACGCACCAGGTGTGTATGGTCACAGCTTTGTCCAAACCCGGCCAACTCACAGTAGATGCGGGCACCACGCTGCTGCGCATGCACCCAGTCCTCCAGCACCAGCGCGGCGGCGCCCTCCCCCAGCACCAGTCCCTGGCGCCCTTGCTGAAAGGGTCGGCAGGCACGGTAGGCGGTTTGCTCGTCGCCTGTTGCCACCACGCGCATCGCCTCCCAGGCGCGCATGATGGTGAATGCCAGCGGCGACTCGGAGCCGCCGGCGACAATCAACGACGACTCACCGCGTTGAATGCGTCGAAACGCCTCACCGATGGAAACTGTGGAAGAAGCGCATGCCACCGAATAGGTCAGGCAGGCACTGCCCAATCCCAAAGCCATGGCGATATGGGACGCAGCCGCGTTGTTCATCGCCATCGGCACCGACAAAGGCGAGACCCGTTTCTTGCCACGCAGGTACATGTCGCCGTAGCCCTTTTCGTAGGTCAACATGCCACCGGTGCCGGTACCCCAGGACACCCCGTAGTCGTCGGCGCCTGCTCCCTCGCGCGCAAGACCAGCGTCTTCCCAAGCGGAAAATGCCGCTGCGACACCCAACTGGCTGTAGCGATCTGTCACATGCGTGATCGCATGACCAATTGATGCATTGGAATCAAACTGGGCACAGATCACCGCAGGTTGCACCAGTGGCGATGGCGACGTGGGATGTTGGTAGAGACGCACTGCAGACTCACCACACAGAATGCGTGCAAAGAAGTCTTCGGTGTCACCACCAAACGGGCTCACCATTCCGACGCCGGTGACAGCGACTCTCCGACCAGGCGCCATGCTCATGGATTAGTTAAATCAATTGCTTATCAATTCCATCGTGGTCTTTGCCGAAAAAAATCGACCGCCAGATTGGACTGCAGAAGTGCCAAATTCTAACGCACGCCCTTTGTTGTGCAGCGTGGAAAGCCAGCTTGACGGCAGCGGGTTCCAGTACAATTCACTACGACTGTCACAACGGTAACCCGTATGCTAATTGATCAAATCAAAAACTATTTGGTGGAGACTGCGGGCCTTGACCCCCAGACGTTTGACAATCCTGAATTGAAAGTTGCCGACCTGAAACTTGATTCCCTGGGTTTGGTCGAAATGCTGTTCGAAGTGGAAGACAAATATGGCTTCCAAATCCCCGATCCCATGGTTTTTTTGCCGATGAGCTTTGCCGAGATGGTGAGCGCCATCGAAACCATGGTGCAAGAACAAACCAAATCCCAAGCCGCAAAGAACTAAGCCCCGATCTGTGAACAAGGTTGTTGTCACTGGCTCTGGCGTCATTTGCCCTCTGGGTGTCGACAAGGCCAGCACATTCGCTGCCGCATTGGAAGGTCGTAGTGGCATCGGCGCCTGTCCTGCGGATATCGCCGTTTGGTTGCCGCATATTGTTGTGGCACAGTCCTGCGCAGAACCCCAAACCCGACTGGAACGTGCCGACCACGGGCTCGACCGTGCCACCCAATTTGCGCTCATCGCCGCTGCGCAGGCCATCGCCGACGCCGGCTTCGCCTGCCCACCGGCCGACTCGCGACGCGTCGGCGTCTTCGTTGGCATTGGCTTTGGTGGCTCGCAAACCAGCGACAGCCTGTACGCACGCTTTTACAACACGCTGTCTGACCCCAACTTGAAGCACAAAGATCCCACCGTCATGCATCCGCTGACGGTGCCGCGCATCATGGCCAATGCCGCCGCTGCCGCGATCACCATGCGTTACGGACTGCACGGCCCCAGTAACACCTACTCGGTGGCCTGCGCTTCATCCGCGCTTGCGATTGGCGAGGCTTTCCGTGCCATCCGCCATGGCTATCTGGACGCGGCGGTGGTGGTAGGTACCGAAGCCATGCTCAACCCCGGGGCTATGCTGGGCTGGAATGCGTTGCGTGTGATGGCAAAGCCAAATGAAATCGACCCTGCACAAAGTTGTCGCCCGTTTGCCAATGATCGCTGCGGCTTTGTGATTGGCGAAGGCGCTGCCGCCGTGGTCCTCGAAAGCGCTACCCGCAGCACCCGGCGCGGTGCCCAGGTACAGGCAGAATTGGCCGGCTACGGCTGCAGCAGCGACGCGCAGCATCTCACCGCGCCCAGTGTCGATGGGCAAGCCTACGCCATGCAACAAGCACTGACTGAAGCCGGTCTGGCACCAGCACAAATTCAGTACATCAATGCCCATGGCACCGCAACCGACGCCGGTGACGTGATAGAGACCCAATCCATACACAAGGCATTTGGTAACGCAGCCCGACAGGTGGCCGTGAGTTCGACCAAATCCATGCATGGGCATCTCATCGGCGCGGCCGGCGCACTTGAACTGGTGCTGAGCATTGAGGCCATGAACAGCGGCTCGCTGCCGCCCACGGCGCACCTGGAAAACCCCGACCCGCGCTGCGATCTGGACTACATCCCGCTGCGGGCACGCCACGGCTGCCATATCGACGCGGTGATGTCGAATTCCTTCGCGTTCGGCGGCAGCAATGTCGCGCTGGTGGCGCGTCGGTTTGTCGCGCCATGACCCGACCTATTCCTGAATTTCCCTTCACCCTAGACCGCGAGGCGATTGAACAATTGCTGCCCCATCGCGGCCCCATATTTGCCTGCAAGCAGTTGATTGCACGGGGCCCACGGGCCTACACAGCCATCGCCAACTGGCCTCTGGACAACGCCGTGATCCAGGGGCACTTCCCTGGCTACCCGCTGGTGCCAGGCGTCATGCTGATTGAATCGGTCACCCAGCTTGCCGGTGCCGGATTGCTGAGTGCCGATGCCTACGTGCAGTCCTTGCCAGGCGATCGCGTCGGTGTGCTGGCATCGGTGCGACGTTGCGCCTTCAAGCGTCCGGTGCTGCCGGAGCAGGATGTCATTTTCGAAATCACCTGCCGCCAGGTCGGCGCTGACGCCGTACAGATCAGCGCGCAGGCACGGGTAGAAGGCCTCGAAGTTGCGCAGTTGGAAACGCTGATGGTCTATGCCGACAGAACGCAATTGACCGCATACGGTATTTGAAACGGGATACACAATGAAGCGCTTTCTACGGCTAGGGTTGGTATTCGCTTTTGTGGCTTGCTGCCAATGGCCTGCCGGAGCCAATGCAGAAGAGAAGCCCCTTTGGGAATTGGGTCTGGGTGTTTCTGCATTGCAACTCCCTGCCTATCGCGGTGCGGTTGAATCCAGCCATGATGTTTTGCCGATACCTTATGTTGTGTACCGGGGAGAGTATTTCAAAGCCGATAAGGATGGCCTCCGAGGCGTGCTGTTTGATTCGGACTTATTTGAACTCAACCTGAGTGTGGCCGCATCACCCCCGGTTAACAGCGGCAATATCAAGGTGCGCAAGAATATGCCTGACCTTCATTCAAGTCTGGAGTTGGGCCCATCGATTGACATCAAGCTCTGGCAATCGTCTCAGCACGACGCCAAATTGCGGATATTTCTGCCGCTGCGCGCTGCCTTTACGCTGGAGAGCAATCCAAACTACATCGGCTGGCAATTTACGCCGCGCGTCAACCTTGATCTTGAAAGCCCTCTGGGTCTGCGCGGCTGGACCTTGGGGACGATAGGCGGTCCGATCTTTGGCAGCCGCGAGCAACATGCCTACTTTTATTCTGTCAACCCCCAGTACAGTAACGTTGATCGACCTGCCTATGAAGCCAAGGCCGGCTATGCCGGGCTGCAAATCCTGTCGGCAATGTGGAAACGCTTTCCTTCCTATTGGGTGGGTGGGTTTGTCCGCTATGACAATGTCGGCGGTGCCGTATTCGAAAACAGCCCTTTGGTCACGCAAAGAAGCGGCTTCGCTGGCGGCATTGCGATTTCTTGGATACTCGGACAGTCCAGTCAAAGGGTGACGGTAGACTGAAATATTCCATCTCGTCCAAAGGCACCCCATCAAGAGCCAAATTGCGCCAAATCCCAAGTAGCCAATAGCAAACACTGGGTTCACCGAGGCGCCTGGCTTGCAAAACGCAAGCGTAGCCCCAAGCTTTTCCCGTACCTGCGGCCATCCAGCGGCAACAACTTTTCAACGCAACAGGAAACAAGCATGTCTGATCTGCTGCAAGAACTCCAATGGCGCTACGCCACCAAGAAAATGAACCCGGCCAAGGCCGTGCCGCAGGAAAAGGTCGAGCGCATTCTCGAAGCTGCGCGTCTCGCGCCGA
>CAIXNB010000148.1 GCA_903920695.1 uncultured beta proteobacterium
ATCATCGGTGCGGGCACCATGGGCAATGGCATCGCGCAGGCTTGCGCTGTCTCGGGCATCAAGGTCGTCATGGTTGACATCTCCGAGGCTGCCGTGGCCAAGGGCGTCGCTACCGTGGCGGGCAGCTTGGAGCGTCTGCTCAAGAAAGAAAAAATCAGCACCGCTGACCGGGACGCGGCGCTTGCGCGCATCAAGGGCAGCACCAGCTACGACGACCTCAAGTCGGCGCAACTCGTGATTGAGGCCGCGACCGAGAACTATGAACTCAAACTCAAGATTCTCAAGCAGGTCGATGCCATCCTGGCGCCCGAGGTGATCGTCGCCTCCAACACCTCTTCCATCTCCATCACCAAGCTGGCGGCGGCCACCAGCCGCGCCGAGCGCTTCATCGGCATGCACTTCTTCAACCCGGTGCCAATGATGGCGCTGGTGGAGATCATTCGCGGCCTGCAAACCAGTGACGCCACGCACGACGCCGTGCACGCCATGGCCAAAGCCCTGGGCAAGACCCCGATCACGGTGCGCAATGCGCCCGGTTTTGTCGTCAACCGCATCCTGGTGCCGATGATTAACGAAGCCTTCTTCGTGCTGGCCGAAGGTCTGGCCACACCCGAAGACATTGACGCCGGCATGAAGCTCGGCTGCAACCAGCCGATCGGTCCGCTGGCACTGGCCGACATGGTCGGTTTGGATGTCTGCCTGGCCGTGATGGAGGTCTACCTGAGCGAGTTCGGCGACAGCAAATACCGCGCCTGCCCGCTGCTCAAGGAAATGGTCGCCGCCGGACGCCTGGGTCGTAAGACCGGGCAGGGCGTTTACAAGTATTGAGGCAGTTCAGGTCCGCAACGGCGCCTTGACTTTGTCATCCCGGGCTTGACCCGGGATCCATGGCCTCTGCACCATGGATTGCGGGTCAGGTCAGCAATGACAACTCGGCATTCGTTTTTTGTTCGGTGGTGCCATGAGTTTCAGAGACATCAATAGAATCAATTTGCCACCCGCGTTTGAATTTCATGCCATCCCAAGCCTCCAGCAAGACATCTCCAGCCGACCGCCAGCAAGCGCTTATTCAGGCTGGGCTGGACCGGATCGACCAGGGCTTGACCGTTATTGATGGCAATCTGCGCCTTGTGGCGTGGAACAAGGCTTTTCTGCGGTTGCTGGACTTCCCCGAAGACTTGGCGTATGTCGGCGCGAGCTTCGCGTCATTCATCCGCTACAACGCCGAACGCGGCGAATATGGGCCGGGTGATGTAGAGGCGCTGGTCGCCGAGCGCGTGCGGCTGGCAAGCAGTTTTGCCTCGCATTACAGCGAACGGGTCCGGCCCGATGGTCAGATTCTGGCGGTGCGCGGTGAGCCCTTGCCCGATGACGGTTTTGTCACGCTCTACACCGACATCACGGTCAATCGACATTTCCAGCAACAGATCCAGCAGCAGAATGCCGAGTTGGAGGCGCGTGTGGCCGAGCGCACCAGCGAACTGAATGCGGCGCACCAGCGGCTCATCGAGGCGGACGCCGTCACGCAGCGCATCGCCACGGCTTTGCGCTGCAGCGAGGAGAATCTGCGCCTGATCACCGATACCGTGCCGGCGCTGATTGGCTACTTCGACAAGCAGGAAATCTACACCTACGTCAACAAGGTTTATTCCGACTGGTTTGGCTTCACCAAGGAGGAAATGATCGGTTGTTCGATTCGTGATGTGGCGGGAGACGAGGTTTACGCCCATGTCTCAAGCTATGTGAAGCAGGCGCTGCAGGGGCAACGGGTCAGCTACGAGTACGCCATGCGCCGCTCGACTGGGCAGGTGTTCCATGCGCGCAGCGAATTGGTGCCGGAGATGGACGCCGATGGCCGTGTCGCCGGCTGCTTTGTCCTGTCCGTCAATATCACCGACCTCAAGAATGCCCAGTCGGCGCTGGTTCATGCGCAAAAAATGGAGGCCGTGGGGCAGTTGACCGGCGGGCTGGCACACGACTTCAATAACCTGCTGACGGTCGTCATTGGCAATCTGGTGACGCTGCACGAGCGCTACCCGAACGATCCCGACATTTGCGAATTTGTGGTGCCGGCCCTGAAGGCCTCACGCCGCGGCGCGGCCCTGATCAAGCGGCTGTTGGCCTTTGCGTCCAAGCAGCCGCTGGCACCGCGCTCCGTGAATATTGCAGACCTGGTGGCCGACACCATGATTCTGCTCAAGCGCACTTTGCCGGCCAACATCGCCATTACCAGCACGCCCATGGACGAGCCTTTGTTCGCCATGACCGATGCGCAGCAGCTTGAAAACGCACTGCTCAATCTAGCGCTCAATTCGCGTGACGCCATGCCCGATGGCGGGCACCTGGTGATTCAGGCGCAGCGCCTGCAATTGGACCTGGCCCAGGTCGCTGATTTCGATGTCACACCGGGCTGTTATGTGGCTTTGCGTGTGGCCGACACCGGTGCCGGCATGGACGCCGCCACGCAGGCGCGCGCCTCTGATCCCTTCTTCACCACCAAAAGCTTTGGCTTGGGCAGTGGTCTGGGTTTGTCCATGGTCTATGGCTTTGCCAAGCAGTCCGGTGGCGGTATTCGCATCCAGAGCGCGCCCGGCGAAGGCTGCAGCGTGACGTTGGTGCTGCCCTATGTCTGTGACA
>CAIXNB010000149.1 GCA_903920695.1 uncultured beta proteobacterium
AGGCGTAGCCACCAAATACATGCCCAACTACCTGGCCTGGATGCGCATGGCCGAGTGGTACAAGGGCGACCTCAAGCCCGAGTATTTCGTCATTTCAGGGCTTGGAAGACAGCTCATCAATACGTAATGCGAACAGAGCCTGCGGGAGCCGCTGCGACAAAAAAAATGGCCACCATAGCGGCAGCCATCAGGTTTCGATTACGCATCACAAATTCCTTCGCTAAACAATCCGGTACGCCTAAGTGCGGTAATTGCCTTACCAGCACTACGGGTTTATCCTATTGCGAAGCGAGTACGAAAGTGTTGTTCTAAATCAATACATTTGAATGTGCTTATATTCGAATTAGGAGTTGCTCCCTACTGTCTTCTAAACACCATCGCGTAATGTGCTTACAGTTTGCTTTTGGTTTCGACCTGGGTGCAAACGGCTTGACAGACGGCTGCCACGCGTTCATCGATGATGCGGTACAGGATTTGGACGCCGTCACGGCGTTTGCCCAGTACGCCGGCCTTGTACAGCGTGTTCAGGTGCTGCGACATATTGGGCTGAGTGGTGTCGATGTGACTCAGCAGATAGCTGACGTTTTGCTCGCCATCGCGCAGACAACTGATGATCTTGAGCCGCATCGGGGCCGACAGAACGCGGAACAGTTCCGACGCAAAGTCAAAAACCGCATCCGGCCGGTTCAGATCTGAGTGAACCTTTTTTGTCGAAAGCTTGGTCATAGGTAGTACATTGTCCCCATAAAGTTGTCTCTCATTTTTGTCCGTGCCAATATACAAGCATTTATGAGCATTATCTTCTGCGACAGGCCCTGACGGCGCGATGATGAATTGTTTGGACACTGCCTGGATCGCCATGAAGCGGAACTGCGTGGCTGGTTGCGCCACCGTCTGGGCAATCCGGCCGAGGCGGACGACCTGTTGCAGTCTCTGTTTCTCAAGGCCTTGCGTCAGGGCGAGCGCTTTTGCTCGGTGCGCAATGCCCGCGCCTGGCTGTTTGAGGTTGCGCGCAACACGCTGGCCGACAGCTTGCGCGTGGCCCGTCTCAGCGTCGAGTTGCCCGAGCCGCGCCAACCGCTGCCGCAAGCCTAAGCCTCAGGCGGCTCGCTTGAAAGCCTGGCGCTTCTTGGTCGTGCGCTCCATCTGGCGCGAGATGTTGCCGCAGACCAGATCGCACAGGGCGTAGATGGTGTCATCGGCAATGCGGTAGTAGACGCTGGTGCCGCGGCTCTCTCTTGCCACCAGGCCGTGCTTGGTCAGCAGTGTCAGGTGACGCGAGATGTTGGCGGCGGTGAAGCCGCACAACTGCGCCAGTTCGCCGACGTTGCGCTCGCCTTCGCGCAGCAGATTGAGAATCTTCAGACGGGTCGGTTCCGACAGCGCCTGAAAGTAGGCGGCGACCTCCAGCATCGCTTCGGGCGGCAGGTTTTCCATGACGGGACATTCCTTTGAGACAGCGGCTTTGATCATAGCGAGAGGGCCTGTCGTTTGTCAGGCACACGGTTTTCATGTATTATTTGACTAATTGCGCAATTAGTCAAATAATCAATCAATTATATTTATCAACGCCATGCATTGCGGGTGGCTTAGGAGCGCTGAATGTTGAAAACTTCTCTTGTGACCGCCTTGATGCTGGCGGGTCTTGCCGGTATGCCTTCGGCATGGGCGGCCGATGCTGCCGCGCTGTCCACGGTGGCGGTTCAGGGCTCGGGCTCAGCGGGGCTTGAGCGTATGAGTTTCGACGGTGTCGTCGAGGCGGTGCGCCAGTCCACCCTGTCGGCGCAGGTGCCGGGGGCAATTGTGGCCTTGAGCGTCAAGGCTGGCGACCATGTCAAGGCCGGGCAGGAACTGGTTCGCATCGATGCCCGTGCCGCCAGCCAGAACGCTGCGGCCAGCGCGGCGCAGGTTGAGGCGGCGCGTGCCAATTTGAACGTGAGCAGCAAGGAATACGAGCGCCAGAAGCAGCTCTACCAGAAGCAGTACATCAGCCAGGCGGCGCTTGATCGCGCGCAGGCGCAGTGGCAGGCAGCGCAGGCGCAGGTGCAGGCGCTGCAGGCGCAATCCGACGCCGCGCACACGCAATCGCGCTTCTTCGTCATCAGCGCACCCTATGCCGGCCTTGTCAGCGAAGTGCCGGTGGCCCTCGGTGACATGGCGATGCCGGGTGCACCGCTGCTGGTCATGTACGACCCCGCAGCCCTGCGGGTTTCGGCGCCGGTTCCAGCCAATGCCGCTACCAGTGCGATCCAGTTTGAAATCCCGGGTCTGGTGCCGGCACTGGGCCTGATGGCGCCCAAGTCGGTTGCGCTCTTGCCCACGGTCGATGCCGCGACGCACACCGCGCAACTGCGCTTGACCTTGCCGGACAGCCTCAAGGGTGCGACACCCGGCATGTTCGCTCGCGTTTGGCTCGCAGTCTCTGCCGCTGCGCAGCCTGCAAGCGCCACCGAGCGTCTCTATGTGCCTGTGGCCAGCGTGGTGCGGCGCGCCGAGATGACCGGTCTCTACGTCGTCAATGAGCAGGGGCGCCCCGCGCTGCGTCAGGTCCGCCTCGGTCGGGTGCAAGGTGAACGCGTCGAGGTGCTCAGCGGCGTCGAAAAAAACGAGAAGGTAGCGTCGGATCCGCAGGCTGCGGCCAAGGTGCGCTGAGATGAACAAGACCAAAAAGAAAATGGGAATTTCCGGGCGCATTGCCGCGGCCTTCCAGAGCGCGCACATCACGCCGCTGTTGGCCTTGCTGGCATTGCTGCTGGGCGCGTTTGCCGTCATGGTGACGCCGCGCGAGGAAGAGCCGCAAATCAATGTCACCATGGCCAATGTGCTGATCCCCTTCCCTGGGGCGGCGGTGGCCGATGTGGAACAGATGGTGGCGATACCGGCCGAGCAGGTGCTCTCGCAGATGGCGGGCACTGAGCACGTGATGTCGGTCTCGCGCCCGGGCTTGGCGATCATGACGGTGCAGTTCAAGGTCGGCGTGCCGCGCACCGAAGCGCTGGTGCGCTTGCATGACACGCTGCGCTCGAATGCGGACTGGCTGCCGCGCGGTCTGGGTGTGCTCGATCCGATCATCAAACCCAAGGGCATCGACGACGTGCCAATCGTGTCCCTGACGCTGTTCAGCAAGAGTCCGACGGCCAACTCGCTCGAACTCGAACGCGTGGCCCACAGCATCGAGGCCGAACTCAAGCGCGTCCCCGGCACACGCGAGGTGCAGACCATCGGCGGCCCCGGCAGTGCCGTCATGGTGCGCATCGACCCGGCGCGCATGGCTGGCAGCGGCATTACCGTCGGTGATATGCGCACCGCCCTGCAATCGGTCAATCTGGGCTTGCCGGTCGGTGAACTGATCGCCGGCAACAAGAGCGTGGCGATCGAGGCCGGTCCATTTCTGGAGCAGGCGCGTGAGGTCGGCGATCTGGTCGTTGGTGTGCGTGCCGGCAAGCCGGTCTTCATGAAGGATGTGGCCGATATTCAGGACGGCCCCATGCCGAGCCGCAACTATGTCTGGCACGGCCTGACGCAAAAGGACGGCGGCGGCGAATACCCGGCTGTGACACTGACGATTACCAAGAAACCGGGTGAGAACGCCATTGACGTTGCCAACGCCGTGATGCGCCGCGTTGAGCAGTTGCGCAACACGGTGATACCGGAATCGGTACAGGTCGCGGAGACCCGCAACTACGGCGCCACCGCCAACGACAAGGCGCAAAAGCTGATCCAGAAACTGCTGTTCGCCACCGCCTCGGTCGTGGCCCTGGTCTTTCTCACGCTGGGCCGGCGCGAGGCCGCCATCGTCGGTACGGCCGTGATCCTCACCTTGATGGTCACGCTCTTCGCCTCCTGGGCCTGGGGCTTCACGCTGAACCGCGTCTCGCTCTTTGCGCTGATCTTCTCGATCGGCATCCTGGTTGACGACGCCATCGTGGTGGTGGAAAACATCCACCGCCATCAGCAGCACCATCCGGGCAAGACCCTGACCGAAATCATTCCGGGCGCGGTCGATGAAGTCGGCGGCCCGACCATTCTGGCCACCTTCACGGTGATTGCCGCGCTGCTGCCCATGGCCTTTGTCTCGGGCCTGATGGGCCCCTACATGAGCCCGATCCCGATCAATGCCAGCATGGGCATGCTGCTGTCACTGGCGATTGCCTTCATGGTCACGCCCTGGCTGGCGCGCTTGTGGATGAAAGAGCAGCCTGCCAACCACGGCCACGCGCACGCGCCAACCGGTCTGGCCGGCAAGCTCGGCCCGCTGTTCCAGCGTGTCTTCAAGCCACTGCTGGACGACCACAGCGGCCAGCGCAACCGCCGCCTCCTGGGTCTGGGCGTCGCTGTGCTGATCATCATTTCGGTCACGCTGCCGGCCACCGGTCTGGTGCTGCTCAAGATGCTGCCGCTGGACAACAAGTCAGAGTTCCAGGTCATCGTTGATATGCCGGCTGGCACGCCGGTCGAGAAAACGGCGGCGGTGCTGCACGAGCTCGGTGCCTACCTCTCGACCGTGCCCGAGGTGACCGATTACCAGGCCTACGCCGGTACGGCCGCGCCGATCAATTTCAACGGGCTGGTGCGCCAGTACTATCTGCGCGCCGGTGGTGAGGTCGGCGACATCCAGGTCAACCTGGTCGACAAGCACCACCGCGCCGATCAAAGCCACGTCATCGCGACCCGCGTGCGCCCGGCCCTGCAGGCAATCGGCCTGAAGATGGGCGCTAACGTCAAGGTGGTGGAAGTGCCGCCGGGCCCGCCCGTGCTCTCGCCGCTGGTCGCCGAAATCTATGGCCCCGAAGCAGCAGGGCGCCTGAGCGTGGCCAAGGCCGTGCACGCGGTCTTTGAAAAATCAAGTGGCATCGTTGACGTTGACGACAGCAGCATCGCCAGCGCACCGCGCAAGCTCTTGCTGGTGGACCGGCGCAAGGCAGCCCTGCTCGGTGTGCCGCAGCAGGCCATCGTGAGCACGCTGCGCGCGGGCCTTGCGGGCGAAGCCGCGACCTACATGCATGACGCCAACCGCTACCCGGCGCCCGTCATGTTGCAGTTGCCCGAAGAAAGCCATGGCAACCTCGACGCCTTGCTGCAGCTCGGCGTGCGCGGTGCCTCGGGCAAACTGGTGCGCATCAGCGAACTGGTGACCGAGAGCGACAGCGTGCGCGAACAGCCGATCTACCACAAGGACTTGCTGCCGGTGAATTATGTCGTTGGCGACATGGCCGGCAAGCTCGACAGCCCGCTCTACGGCATGTTCCAGATGCGCAGCGAGATCGCCAAGATCCAGACCCCTGGCGGCGGGCCGATGCTTGAGTACTTCATCCGCCAGCCCGACGACGCGACGCGCGATTACGCGCTGAAGTGGGACGGCGAATGGCAGATCACCTACGAGACCTTCCGCGACATGGGCGCAGCCTACGCGGTCGGACTGATCCTGATCTACCTGCTGGTGGTGGCGCAGTTTGGCTCGTATCTGATTCCGCTGATCATCATGGCACCAATCCCGCTGACCATCATCGGCGTCATGCCCGGCCATGCGCTGCTGGGCGCGCAGTACACCGCGACCAGCATGATTGGCATGATCGCGCTGGCCGGCATCATTGTGCGCAACTCGATTCTGCTGGTGGACTTCATCAACCTGCAGGTGCGAGAGGGCGTGCCCTTCAAACGTGCCATCGTGCACTCGGCTATCACAAGGGCCCAGCCCATCATGCTGACCGGGTTGGCCGCCATGCTCGGCGCCTTCTTCATCCTGGACGACCCGATCTTCAACGGTCTGGCGATCTCGCTGATTTTCGGCATCTTCGTCTCGACCATCCTGACCCTGGTCGTGATCCCGACGCTGTACTACGTTGCGTACCGCAAGCAGTACGAGCCTGCGCAGTCGCCATGAAACCGGGACTCGTCATCGCGAGCGAAGCGCGGCGATTCATGTCCCGGCTTGTCATGCCGGACCTGATCCGGCATCCATGCCCATTGCAGCATGGATTGCGGGTCAAGCCCGCAATGACGAGTCCCGGGTTCATGGCCCGCATGCAGTTTCTGCGTCCGTTTCCCTTTCCAACCTTTCTCTTCATCTGTTCATTTTTAAAAGGAAAATCACCATGACATCCTGGCAATTCGTTCGCCTTTTTGCTGGCACTTTCATTCTTCTGTCGCTGGCACTGGGCATCCCCGGCAGCCCGATCTTTGTCAGCCAATGGTGGCTGGCGTTCACGGCCTTCGTCGGCGTCAACCTGCTGCAAAGCGCGCTGACCAAGTGGTGCCTGATGGAAACCATCATGCGCAAGCTCGGTGTGCGCGCCGGTTGTTGAAAAGGCTGACGTCATGCAACTGGTCTGTCCCTACTGCGGCGTCAAGAACCGCGTGCCACCTGAAAAGCTGAACCATGAACTGGCCTGCGGCCGCTGTGGCAAAGACTTGATGGCCGCCGCGCCCGTGGCCATGAGCGACCAGGCCTTGCCGGCCTTCCTGGCCGGCACCGAACTGCCGGTGGTCGTCGACTTCTGGGCCGACTGGTGCGGCCCGTGCAAGGCGATGGCGCCGCAGTTTGTGATCGCGGCGCGCGAGTTGCCGCAGGTGCGTTTCGTCAAGGTTGACACTGAAGCCGCGCCGCTGGCCAGCGCCCGTTACGCCATTCGGAGCATTCCAACCCTGATCCTGTTCCAGCGCGGGCAGGAAACAGCGCGCCTCTCGGGTGCCGTATCGGCCGCCGAACTGCAACGCTGGATTCAATCCAATCTACCGGGTAGCTCACGATGAGAATGCCATTCAAACCCCTCGTCGCCGCTGTGCTGGTTCTGGGCGCTGTCTCGGTCCAGGCCATGGACCTCATGCAGGCCTGGCAGGCCACGCGCCAACATGATCCGCAGGCGGCGGTCGCGCAAGCGGCGCGCCAGGCCGGCGCCACCAGCCGAACGCAGGCTGCCTCGCTCTGGCGTCCGGCCGTGATGCTCAGCGCCACGGCCGGTCGCATGAACGGCGAGACCGAGATGACGGGTGCGCATTTTTCGGCGCCGGGTCTGGGTGCATCCGACGGCGTCGGCTTTGCTACATCGGTTGACAACGGCAACTCGACGCGCTGGGCATTGAGCGCGCGCCAACCGCTGTTCAACCCGGAGCGCAAGGCGCAGGGACGTCAGCTCGAGATCGCGGCCGATGTGGCCGAACTGGCGTGGCAGGCTGCGCAGCAGGATTTGATGCTGCAAACGGCGCAGCGCTATTTCGATGTGGTGCTGGCGACGAACAAGCTGGCCCTATTGCGCCAGCAGCAAAAGGCCGTTGATCTCGCGCTCACGGAAGCGAAGGACCGCTTTGCCCTCGGCGACAAGCCGGTGACCGATACCCATGAGGCTTCGGCGCGCGCGCATGCTCTGCAGGCGCAGGTGCTGGCGGCACAGGACGAACTGGCACTGGCACAGGGCGCCTTGAGCGATGCCACCGGCATGGCCGATGCAGCGGTGCAGATGCTGCCGCCGGTTGGCGCTGCCCAGCCCACGGCACTCGCACCGTTGGCGCACTGGCAGGCGCAAGCCACCGACAAGAACCCGCTGCTGCGCATGCAGATGGCGCAGGTCCAGGTGGCGCAGCAGGACGTCGCCAAGTACGGCGCTGCAGCAGCGCCGACGCTCGATCTCGTGGCGCAGGCCGGGCGCGAGCAGCTCAGCGGCAGCGGCAGTTTTGGTGCTGCGAGCAACAGCGCGAGCCAGCAGATGATCGGCCTGCAGTTGAACGTGCCGCTCTATACCGGCGGCTACCGCAGCGCCAAACAGGAAGAAGCGCTGCGCCTGCAGGACAAGGCATCGGCTGAACTGGATCGCGCACGCCAGCAAATCAATCAGCAGACGCGCGCCGCCTGGCTGGCGCTGCAGACCGGTGCCAGCCGATTGACAGCATTGAGCGAAGCGCGCAAGGCCAGCCTGGCCCGGCTCGATGCCACGCGCCTGGGGCGTCAGGTGGGTGACCGCACGACGCTGGATCTATTGCAGGCCGAGAACGATGCCAGCGGCGCCGAGTTGGCGCTGCTGCAGGCACGCATTGAGTTGATGCAAGGCCAGTTGCGCCTGCAGGCGCTGGCCGGACAACTCGACGAGGCACAGATCGAAGCGGTCAACGCCTTGCTGCACTAGCAATAGCGACGACGACAGCGGCGCCTACTCGACGCCCAGCAGATCGTAGATGCGGGTCACGTAGTCGCCGAACTGCGGCGTGGTCTTGATCTGCAGCTTGCGCGTTGCGGGCAGATCGATGGCAAAGAAGTCGGCCATGCGGGCCGGCCCTGCCGTCATCACCGCGCAGTGCGTGCCCAGAAAGACCGCTTCCTGAATGCTGTGCGTCACGATGACGAAGGTCTTGCGGCTTTGTGCCCAGATGCGCAGCATCTCGATGTTCATCTTCTCGCGCGTCAGCGCATCGAGGGCACCGAAGGGTTCGTCCATCAGGATCAGTTTGGGATCGTGGATCAGGGCGCGTGCAATCGATGCGCGTTGCTGCATGCCGCCCGACAATTCGTACGGATACTTGTCGGCGTAGCCGGTCAGGCCGACCATCTCCAGCAGCTCGTGCGCGCGCGCCACGGCGGCCTTGCGCGGCAGGCCCAGGATGTCGGCTGGCAGCAGCACATTGTCGAGCACGTTGCGCCACTTCAGCAACAGCGGCTGCTGAAACACCATGCCGACATCGCGCCCGGGGTTGAACGATTCACCGTTGCTGCCGCCAATTTGCAGGCTGCCACCGTCATGGCCCTGCAGGCCCGAGAGTATCTTGAGCAGGGTCGATTTGCCGCAGCCCGACGGTCCGACCAGGGAAATCAGGTCGCCCGTATGGATGTCCATGCTGACGTCGGAGATCGCGAGAAACTCCTGCGTGCCCTTGCGGTACACCTTGCGCAGATTGCGCATGCGGATCAGGGGCTGCCCCGTGTCCGGTGCGCTGGCGTTGATGTCGCTCATGACAGCCACCGCTGCAGATTTTCACGCACAAAGGCGTCGTCGCTGAGCTCGCCATGCGTGCGATAGACACGGTCGATTTCGGCCGCCTGTCCAGGCCCGAGGCCTTCCGCCGGATCGAGGCACCAGATGCCTTCGAGCAGACCCTGGCGCCGCAGGACTTCGTGACAGCCGGCGATGCAGCCGTGGAAATTGTTGGCCGCGTCAAAGAACGCGGCATTGCAGTCGGTCACGCGCGAGTCCAGTGCCAGCAGTTGCGGGTTCAGCGTGCCGGCATGGCTCGTCAGTTCAAGCTTGATCTGCGTCAGCAGCGCCACAGCGCTGGCGGTCCACACCGCCCAGTGCCCGAGCAGTCCGCCGCGAAAGCGCACGCTGATGGGCTGGCCGTCGCGCAGCGCGACAAACGGCAGGGCCAAGTCGAGCACGATGTGGTCGTCGTTGCCGGTGTAGAGAAAGACGCGCTCTTCGGCACCGGCCTCGACCACGCCGCGCACCACGTCGATGCTGCGGTAGCGGTTGAAGGGTGCGACCTTGATGCCCAGGACGTTCTCGATCGAAGCAAAGCGGCGCCAGAAATCGCTGGACAGGACCGGGCCACCGACTGCGGTTTGCAGATAAAAACCAAACAGCGGAATTTCCTGTGCCACGGTTTCACAGTGGGCGATCAGTTCATCTTCCGATGCGCTGGCGAGTGCTGCCAGGCTCAGCAGGCCGGCGTGGTAGCCAAGGCTGACAGCGACCTTCGCTTCGGCGCAGGCCTGGGCCGTGCCGCCGCAAAGGCCCGCGATCATCGCCATCGGCCGCTGGCTCCAAGCCAGGCGGTCTTCCATGGCGCTGCGCAGCACGGGTTCATACAGGCCTCGTTCGCGGATGCTGAACTGGGTGGTGTGCACGCCCACGGCCAGGCCACCGGCGCCGGCGTCCACGTAGTAGCGGGTCAGGGTGCGCTGGCGGCGGCGGTCGAACTGGCGCTCGGCGTCGAGCGCCAGGGGATGGGCCGGAATCACCGCGCCTTGCGCCAGCAGGCTCAGCACGTCTTGCGGCAAGTCGGTTCGTTTCAAAGGCATAAGAGGCTCCAGTGGCTGGGCGGCACGGGCTTATCCGAATTCCGGGCCCGCGATGGCATGAATCAGATGGGTCTGTCCGCGCAGCGGATGCGTGCCCGCCATCATGCGCACCAGTCCGCGCTGCGCTGTGAAGCCGGCATCGCGAAGTTGATGGCAGAGCTGGTCTCGCTCGTCGGGGACGTCGATGAAGAACTTGCCTGGCAGGGCTTGCAGGGCAAGCGTCAACAGGGCTCTCGCGCTGCTCGTGTCGCGTGCCAGCAAGGGGCCGATCTGATGGGCAACGCGTCCGCGCCGGACCAGTGCGAAGCCTTGCGGGCTGTGCACACAGACGCTGCTCTCGCGCGCCAAAAAATCCGCCAGCAAGGCCCGGCGCGGCGCGCCCATGGCCTGCGTGTCGAGTGCGGCCAGGCTGTCGATGTCAAACGGCTCGGACGGCGTCACCGTGGCCTCGACCGCGCTTTGGCCATCGCACTGCCAGCGTGTCAGCGACCATAGCGCGCTGAAACCGAACTGGCTGTAAATGCGCTGGCCGGCCGGGGTCGCGTCCAGATAGGCCGTGCGCCCGGCGGCCTGGACTGCGCGCAGGCAGTGGGCAAACACGGCGCTGCCCAGTCCCTGGCCACGGGCCTCGGGCGCGACCAGGATCATGCTGATCCAGGCGACCTTTTCCCCCAGCGGCAGCACGGCGCCGCTGGCGACGACCCGGCCCTGCGCATCGCGCACGCCAAACACCGTACCGGTGCGGGCGAAGAAGGCCCAGTCCTTTGCCGTCTGGTTCCAGCTGCTGCCTATCACCAACGCGTCGAGCATGGCCTGCGTGGCGCTGCTGAGGGCGCCGAGCGTCTCGATGGCGATCGCGGCTTCAGTACTTGCCATCGCGCGCTTCGAATTTGGTCGGCTTGCCATAGAGGCGCTGCTCGCGCGAAATCCAGTCCGCCACCCAGCCAATCTGGCGTGACAACGGAACTTTCGGGTAGCCAAACAGGCGCTCGGCCGCGCCGGTGTTCATGAGCCAGGCTGTCGTTGCTTCCTCACCCGTGATTTGGGCCGTCTTGTTGAAGCAGCGGGCAAATTCCTCGGCCAGCCAGCGGATCGATGTTGTTTCCGGTCCGCTCACGTTCAGCGGAGTCGTCGGCACGGTTGCCACCGTCAGGCAGCGCAGCGCCTGCGCATTGGCATCGCCCTGCCAGATGACATTGACATGGCCCATGGTGATGTCGATCTTGTCGCCGCGCCAGACTTTGAGCGCGACATCGGCCAGCACGCCGTAGCGCAGATCGATCGCGTAGCTCAGGCGAAACAGCCGACCCGGCGTGTTGTGCAGTTGCGAGAAGTATTCGAACATGCGCTCGCGCCCGACGCAGGAGTTGGCGTATTCGCCGGGCGGGCTGAGCGCCGCATCCTCCGCCGCACCCTGGGAGATCACCGGCACGAACGGATAGACGCAGGCGGTCGAGAACGCCACGATGCGCGCATGGCGGAAGCGCTCGGCCACCAGCGCCGGCACATGCGTGTTCATGGCCCAGGTCAGGGGGTTGTTGCCATCGGCGCCGAACTTGCGCCCGGCCATGAAGATGACGTTGGCGCAGTCGGGCAGCGTGGCCAGGGCCTCGCGCTCCAGCAGATCACAGGCGATGGTCTCGATGCCGTGTGATTCCAGCATGTCGCGCAGACCCGGCTCGCTGAAGCGCGCCACCGCGATCACGCGTCGCGCGGGCATAGCATTGCGGGCCAGGCGCGCCAGCGTCGGCCCCATCTTGCCGCCGACGCCCAGGATCAGCAGGTCGCCCTCCAGCGTAGTCATGTCGGCCATGAGATCGCGCGACGGCGTGGCCAGATAGTCCTCCAGCGCCTGTTCGTCCGCAAAGCGTTCGGGAAAGGGCAGGTCATCGAGCAGGACCGTTGCTGCGGGCGGGGTAAGGTTCATTGGATTCTTGCGTCCTGGGTGATAAAGAGCCGCTCCAGCAGCAGCACCAGCAGATAGAGCAGCACGCCGAGTCCGGTGATCAGCAGCACGGCCATGAAGACGGCGGGCGTATCGAGCGATGCCTGCACCTGGATCATCAGATAACCCAGGCCCTTGTCGGAGGCGATGAACTCGCCGACCACGGCGCCGGCCACCGCCAGAATGGTGGCAACCTTCATGCCCGAGAACACATAGGGCAGGGAACCCGGCAACTGGATGTAGCGGAACAACTGCCAGCGCGAACCCTTGAGGGCGCGCACCAGGTCGAGCAATTCAGGCTCGGTCTCGTTCAGGCCGCGAATGGTGGTGAGCAGAATCGGGAAAAAGCACAGGCTGAAGGTGATCAGGATATTGGGGCCGATGCCGTAGCTGAACCAGACGATGATCAGCGGTCCGAGCGCGACCTTCGGGATCATGTTGAGCGTGACCAGCACCGGGAACACCAGGACCATGAGACGCCGGCTGGTGATGAACAGCAAGGCGCACAGGATGCCCAGCACCAGGCCCAGCGTGTAGCCGCCAAACACTTCGAGTGCGGTAACGCCGGTGTTCTTCAGCCAACTGAAGTTCGGATTCGACAGTGTGGCCAGAATGCGCGACGGCGCCGGAAGAATGAAGGACTGGATGGCAAACACCCGCACCGCTGCTTCCCAGAGCAGGACGCCGGCCAGGTGGATGCCGATGATGGTCAGCCAGCGCTGCCACGCTGGCGTATCGCCAGGGACGCCCGCAACGGACAGCACCACCACCTCGTCTTGGAGAGCTTTCATGCAACGTCCTTCCTGCCAGCGGCCATTTTGAAAATCATAGATTCAGTCGATTCGATTGTCAACCAACCAGTTGAACCAAAACAGGCTTCATGGACGCAGTGCATTGAGCGCAAATTCGATCACATGCCGGCGCCGTTGCACCAGAGCCCCGCGCGAGCCGAGCGACTTGCCGAAGATGGCCGACAGCGTGTGGTTGTTGGAGAAGAAGAAATACGAGATGCCGGCGATCGAGATGTAGAGATTGATGGCGTCGAAGTCGCTGCGGAACACGCCTTTGGCAACGCCGCGCGCCAGCGTGGCCTCGAGCATGGCGATGAAAGGCGAATGCATCTTCTGCAGGCGCTCGGAAGCCAGGATGTGGCGGCCCTGGTTGCGGTTCTCGTCGCTCAGCAGCGCGATGAACTCGGG
This sequence comes from uncultured beta proteobacterium, assembly GCA_903920695.1. Lineage (GTDB taxonomy): Bacteria > Pseudomonadota > Gammaproteobacteria > Burkholderiales > Burkholderiaceae_C > Rhodoferax. The sequence goes on from CAIXNB010000149.1 coordinate 13,151, forward strand.
ATGTTCGGCCAGGTAGTCGAATGAAAAGCCGACCAGTTGCACCATGGCTTCCACCGGTTCGAGCGAATCGAGTGAAAGATTCTTCTCCTTCTCGCGGATCTCGGCGTAGACCGATTCCAGCGCCGCCAGGTAGAGGCCCTGCTTGCTGCCAAAGTAGTGGTAAACCAGTTGCTTGTTGACACCGGCCGAGCCCGCAATCTCGTCAACGCGGGCGCCGGCGAAACCATTGCGCGACAGCTCCGAGACGGCAGCGATGATCAGCGCGTCGCGCGCGGACGACGCATCACGCCTGGGGCCGCTGACGGCGACAGAAGTCTTTGCTGCAGTGACCATTTGTTGCACCTCAACCAAATAGTTGGTATAGTAAATTGTAAGCTAGCCATTGATCAATCACCTATTCTGGAGAACCCGTATGAAGAGACTGTTGCTATCCGCAGCCGGCGTGTTGTTGGCAGTGAGTTCCCCGTTTGCCGTGGCGGCGGACGCCATGAGCCTGATGCTGAACTGGACGCCGACGGCTGATCACTCGCCGATCTACTACGCCAAGTCCAAGGGCTGGTACCAGGAGGCTGGCATCGACCTGAGCATCGAGTCGGGCAAGGGTTCCGGCGCATCGGCGCTGCGCGTCGGTTCCGGCGGTTCGGATGTCGGCATATCCGATCTGCCCACCGCGATGCAGGCCAAAGGCAAGGGCGCCGATCTCAAGGCGGTCATGGTGATCTACGCCAACTCGCCGCAAGGTTTCTACTGGCTCAAGTCTTCCGGCATCACGGGTCCGAAAGACTTCGCCGGTCACAAGATCGGCAACCCGCCGGGTGATGCTGCACGCCTGATGTGGCCGGCGTTTGCCAAGAAGGTGGGGATTGAACCCAACGGTGTCACCTTCGTCAACCTGAGCCCGCCGGCCAAGGTCGCTGCGCTCAAGAGCAAGTCGGTCGACATCATCAGCGATTTCTACAACGAGCATGACCTGAAAGTGCGTGAATTCGGCGCTGATCTGGGCTTCGTTGCCTGGCGCTCGATCGGCGTCAATGTCTATGGCAATTCGTTTGTGGTCAACGGCGCTTATCTGGCGGCCAATCCGGAGCGCATCCGCAAGTTTGTGGCGGTGACGCAGCGCGCCTATGACGCCTGCGTCAAGGACTTCAACCCCTGCCTGCAGGCGCTGCTGGCCGGCGTCAGCGGCCTCAACCCGGACAACCAGCGCGATCAGTGGGAACGCATCAAGCAGTTGATGCGTGACGACACGACGACCAAGGTCGCGCTTGGAAGTTTTGACAGTGCCCGCGTCAAGTCGGACTACGAACTGGTGCAAAGCCTGATCGGCATCGACAAGCCGTTTGACCCGGCAAGCCTGTTCACCAACGACTATCTCGACAAGAACCTGCGCATGCCATTGAACTGACGGCGTTCATAGCGCCGTGCCCGGCGCGTTCGCTAGCGCGTTGCCGGGCCGCTACCCGTGTAAACCGCTATTCCAGCGGCCGGCATTTCTTGCTATTCTTGGCGCCGGAATTCGCACTCGGCCCGATGCAGCATGGGCCTTGATCGAAGCAGCACCGTCACGGGCGCGGGCCGAGTTCCGATGACAAACAAAACAAGCAAGGAGACAAGACAATGATCGAGATGCAGCTTTCCCCCCAAGCCCGGCGCATGCGCCGCATCGCCTTGGGCGACCTGGTTTACCGCAGCGCGAAAACTTTTGGCGCGCGCAACGCCGTCGTCGATGGCGATCTGCGCCTGAGTTATGCCGAACTCGATGCACGCAGTTCGCAGTTTGCGCATTACCTGCTCGCGCGCGTGGGCAGCGGCCGCCAGATCGGCATGCTGTGCGCCAACTCGGCCGACATGCTGGTGGCGGTCAATGGCATTCACAAGTCGGGCAACGTCTGGGTGCCGGTCAACACCAAGCTCGAGCCGCAGACCATCGACTACGTGCTGCGTCACGCCGAGGTCAGCTGTGTCGTGGTTGACGAGGCCATCCGCACGCAGGCAGGCATGGCGCCGCTGCTCGAAGCCCTGGGTTTGCCGCTGGTCGTGACCATGGGCGATACCGCGGACCGCAGCGCCGTCACGCTGGCGCAGTCGCTGCAGGGACGTGGCACGGATCTGCCCGAGGTCGAAATCGACGGCGAGCAGCCCGCGCTGCTGATGTACACCAGCGGCACCACCGGCAACCCGAAAGGCGTGGTGCATTCGCATCTGTCGGTTTACAGCGCGATCATGGGCAATATCGCCAACTTCGGCCTGACGCACAAAGACGTCATTACCGGTCTGCTGCCGCTGTTCCATTGCGCGCAGCATGTGCTGGCCGCCAGTGCCTGCGCCATTGGCGCCAGTATGGTGTTGGCGCGTGCTTTCATTCCCGGCGAGATCGCGCGCCTGGCGACCGAGGACAAGGTGACGATTTTCGTTGGCCTGCCGATGATGTATGCCGCGCTGCTGGCCGACAAGACTTACACCACGCCCGATTACAGCGCCATGCGCCTGTGCATTTACGCCATGGCGCCGATGCCGCAGCCGCTGATCAAGACGATAGCCGCCAAGATGACGCCGCACATTTTGCTGGCCACGGGCCAGACCGAGATCTACCCGATCACCATGAGCTTCGACGCACTCGCCAATCCGGGACGCGACGCCAATTACTGGGGGCTGTCCGGCGTGGCCTGCGAGACCGCCATCATGGACGACGACGGCAATCTGTTGTCGCACGGGCAGGTTGGCGAGATCGTGCACCGCGGCCCGAACGTGATGCTCGGCTATTTCAAGGACCCCCATGCCACGGCAGCGGCGCAAAAATTCGGCTGGCACCACACTGGCGATCTCGGCATGTTCGATGGCGGTGGGCAAATGCTGTTTTTGGACCGCAAGAAGGACATGATCAAGTCCGGCGGCGAAAACGTCGCCAGCGTCAAGGTCGAGGCCGCTATCCTCGCGCATCCGGATGTCGCTGGTGTCGCTGTGCTCGGCCTGCCGCATCCACGCTGGAGTGAAGCGGTATGCGCCTTCGTTGTGCGCAAGCCCGGCGCTGCTTGCGACGAAGCGGTCATCATCGAGCACTGCCGCAGTCGCCTCGGTGGTTTCGAAGTGCCCAAAGCGGTGCGCTTTGTGGATGCACTGCCGGCAACGGCCACTGGCAAGATTCAAAAGCACATGCTGCGCCAGGCGCACAGCCATTTCTGGGATAAGGAAACTGCCTGAGTTTTGTGTCGGGCGGGGATCGGGAGATTTATCAACGCGGTGTTGATGCCGCGTGGTCCAGATCGGGGCGGCTCCACGGGTCCACATGCGTCATCAGGTTCAGCACCCGATGCCGCTGCATGACGCGCTGGCGCGCCAGGACCGCGATGTCGTGGCCAGCCTCGACGCTGATCGCGGCATTGACCTCGATGTGCGCGTCGACCACGATCATGTCGCCCATCTTGCGTGTGCGCACATCGTGCACGCCGCTGACGCCCGGTGTCTCCAGCAGGGTTGCGCGAATTGCTTGGACTTCCTTTTCGTCAACCGCACGGTCCATCAGGTCATGCAACGCGTCCCAGCTGAAACCCCAGCCCATTTTGGTGACCATGAAACCGACAATCAGCGCCGCTATCGGGTCCAGGATCGGGTACCCGGCCAGGTTGCCGATGATGCCGATGCCCACCACCAGCGAGGACGCGGCGTCGGAGCGCGCATGCCAGGCGTTGGCCACCAGCATGCTCGACTTGACGCGCTTGGCCACCGTGAGCACGTAGCGAAACAGCAGTTCCTTGGCAATCAGCGCGCCAGCGGCAACCCATAAGGCCACGATGTGGACGGTTGCCACGGTTTCGGGCGCCTCCAGCTTGCGCGCCGCCGACCACAGCATGCCGAGGCCAACGGCCAGCAACAGCATGCCCAGTACCAGCGAGGCGGCGGTCTCAAAGCGCTGGTGCCCGTACGGATGGTCCTCATCTGCGTCTTTTTTGCTCTGATGACCGGCCAGCAGCACGACAAAGTCGGCTACCAGGTCCGACAGTGAATGCACGCCGTCGGCAATCAGGCCCTGCGATTTCGCGAGTACGCCGACCACAACTTGGGTGATGGTCAAAACCAGATTCACCCCAACGCTGACCCAGGTGCTGCGCGATGCTGCGGCGCTGCGCTCAGCCGCGCTGTGTTCTACATCTTCGGGGTCGTCGGCGAATACGGTAAATTTCATGATGCGCCGAGTTTAGGGCAGGAAAGCGGACAACTGCCGAATCCAGGTTCAGGTCGACTGCTGACTCACGGGCGCGGTGGTCGAGTGCTCTTCGCCCGGCTGTCCGCCGAGCGAGTAGGGGATCGAAAGAAAGGTGACCAGTACCACAGGCACCAGCGCGGTCAGTACAACACGAAGGAACTGGCGGATGAAAGAAAGCAGTATTGAATCCATGGGGAACCTCTTCAATTGGGTAAGTCGATGGCGTGATCTTCGGGCTCGTACCTTAAGGAAGCCTGAGGAGGCAAAATGGACGCACTATGACCACTGAAAACTTCAACAAGGTTTGCATTTACGGCGCCGGTGCCATTGGCGGCTGGATCGGGGCGCGGCTGGCCGCAGCCGGTTGCGGCGTCAGCATCGTCGCGCGCGGCGCCACCCTGGATGCCTTGCAAGGCAACGGTTTGCGCCTGCGGGAAAACGGCAGTGAGAGCGTCTGGCCGTTGCAGGCTAGCGCTGACCCGGCCGATCTCGGCGTGCAGAATTTGGTCGTCATTGCCGTTAAAGCGCCTGGCCTGCTCGATGTGGCGCGCCGCATCGCACCGCTGATTGGCCCCGATACCGTGGTGCTGAGCGCCATGAACGGCGTGCCCTGGTGGTTCTTTCAAGGTTTTGGTGGGCGCTTCGCGGGCACGGTACTCAAGGCGGTGGACGCCACGGCCGAAATCGGCCAAGCGATCCCGTCCGCGAGCGTGATCGGCTGCGTCGTGCACGCCAGTTGTGCGGCGACGCCGGGCTGCGTGTTGCATCACTTCGGTAACAAGCTGATCATTGGCGAGCCTTCGGGGCAGCAGACCGCACGCGTGACGCAACTGGCGGCGTTGCTGCAGGCAGCGGGCTTCGAGGTCACTGTCTCCGAGCAGATTCAAATGGACGTCTGGTACAAGCTGTGGGGCAATATGACGGTCAATCCGATAAGCGCCCTGACCGGCGCCACCACCGACCGGATTTTGGACGATGAATTGGTGCGCGGCTTTGTTTCGAGCGTGATGTTGGAGGCCAAGGAAATTGGCGCGCGCATTGGCATTCCGATCGCACAGCAACCCGAGGACCGGCACGCAGTCACGCGCAAGCTCGGCGCATTCAAGACCTCCATGCTGCAAGACTTCGAAGCCGGCAAGGCGCTCGAAATTGACGCGCTGGTGACGGTGGTAAAGGAACTCGGCGCCCTGACCAATGTGGCCACACCGTTCACCGATGCGCTGCTCGGACTGTCACGCTTGCAGGCGCGCGTGCACGGCCTGTACTGATTTCGCCGTTGACGTATGCCCGCCTTTGACTGGGTCCGCCTGTCAACGCGCCGGCTGCTGCTGCGCCCCTTGCGCGTGGCCGATGCACCGTTCGTGCTGGCCTTGTTTACTGACGCCGGTTTCATGAAGTTCGGCACGACGGCGCCGTTTGCATCCAACGACGAAGCCGATGCGCTGGTGGCGCGCGACATCAAGGCCATGGCGGCTGGCGAACGCATCCGCCTTGGCATCGAGCGCGTCGCCGATGGCTCGCTGATCGGAATCTGCACCTTGTTCGATCTGGACGCCCAGAGCCGCAAGGCGGAGATCGGCTACGGACTGCTGACGCAGGCCTGGGGCCAGGGCTATATGCATGAAGCCTTGCGCGCGTTGCTGGAATATGGCTTCTCGGAACTCGGTCTCAATCGTGTCGAAGCAGAAATCGATCCCGACAATTCCGGCTCGGCCCGTAGCCTGCAGCGCCTGGGCTTTGTCAGGGAAGGGCAACTGCGTGAAAGCTGCATCGTCAATGGTGTAGTGAGCGACAGTGCCTTGTACGGTTTGCTGCGACGGGAGTGGACGGCGCGAGAGACCTCTGTTTCAAACGCGTAGACCCGTAGGCCGTATGCAGCGCGGCGCAATGCGGGGTTGGTACTGGCGAAGGTGCGTTTGCGCACAGTTCTTTGGCTTTGTTGGGTATAAGCTGACGGGCACTATGAGCAATGGACTGAGTAGCGTCGAAGCCGCGCAGCGCCTCGAACAATATGGTGCAAACCGGCTGATGCCAGCGACGCAGCGCTGGGTCGTGCTGCAGTTTCTCGCGCATTTCAAGAATCCGCTGGTGCTGGTGCTGCTGGTGGCAGCCGGCATTTCGGCGTTAACTGGTGACGTTACCGGCGCTCTGATCATCGGCCTGATTGTGTTGATGAGTGTGACGCTGGATTTTGTGCAGGCGTATCGGGCCGGGCGTGCTGCCGAACAACTTGCGCTCAAGGTGGCGGTGACAGCCAGCGTGCTACGCGATGGCAAGACCTGCGAACTGCCGGTCACGCAACTGGTGCCGGGCGATGTGGCGCTGCTGTCCGCCGGCAACCTGATGCCGGCCGATGCGCGCGTGCTGGAAGCCAACGATTTCTTTGTCAATCAGGCGCAACTCACAGGCGAGCCGTTTCCGGTCGAAAAGAAAGCCGCCACCGCACTGCCAACCGATAGCGCGCCGCTGGCTGACGATGATTGGTCGCTTGATCGCGCCGACAGCGTCTTCATGGGCGGCTCGGTGGTCAGCGGTTCGGCGCGCGTACTGATTGCGCGCACCGGCAGCAGCACAGCACTCGGACAGATTGCGGTCAGCCTGGCCGGGGACGCGCCGCCCACCGCCTTTGAGATTGGCACGCGGCGCTTTGGCATGCTCATCATGCGCCTGACCCTGGCACTGGTGCTGTTCACGCTGCTGGTCAATGTGGCCTTTGATCGTTCGCTGATCGAGTCATTTCTGTTTGCCGTGGCGCTGGCGGTCGGGCTGACGCCGGAGTTGCTGCCGATGGTGGTGTCGGTGACGCTGACGCGCGGCGCGCTGCGCATGGCGGCGCTCAAGGTCATCGTCAAGCGCCCGTCGGCGATTCAGGACATGGGCGCGATGGACGTGCTGTGCACGGACAAGACCGGCACCCTGACCGAAGCGAAGATCCGGCTCGAACGCCATGTGGACGCCAGCGGCCAGGACCACCCGCAGGTGCTGAAGCTGGCTTACCTCAACAGCTATTTTGAGAGTGGGCTGAAGAGTCCGCTCGATGACGCGATCCTGGCGCACGGAGAGATCGACCTCTCGGCCTGGCACAAAATCGACGAGGTGCCGTTCGACTTCGAGCGGCGCCGGGTTTCGGTGCTGGTGCAATGCGCGGATACGCGCCGCCTGGTGGTCAAAGGCGCACCGGAAGATGTGCTGCGCCTGTGCACGCAGTACCAGGACAGCAGTGGCGCAAGCGTGGCACTGGACGCGCCGGCACGCAGCCGCATCGACGCCCTGTTCGACAGCCTGGGCCAGGAGGGCTTCCGCGCTCTGGGCATCGCCTGGCGCGATGTGCCGATGGACCACCTGCACGCTGTGCTCTCGGACGAGAGCGAACTGGTCTTCGCCGGCTTTGCCGCGTTTCTCGATCCGCCCAAGGCCAGCGCTGGGGAAGCACTCAAGGCGATGGCGGCCAGCGGCGTGGCGGTGAAGATCGTGACCGGCGACAACGAACGCGTGACGCGCCATGTCTGCACTGAACTCGGCATCCCGATTGATGGCGTGCTGACCGGCACCGAAGTGGCGGCCATGAACGACGACGCGCTGCGCGCGCGCTGCGGCAGCGTGAACCTGTTTTGCCGCGTCAACCCATCGCAGAAGAACCGCATCATCCTGGCACTCAAGGGACGCGGCCACGTCGTCGGCTACCTCGGCGACGGCATCAACGACGCGCCGTCGCTGCACACGGCGGATGTCGGCATCTCGGTTGAAGGCGCCGTGGACGTGGCCAAGCAGGCCGCTGCCATGATCCTGCTGGAAAAAGACCTGATGGTGCTGCACAAGGGCATCCTGGAGGGGCGGCGCACCTTCGGCAACGTGATGAAGTACATCATGATGGCCACCAGTTCGAACTTCGGCAATATGTTCAGCATGGCTGCGGCCACCCTGTTCCTGCCCTTCCTGCCGATGCTGCCGCTGCAGATCCTGCTCAACAACCTGATGTATGACGTGTCGGAAGTCACGCTGCCGCTGGACAACGTAGACGAAGAAGACCTGGCGCAGCCCAAGCGTTGGGACATGGCCTTCATCCGCAACTTCATGCTGACCATCGGACCGATTAGTTCGCTGTTCGACTTCCTGACCTTCTACCTGCTGATCCAACTTTTTCATGCGCATGAGACACTGTTTCGCACCGGCTGGTTCGTCGAATCGATCGCAACCCAGGTTCTGGTGATCTTCGTCATTCGCACACGGCGCAATCCCCTGCGCAGCCACCCGCATCGCTGGCTGATCGGCACCTCGCTGGCGGTGGTGCTGGTGGCCATGCTACTGCCGTTCACGGCGCTGGCGCCGTATCTGGGCTTCACGCCACTGCCGCTGTCGTTCTTCGGTTTGCTGGCGGCCTTGCTGCTGTTGTATCTGTTGATGGTGGAGGGCGCAAAACAATGGTTTTACCGGCGACTGATGAAGGCCTGACGGCGGCGCAAGCGGCGCAACGCCTGCGCGATGACGGCCCCAATGTTCTGCCTGGCGAGCAGCGGCGCGGCCTGCGTGTGATTGCGCGCGAGACTTTGCAGGAGCCGATGTTCATGCTGCTGCTGGCCGCTGGCGCGCTCTATCTGGTGCTCGGTGATTTGCAGGAAGGCTTGATCCTGTTTGGCCTGGTGCTGGTGGTGCTGGCGCTGACGCTGTACCAGGAAGGGAAGACCGAACACGCGCTGGCCGCCCTGCGTGACATGACGAGCCCGCGCGCCCGTGTGGTGCGCGACGGTCAGGCGCAGCGCATCGCCGGCGCCGACGTGGTGTGTGGCGACCTCCTGCTGCTGGCGGAGGGTGACCGTATAGCGGCCGATGCGATATTGCTTGACGGCAGCGATGTGCAGGCGGATGAATCGCTGCTCACCGGTGAGTCGGTGCCGGTGCTCAAGCTCGCCGCGGCGGACGCGCCCGACGAGACGCAGTCGCGCCTGTTCTCCGGCACGCTGTTGGTCAGCGGTCATGGCACGGCGCGCGTCACGGCCACCGGCGCGCGCAGTGAAATTGGGCGCATCGGCGCGGCGCTGGAGTCCCTCGTCAGTGAGCGCTCGCCGCTGAAATTACAGACCGCACGCCTGGTACGTCTGCTGGCCTTCATCGCCCTTGGCGCCAGCCTGTTCCTGATACTGGCCTACGGCGGATTGCGCGGCGACTGGCTTGGTGCGCTGCTGGCTGGCATTGCGCTGGCGATGGCGCTGCTGCCGCAGGAATTCACGGTGGTGCTGACCGTGCTGCCGGCGCTGGGCGCCTGGCGTCTGTCCAAAGAAAAGGTGCTGACGCGGCGCATTGCGGCGATCGAGACGCTGGGTGCGACCTCGGTGCTGTGCGCTGACAAGACCGGCACACTGACCGAAAACCGCATGACGGTGACGCAACTCTACGTGCCGGACGGCGCTACGGTCATGTCAGTTGACTACGCCGGCACGATGGAATTGCCAGAATCCTTTCACACCTTGGTGGAATACTCGATTCTGGCCAGCGTGGCCGATCCTTTTGATCCGATGGAGAAGGCCTTTCACCGCCTGGGCCAGCATTTCTTGAAGAACACGGAACACCTGCACCATGACTGGACGCTGCGCCAGGAGTACGGCCTGACGCCGCAACTGCGCGCGATGTCGCATGTCTGGCAAGCGGTGGAGGGCGACGGCAAAGCACATGTGGTGGCGGCCAAGGGCGCTCCCGAGGCCATCGTCGACCTGTGTCATCTGGCGGCACCAGCGCAGGCACAGATCGCCGCGGCCGTTGATGCCATGGCGGCCAGCGGCTTGCGCGTGCTGGGTGTGGCGCAGGCGAGTTTTGTCGGCGAGGACTGGCCAGCGCTTGAACATGATTTCGAATTCGAATTTGTCGGTCTGCTGGGTCTGGCCGACCCACTGCGCGCCGAGATCGTGGACGCGATCGCCGAGTGCCGCAGCGCCGGCATCCGCGTCGTCATGATCACCGGTGACTATCCCGCAACCGCACGCGCCATTGCGCAGGCGGCGCAACTTGACGTCAACGCGCCGGAGCGGCTACTCAGCGGCGACGAACTGGCGCAGCTCGACGATGCTGAACTGAGCCAACGCATGCAAGAGGTCAGCGTCTGCGCCCGCATCGCCCCGGCGCAAAAGCTGCGCATCGTGCAGGCCCTCAAGCAGAGTGGTGAGATCGTCGCCATGACCGGTGACGGCGTCAACGACGCGCCAGCGCTGAAAGCCGCGCACGTCGGTGTCGCCATGGGCGGGCGCGGCACTGACGTGGCGCGCGAAGCGGCCTCCATCGTGCTGCTCGACGACAACTTCGCGTCCATCGTGCGCGCCGTGCGGCTGGGCCGGCGCATCTTTGACAACCTGCGCAAGTCGATGTCCTACATCCTGGCGGTGCACGTGCCGATTGCCGGCATGGCGCTGCTGCCGGTGCTGCTGGGCTGGCCAACGGTGCTGTTCCCCTTGCACATCGCCTTTCTGGAACTGGTGATCGATCCGGCCTGCTCCATGGTGTTCGAGAACGAGCCCTCCGAGTCTGACGTCATGCAACGACCGCCGCGCGACGCACAAGCGCCGCTGTTTGCCGGCATGACGCTGCTACTGGCCCTGTTGCAAGGCCTGGGCGTACTGGCGGTGGTGCTGGGCGCTTACGCCTGGGGTGCGACTTGGCTGAGCGAGCCGGCGGCGCGCGCCTTTGCCTTTTGCACGCTGGTGATCGGCAATGTGGCGCTGATTTTTTCCAATCGCACCGGCAGCGCGTCGCTTTGGGCGTCGCTGCGCGTGCCGAACCGCACGCTGTGGACCGTCACCGGCGTCACATTGGGTTTGCTGGCATTGACCCTGTACCTGCCGTGGTTGCGCAAGCTGTTCTTTTTTGCGCCGCTATCGGGTCTGGATGTGTTGACGGCCGTCGCGCTGGGTATGCTCAGCGTGCTCTGGTTCGAAGCCATCAAGCTCGCTCGGCGCTGATCAAACAAGAGCGGCAAGCAGACCGTTTGACAGTAAGGCGAAATGAATCCAAAATGGATGCATCATCCAACTTGGAGCTGTTATGGCCAATATTTCAATCAAAGACGTGCCCGATGTCTGGGCCGAAGCCCTGCGCCAGCGCGCTGCGCGCAACCACCGCTCGTTGCAGGGCGAGTTGATGGCAGTTATTGAAGCCACGGTCGCCCAGGAGTCCGATGCGAACGCAAACCACAGTCCGAAATCGGCAAGCAGCAATCCTCGCACCCTCGGTACGGTCGTTGGATTTGACCGGTTTGGTCATCCCATTACGCGTCAGGGTTGGAAGACGGTGCAGCAAGTTGCCGCTGAGATGCGAGTTAAATTCCCAGAGCCCATCACTGACGCTGCGCTGGGAGTTGACATCATCCGCGCCGAGAGGGATTCGCGATGACTGCACCGGCGCGGGCCCTTTTTATCGCCGAACCTCCAGTTCAGTACCTGGTGCAACCGCCCGTTGTGGTGGACTGCAGCACACTGGCCGGCGTCGTTTTTGAAGAACACTGGAGACAGCAGGCACTGGAGCGCATCCAGGGAAAGGTCTTGCATGCACCGTACTTGCTTCAGGTGGAAATGACCAGCGTAGCGGCCAAGAAGCACAAACAGGGTTACGCTGATCTGGCCACCGAAGGTTTGGCGCAATTCAAGGCAATGGATGTCAATCTGTACCAGATCGAACCAGTTGGAGTCCTGACACTCGCCACTCGCTACCAACTCAGCGCCTACGATGCTGCTTACCTGTGGCTCGCCGCCGAGTTGAAATGCCCACTGGCAACGTTTGACGAGAAACTGGCCACTGCGGCACAGGCGCATCTGAGCGCCTTGCCCTGAGGCGCAGTTACGCCGCGACCACCACCGGCACCCGTTGCGCCAGCGCGCACATCAGCTCGTAGCCGACGGTGCCGGCGCAACGCGCCACTTCGTCGATGCTCAGCACCGCGCCATTGGCGGCACGGCCCCACAGCGTCACCTCGCTGCCAAAGCCGGCAGCCGGCAATGCTGTCAGGTCAATGGCCAGCATGTCCATGCTGACGCGCCCGACCGTGTGGCTGCGCACGCCGTTCACCAGTACCGGTGTGCCAGTCGGGCAGATGCGCGGGTAGCCGTCAGCGTAACCACAGGCCACGACGCCGATGCGCATCGGCTGCTCCGCAACGAAAGACGAACCATAGCCGACGCTCTCGCCGATGCTCAGTGTCTGCGTTGCGATGATTTTTGCGCTCAGCGTCATGGTGGGCTGCAGGCCCCAGTCGCTGGCGCTGTGCTCGGGAAAATCGGGCGCGCTGCCGTAGACCGCAATGCCGGGTCGGATCCAGTCCGAGGCGGCCCAGTTGTTGGCGTCGCTGGCTGCATCCAGTGGCAGGCTATGGCGCAGCGTCGCGGCGCTGTTGCTCAGGGAGCGCTCACCCGGCAGGTCGCGCGTGACGGAGGCAAAGACCGCCATCTGCTCGGCCACGCCGCGCGCGCCGTCGGCGTCGCTGAAGTGCGTCATCAAGGAGATTTCGTCAACCTGCGGCAAGGCGTTCAGACGGGTCCAAGCGCTGCGGTAGCGGCTGGGCGTGAAGCCCAGGCGGTTCATGCCGGAGTTCATTTTCAGAAAGACCCGGTGCGGCACATGGGTCTTGTGCGTGGCCAGCATGTCGATCTGCTCGTCGCAGTGCACGGCATGCCACAGGTCCAGGCGTGAGCACAGTTCGAGGTCGCGCTGCTCGAACACACCTTCAAGCAGCAGAACGGGACCGCGCCAGCCCAGTGTGCGCACGCGCTGCGCTTCGTCCAGATCCAGCAGGGCGAAACCGTCGGCAGCGCGCAGGCCTTCGAAGACGCGCTCAATGCCATGGCCGTAGGCATTGGCCTTGACGATGGCCCAGACGCGCGCGTCGGGTGCGGCAGCGCGGCTACGTGCCAGGTTGTTGGCGAGGGCGCCAATATGGAGGCTGGCTTGAATCGGACGGGGCATGGGGCAATGGCAGTGGCGGTGGGTGTCCTGATTTTGACATCCCTGGGACGTGATATAACCTGCCATCTTTTGGAGACATCCTTTAAACCCTCCGTGTCAGCACCGCTGATGCGCGCCTGTAGACAATGAAACGCGGCTTTTTTACCATCATGTCGGCGCAGTTCTTCAGCTCGCTGGCCGACAACGCGCTGTTTGTCGCGGCAGTTCAGTTACTCAGAAGCAGCAAAGAGGCGCCGTGGCAGCAAGCCGCTCTGGTGCCAATGTTTGCGCTGTTCTATGTGTTGCTGGCGCCTTTTGTCGGCGCTTTTGCCGACTCCATGCCCAAGGGCCGGGTCATGCTGATCAGCAACTTCATCAAGATTGGCGGCTGTCTGCTGATGCTGTTTGGCACGCACCCCCTGATGTCCTATGCCATCGTGGGCCTGGGCGCCGCCGCCTACTCGCCAGCCAAGTACGGCATCCTGACCGAGTTGCTGCCGACCTCGCAATTGGTCAAGGCCAACGGTTGGATCGAAGGCCTGACCATCGCCTCCATTATTCTGGGCGTTCTGCTGGGCGGCCAACTCGTCGGGCCAATCCTGTCACCCTGGTTACTGGCGTTTGACTTCCCCTTTTGCAGCACCAGCATTGACACGCCGCCCGAGGCCGCCATCAGTGTGCTGATCTTTGTCTACCTGCTGGCGGCCTGGTTCAACACCCATATTCCGCTCTCGGGCGTCGAGATGCGTCCAATGCCGAAACGGCTGACCTCGCTGCTGCCCGATTTCTGGGTCTGCAACACGCGCCTGTGGCGTGACAAGCTCGGTCAGATTTCGCTTGCCGCCACGACGCTGATCTGGGGCGTGGCCGGCAATCTGCGCTTCATCGTACTGGCCTGGGCCGCTGCCGCGCTGGGTTATACCGTGACGCAGGCCTCGGCACTGCAGGGCGTGGTGGCGATCGGCATGGCGGCCGGCGCCGTGGTGGCATCGTTGCGCATGCGACTCGAAGACGGTCCGCGTGTTATCACCCTGGGCATCGGCATGGGCATCCTGATCATCCTGCTCATCTTCATCAAGAACGTCTGGCTGGCCGCACCGTTCCTGATCCTGCTCGGCGCGCTGGGCGGTTTTCTGGTGGTGCCGATGAACGCGCTGCTACAGCATCGCGGCCACAACCTGATGGGTGCCGGGCGTTCGATTGCGGTGCAGAACTTCAATGAACAGGCCTGCATTCTCGGGCTCGGCGCGGCCTACAGCCTGTCCACCGGACTGGGTCTGCCGACCTTTGCCTCGATCACGGCCTTCGGGCTGGTGATCGCCGGCTTCATGTGGCTGATCCGGCGCTGGCATGCCAGCAACTGTGTGCGGCACCGCGCCGAAGTTGAGCACCTGCTGGGTATTGCCCGTAACGACAATCTTCATGGTTGATTCTCTTTAGTGCTCGGGGTCTTATGCTGAGACTCCCCAGAGTGCTCGCCGCGGCGGCGCTGGTCCTCAACGCCCTGCTCTATGGCGTCTCATGGTGGCCGTTTCGCGCATTGCAGGGCTTCGGCTTGCACCCACTGTGGGCAACCGCCCTGATCTACGCTGTGTCCGTGCTGTTTCTTTTGCTGTTGCGCAGGCGTGCCTGGCACGGTTTCCTGAAGCACCCGGCGCTGTGGTTTTTGGTGTTTGCCTCGGGTTTGACCAATGTCGGCTTCAACTGGGCCATCACCGTGGGCGACGTGGTGCGTGTCGTCCTGCTGTTCTACCTGATGCCCGCCTGGGTTGTGCTGCTGGCCTGGCCGCTGCTCGGCGAAAAACCAACTGCGGGCTCGCTGGCGCGACTGGTGCTGGCGCTGGCCGGCGTCGTCATCGTGCTCAAGACGCCAGAGTCGCAGTGGCCGGTGCCCGAGAGTCTGGCCGACGGCTTGGCGCTGATGGGCGGTTTTTGCTTTGCGCTGACCAACATCCTGCTACGCAAGCTCAACCAGACCCCGAGCGAGTCACGCATGCTCGCCATGTTCGGCGGCGGTGCCGTGATGGCCAGCAGCGCCGCCCTGATCGGCATGGGCTTCGGTGTGGTGACGCCGCCGCCAGCGCCGGCGCTGGACTGGGCTGGTCTGGCGCTGATCATCAGCTTCGCCTTCCTGGCTGGTAATCTGGCGCTGCAATACGGCGCGGCGCACCTGAGCGCGAGCGCGACCTCGCTCATCATGCTGTCGGAAGTGGTTTTTGCCAGCGTGTCTTCGGTGCTCGTCGGCGCGGGTGAGTTGTCGCTGCGCACGTTGCTGGGAGGTGGTCTGATCCTGTTGGCCTCACTGCTGTCAGTGTGGACTTTTGGCAAGCGCTGAAAGTTTTCGCCACCGGTGCGAAACTGGCGTTCACCTTAACGCAAGCGGAGAAGCCACCATGTCCACTGTTTACGATTTTGAAGCCCTGCAGATCAATGGCAAATCCGTTGCCTTGAGCCAGTTCAAGGGTAAGGTCATGCTGATTGTCAACACCGCCAGCGCCTGCGGCTTTACGCCGCAGTTTGCCGGGCTTGAAGCACTGCATCAGGCACATGGCAAGGACGGTCTGGTGGTGCTGGGCTTTCCGTGCAACCAGTTCGGCTCTCAGGACAGTGGCTCGAACGGCGAGATCGCCGAGTTCTGCCAGTTGAACTATGGCGTGAGCTTTCCCATGATGGCCAAGATCGACGTCAACGGCGCCAAGGCGCATCCGCTTTACCAGTGGCTGGCGAGCGAAGCACCCGGGCTGCTGGGAAGCAAGTCGATCAAGTGGAACTTCACGAAGTTCCTCGTCGGCAAGGACGGCACCGTCCTCAAGCGCTACGCGCCAACTGACACGCCGGCGAGCCTGGAGAAGGACATCGCGGCGGCGCTGGCGGCGTAGCGCGTCCAATCGGCCGACTTGGACCCGTCGCAGGTCCTCGGACGGCGGGGGCGGGGCGGATGCCGGGGGCTCATACGCTTCGCTTTTTGAAATCGCCCCCAACCGATACCCAGTCCACACCCCTGATGCCTTGGCCGCTCAGGACAAAACCTGCCTTCCGCGCACGGGCACCACCCCTGCCGTGTCCAAAGCCGCGACAAACTCTGGCCCCGCCAGGTAAGCAAACTCCTGCACCCGCGACACACCAATCTCGTCGCCAGGCTCGCACGCCTGCGCCGGGTGACACATGATGATGGCACCTGCAGGGGTCTGCGCCAGCCAACGCGCCATCAAGCTCGAGTAGTCGGCCGGGCTGCCGCTGAAGTCATGTATGCCTAAAAGGGCTGTAGCCCTTGTGATACCTGCGCCAGCAGCTTCTCTTTCAAGAGCATTGGCACCCATCCAGGCAATCACCCGACCCTTGAGGTCAGCAGTGCCCGACGGTGGGCGCGAGAGGCGTAGGTAGGGTTTGACTCCCTTTTGGCCATAACGGCGTGCCAGCACCGTCACCAGGGCCTGGCGGATGCCGGCAAACTGCTGCACATGTTGATGCCCATCGACATAGTCAGGTGCCGCATGCCAGTTCGCCTCAAACAAATCCAGTTGTCGTTCGATCACCGTGGCAGCCCGCGCCTGATCGAAACCGCCCAGCACCGCGCGTCGCATGGCCGCACCCAAGGACAGGCCATGACCGGCCGCTTTGGCAAAGTCGCTGGTCCAGTCCAGATGCAGGCCAACGTCGATCTGGCCACGCAGGTCTTGCAGCAACGCCACATCCTGCGCCCAATGCGGCGACAGCACCATGGCGCTGGTGGCGCTGATGCGGTGCAGGCGCGCCAGTTCGGCAATACCGGCCGAGGCGCTGTGGTGCACCGCAAAATCGTCGGCGCAGATGATCA
>CAIXNB010000150.1 GCA_903920695.1 uncultured beta proteobacterium
CTCAAGATTGACCAGTCCTTTGTGCGCGATGTGATCGACAACCCCAGTGCGGCAGCCATCGCGCGCATGGTGCTGGCGCTCGGGCAAAGCCTGAACCTGGAGGTGATTGCCGAGGGGGTTGAAACCGAAGGACAGCGCCAGTTCCTGCTCGACAACGGCTGTGCACTGTTCCAGGGTTATCTGTTCAGCCACGCCCTGCCGGTCAATGATTTTCAGGACTATGTGCAGCGCCATAACACGCCGGCTTGAGCTCTTGCTACTTGACCGCGTTGAGTCGTTTAACCCCAGCGACAAAGCGTGCCAGGGTCTCGGACAACACGCCGCGCGGAATCGTGATATCGATGAGTTGAAAGCGCCCACGCGTCGCCACTGCCTGATCGAGCGCCGCCTTCAACTCGGCGCGCGTGTTGACGCGCATGCCGTCGCCACCCATGCCGGCTGCCATTTCGGCAAAGCCCCAGTGGCCCAGGTCGTTGAAGGAGGATTCGGGTTGGAAGGTGCGCAGCATCTCCCAGCTTGCGTTGTTGAACAGCAGCACGATCGGGTCCCAGCCGTAACGCTTGCAGTTGCCCAGCTCCCATCCAGTCATCTGAAAGGCGCCGTCGCCAACCAGGATCAGCGGGCGCTGCCCGGTGGCGGCCTGCAAACCCAGGCCCGCCGGCACACCGTAGCCCATGGTGGCGTAGTAGCCCGGCGCCACCAGGGCGGTGTGTTCGATCTCCATCGCCGTGAACAGGCAGTCGCCCATGTCCGAGGCAATCGGCATCTTGCCGTGCGCTGCCATCAGGTCATTGACGGCGGTGGCGATGTCGGTTGGCGTGATCGTCGCTGCATCGGACGGCAGCCCGTAGGGGAACGACTGGCGCTTCACAGTGAACGGCTTTTCCGCAGCGCCGGTGCGCTCCAGCATGCGCTCCACCAGCGCTGCCAGCGGTAGATCGGCGTAGCTGTGGTAACCGATGGTGACGCGGCCATCGAGCGCCTGGATCGTCTTGCGCATGTCGATCTTGGTTTCCGAAACCGCGAAGTTGGTGTCGCAGATGATCTCGCCGAGCAGGAACAGGCCGTCCGAACTCTCCACCAGTTGTGTGACTTCTGGCAAACCGGCAACGCCCATGTAGGTGCCGACCAGCGGCGCGTCCTCTTCGGCCAGCAGACCGCGGCCCATGAAGCTGGTCACCACCGGTATGCCCAGGCGCCGTGACAGTTCGGCCACCTTGGCCTCAATCCCGTAGCGCCGCACTTCGACGCCCGCCATCAGCACCGGCGACTTGGCCTGCGCCAGACGCTCCAGAACCTCGTCAACGCAGGCATTGAGCGCCTCCTGGTCCGGCGCTAGCGCCAGTTCGGCCACAACCGGCTCGCACGGCATGGCCACCATATCGCGCGGAATCTCGATGTAGACCGGCTCCGACCGGCGCAGGCAACTCGCCAGTACGCGCGCGATGTCGGCCGGCGCACGCTTGGCATCGTCCAGGCGCACTTGGTCGCAGGTGATTTCCTTGAAGATCTGGAACTGTGAATCGAGCGTCTTGGCCTGGTGGTGCAGCAGTAAACCTGAGCGCGACTCGCCCTTGCCAGGACCACCCGAGAGGACGACCAGCGGCGATTTTTCGGCAAAGGCCGCTGCTACCGAGTTGATCATGTTCAGGGCGCCGGCGCCGTAGGTGACGGCGGCCACACCGAGGCCGCAGGTGATGCGCGCCGAGGCATCAGCGGCAAAGCCGACGCCTGGCTCATGCGACAGCGTGTAGAGCGGCAGGATGGCCGACTCTTCGATGATGCGGAAGTAGGGCAGGGCGAAGTCGCCGGGGATGCCAAAGATCTGGCGCGCGCCATGCGCCTTGAGCGCGTGCAGCAGGGATTCGGTGAGGTTCATGCGGGGAGTGGCTCCGGGTTTGGTGACAGCGAAATTATCAGGCCGCAGCCGCGCAGGAAAGCGCCGCATTGCGGCCGTTGCCGCTGCTTGCAAGCAGCTTTCCTGCGGTGCCTGTGATTGCGGCGACAATCCAGTTCCATTTTTCACACTAACGGGTTTTTCCAGATTCTTCCCATGTCCAGCACTTCCATTTACGAGATCCGGCCCGCCACCAAGCGCGATGCGAGGGCGATTGCCGAAGTTCACGCCAATGCCAGCCTGGCGGCCTACGAGGCCTTGTTGCCTGGCGAGTCGTTCAATGCTGTCCCAGGCGACAAGCGCGAGGCTTACTGGCGCGATGCCATCGAATACAGCGAGCCGCAGGTTCAGGTGGCGGTCCATGACAGAGTTGTCGTCGGCTTTGTTGGCTTTGATCGCTCGCGCGATGCGGGCACGCCGCCGACCACCGGCGAGATATGGGATATCTACCTGGCGCCAGCGCACTGGGGCAAGGGTGCGGGCCTGGCCCTGTGGGATGCCGCGCGCGAGGGCCTGATCGAGGAAGGCTGCACCCAGGTCACGCTGTGGGTGCCGCTGGGCAACACGCGCGCCCTGCGCTTCGTCGAACTGGCCGGTTTCAAGCGTCAGATGAACAGCATCAAGACCGTGCCCGTGGGCAGCGCCCGGATCGAGGAGATCCGACTCAAGCGTGCGTTGGTTTGAGGTTCTGTAGCCCGTATCAAGCCAAAGGCGCAATACGGGGCAGTTCTGCGGGCCATCTAGCTATGGTCAATCCCGTATTCCGCTGCGCTACATACGGGCTACGCTCCCGGAGCTGTTTGGTTGATCAGGTGCGGCGCAGCACCACGCTGCCGATTGAATAGCCGGCGCCAAACGAACAGATGACGCCGACTTGCCCGGTTTGGATGTCGTCGTGGTGGCGGTGGAACGAGATGATGGAGCCGGCCGAGGCGGTGTTGGCGAATTCGTCGAGGATCACCGGCGCGTCATCGGCCGTGGCATCGCGCCCGAGCAACTTGCGGCCGATCAGTTGGTTCATCGCCAGGTTCGCCTGGTGCAACCAGAAGCGGCGCACGCCGCCCGGTGCGAGACCGTGCTCGGCCAGGTGCTTGGTGATGTGTTCGGCCGCCATCGGGCAGACTTCCTTGAACACCTTGCGCCCTTCCTGATAAAAGAGCTGATCACGGTCGTCCGGGTTGCGGTCTTCGCTGCGCGACATGAAGCCGGCGTTGTTGCGGATGTTGTTCGAGAAGCTCGTCAGCAGGCGTGTGCCCAGCACTTCAAACGCGCCGGCAGGTGCATTTTCGAGCCGCTCGATCAGGATAGCGGTGCAGACATCGCCAAAAATGAAATGGCAGTCGCGGTCTTTCCACGCCAGGTGCGGCGAGGTGATCTCAGGGTCCACCACCAGCACGGCGCGGGCCGAGCCGCACTTGACGGTATTGACGGCCATCTCGATGGCGAAGGTGGCCGAGGAGCAGGCCACGTTCATGTCGAAGCCAAAGCCCTTGATGCCCAGCGCGGTCTGAATCTCGACTGCCATCGCCGGGTAGGCGCGTTGCATGTTGGCGGCGGCGCAGAGCACGCCGTCCACGTCCTGCACCGTCTTGCCAGCACGCGCCAGGGCGTCGCGCGCCGCGGCGACGCCGATCTCGGCCATCATCGAGATCTCGTTGTCAGGCCGGGCCTTGAAGCGCGGGCGCATGCGTTGCGGGTCGAGGACGCCGGATTTTTCCATCACGTAGCGGCGCTTGATGCCCGATGCCTTCTCGATGAACTCGACGCTGGATTGCGGAATCGGTGTGCGCGTGCCGGCTGCAATCTCAGCGGCGTGCAGCGTATTTTCCTGATCAGCGAAACGATTGAACGACTGGACCAACTCTTCGTTGGTGATGACTTCGGGCGGGATGTAGATTCCTGTGCTACTGATGGCGACACGATGCATTGTGGTGGTCCTGACAAAGTTGTTGGGATGAAGATCTTCAGCCAAGCGCTGATTATCAGCCCAGACACTGAACCAGTCGTTCAAGCCCCGGTTGTTCAGGCCCCGGTCCAGACGACAGGTTCGCCCCGGGCACACCAGGTGGCATAGCGCTCGCCGTAGCTTTCTTCAATGCGACGGCGTTTGACCTTCATGGTTGGCGTCACAAAGCCGTTTTCAGGCGTCCAGGGCGTGACCAGCACCGCCAGGCACTTGAGCCTTTCGTGCGGTTCCAGCCGCGCGTTGACCGCCGTCAGGTGGCGTTCCAGTGAGTCTGTCAATTCCTGGCGACTTTCTGCCGACGCGGCGCGGTCTGCCGCGTCCGCCGACAGCATGACCAGTGCCAGCGGCTGCACCAGGTTGGCCCCGGTGACCAGGCAGGCCTCGATGTCGGGGTGCATGACCAGCAGGTCTTCCAGTGGTGATGGCGCCACGTACTTGCCCTTGCTGGTCTTGAAGATGTCCTTCACGCGGCCAGTGATGTTCAGATAGCCATCGCCGTCGATGCTGCCCTGGTCGCCGGTGCGCAACCAGCAATCGGCGGTGATCGTCGCGGCGGTCTGTTCCGGCTCGCGGTAATAACCCAGCATCAGCGCGCCGCTGTGCATCAGGATTTCGCCGCTGCTGGGGTCGATGCGCTGCTGCACGCCGTCATAGGGCAGGCCGACCGTGCCGGTCTTGAGCGTGCCCGGCAATGACGCGTGCGAGATGGCGCAGTTCTCGGTCATGCCGTAGACCTCGACCAGATCGAGTCCGAGCCGGCGGTACCAGCGCAGTACATCGGCCGGCATCGGTGCCGCGCCGCCGGCCGCGATGCGGCATTGATCGAGACCCAGACCCTTGAGAATCTTGAGCCGCACCATATTGCCGATGAGCGGCAGGGCCAGCAGTCGGTCGAGTTTCTTCTGCGGCAGCTTGGCGTGCACGCCCTGCTGAAACTTGACCCACAGACGCGGTACCGAGAAGAAGATGGTGGGGCGCGCCCGCTGCAGGTCCTGGATGAAGGTGTCAATCGATTCGGCAAAGAAGATGTGTCCGCCGTAGCGCAGCGAGCTCTGCTCGATCAGCATGCGTTCGGCCACATGGGCCAGCGGCAGATACGAGATGAAGCGGTCGGTGCTGCCCATCTTGATACGCCTTGTCGCGCTGTTGATGCCCCAGGCGATGGTGTTGAAGCTGTGCATCACGCCCTTGGGCTTGCCGGTGGTGCCCGAGGTGTAGATGATGGTGCAGACGCCGGCCGGGTCCGGCGCCGGTGTTCCCTCAAGCGGCGCCGTCGCCTGGACCAGTTCGCTCCATTGCAGGGCTTCGATGGCGGGCGCCAGCGGCAGGGCAATCAGCGGCAGACCCACCGGGATGCCGCTGCGCAGGTTGGCGATGTCATCCATCTTGCCGATGAAACAGGCGCGTGCCTCGCTGTGTTGCAGGGTATAGGCCAGCGCCGCGCCGTTGAACGTGGGGTAGAGCGGAACCGATACATGACCGGCCAGCAGGATCGCCAGGTCCGCCAGAATCCAGTGCGCGCTATTCTTGCCGATGATGGCAACGCGGCTGCCGGCTGGCCAGCCCTGCGCCTGCAGCCAGGCCGCCATGCGGCGAATCTGCTCGCCGGCCTCACCCCAAGTGATGTTTTGCACAGCGCCGCCGCCGCTTGGCTGCGTCAGATAGATCTGGTCGCGGCGCTCACGCTCCCAGCGGTAAAGACTTTGCAGCGGCAGGTCGCCGGCGTTGACGGTAACGGGTTGGCCCATAGTGCTTTCCAATCAGATGGAAAGCCCATTCTTCAGGCAAGGAGGGTTCCCGGCAATGGGATAGACCCTAGTGGGATAGACCCTAGTACCGATGCGTCTGTGTCGGAGTACTAGCTTAGGCAGTTTGCTGAACTCACGGCTTTGAGCGCGTCAGGCTTCGCCGCCGAAGCGCTTGGTCAGGTTGTCGATGTATTGTTCGATCATCTTCTCGAATTCGCCCTCGACCACTGGTGCCACCACCATCTTCATGAGGCCGGGCAGGGGAATGCTGAGGTCGCCCTGGATCTGCAGCACGATGTGCGTGGCCTTCTTCTTGGTGCTGATTTTCCAGTTACCCGAGACCAGTGCGTTGCCCTCTCCCTTGACCGGCGTCCAGACCACCGTTCCCTTGGCGCGGTCCGAGACGTATTTTGAGGCGTAAATGGTTTGCAGATTGATCTGCGCGATGCCGATTTTTGCCATTTCCCAGCGATAGGCGCCGCCGCCGAGATCGACCAGTTTGTCGACCTTGGGAAAGTGACTGGCCGAGGTTGGAACGTCGGCCAGCACGTTGAAGACCTCATCGATACTGGCTTTGACGTCAAACTCGTAGCCCAGATCGATGTTCACGTTAATGGTCATGGAATTCTCCCTGCTTGCTGGTTGATACGGTAGTGGCCTCGGCAAAGTATAGGGGGCAAATGCATCCGACGGCAAATCGGTGGTGCTAGCGCGCTACGGCCAATGGGGCGACGCCAGCAGGCTAAACTTGAGCGCTATTGCATCAAGGAGATTGACCATGGCATCCGGAAAAATACTCGTCGCACAGGGTGGTGGCCCGACCGCCGTCATCAACCAGTCGCTCGTCGGCGTCGCCATGGAGGCGCGCCGCTTCGGTTCCATCGAGCGCATCTACGGTGCGCGCCATGGTGTGCGAGGCATCGTCAACGAAGACTTTGTCGACCTGACGCAGGAGACCCACCACAACCTGGAACTGGTCGCCAATACGCCGTCGTCGGCCCTGGGTTCGACGCGTGACAAGCCCGACCTGGCCTATTGCCAGGAGATCTTCAAGGTGCTGCAGGCGCATGAGATTGAGCACTTTTTTTACATTGGCGGTAACGACTCTTCCGACACCGTGCGCATCGTGGCCGAGGAGGCGCGCAAGGCCAACTATGCGCTGCGCTGTCTGCACATTCCCAAGACCATCGACAACGACCTCGTTGGCAACGACCACACGCCCGGTTTTCCGTCGGCAGCGCGCTTTGTGGCGCAGGCCTTTGCCGGTGCCAACCTCGACAACGCGGCCCTGCCCGGTGTCTACGTCGGCGTTGTCATGGGGCGCCATGCCGGTTTTCTGACGGCGGCCTCGGCGCTGGGTAAGAAGTTTCCCGATGATGGCCCGCACCTGATCTACCTGCCCGAGCGCACCTTTGTGCTGGATAAATTCCTGGCCGATGTGAAAGCCGTCTACGAGCGCTACGGTCGCTGCGTGATCGCGGTCTCCGAAGGCATCCACGATGCCAATGGCGCTCCGATCCTGGCCTTGCTGGCGAAGGACCTGGAGCACGACGCGCACGGCAATGTGCAACTCTCGGGCAACGGCGCGCTGGCCGATCTGCTGTGCGAGGAAATCAAGTCCAAGCTCGGGATCAAGCGTGTGCGCGGCGACACCTTCGGTTATCTGCAGCGCTCTTTCATCGGCTGCGTCTCGGATGTGGACCAGCGCGAGGCGCGCGAGGTCGGCGAGAAGGCCGTTCAGTTCGCCATGTGGGGCAACCAGAGCGGCTCGGTCGCGATCAAGCGCACCGGCTTTTATTCGGTCGATTACGAACTGCTGCCGCTGGAAGCCGTGGCCGGCAAGACGCGTGTCATGGAAGACGAATTCATCAGTGCCAGCGGCACTGACGTGACCGACGCCTTCCGTCTCTACCTGCGGCCGCTGCTGGGTTCTGGCATGCCCGATGCGTTCCGGCTGCGTCATTACCCGGTGGCCAAGGTGCTCAACCGCGGTCAATGAAGCGCCGGCGGTGCGCGTGCCTGTCGGTTCGATTGAACTTCAGAACGTGACGGAGAAGCTATGAAAAACAGATTGGGTGCAGCGGCTCTGGTGGCCGGGGTTTGGTGCCTGGGCGCTGGCGTTTGTCCTGATGCGGCGGCACAAAGTCAGGCCTCGGCCTTGAGTGCCGTTTCCGCGTTGCCTCTGGCCTCGCTAATGGAAGGGTCGGTCGCTGCCAGCGAGGCTGCGGTGGCGGTGCCGCTGGCCTTGTCGGTGGCCGGCGCGACGCTGGTGGTGAGGTCAGTCGAGTTGTCGGCGCGTGGCACGGTCTATGTGCTGGAGCGGGTCTCGGACGGGGCGCGCGTCAGCCTTGAGGTGTCGGGCAAGGTGATTGAAGGCGTTTCGGTCGTCGCCAGCACCGTCGTCACGGTTGCGATCATCAGCACCGGCGTCGTGCTGTCGGTGGCCGGCCAGGCCATTGCCTTCCTGCCCAATGAACTGGGTCGCGCCTTGCTGTACAGCCAGCGCGTCACGCCGTGACCTACCTTCGAACCGGGGCCATGGCTGCGATTGCGCGCCATGTCGTTTCGGCCTTGTTTGTCGCGGCGGTTCTGTTGGCCGCACCGGCCCATGCCGGGCGTTCCTGTGATGCGCCGCAGCCCCCGAAGGCCATCACGATCGAGCGCTCGCTCAATCTCGCGCTGCGCACCTGGCAGGCGCTGGAGCAAAGCGGGGCGCAGGTCGTCATCCTGGCGCGCGCCGGGCAGGACCTGAGCAAGTACGGTTTGCACTACTCGCATCTGGGTTTCGCCTATCGCGAAATTGACGCGCAGGGTGGCAACCGCTGGCGTGTGCTGCACAAGCTCAACCAGTGCGGCAGTGCCGATTCGGCCATTTACCGTCAGGGGCTGGGAGACTTCTTTCTGGATGACTTGTGGCGCCTTGAGGCGGCCTGGGTGGTGCCGACACCTGCGGTGCAGCAACGCCTGCTGGCCTTGTTGCAGGACGAGCGGCGCGCGGTCCAATTGCAGCATAAACCCTACAGCCTGGTGAGCTACGTCTGGGGCCAGAAGTACCAGCAGTCCAATCAGTGGGCGATCGAGACGTTGGCCCTGGCCATGATGACCGACAACGCAGCGACGCCGTTCACCCGGCAGCAGGCACAAGGCTGGTTGATGGCGAGCGGCTATCAGCCAACGGCCCTGAACATTGGTGCATTGACGCGCTTGGGGGCACGCGTGTCGGCGGCCAACGTCGCGTTCGACGACCATCCGAACGAGAAGCGCTTTTCCGACCGGATCGAGACCGTCACGGTCGATTCGGTCTTCGCCTGGCTGCAGCGCTCTGGCATGAGCGGCCCCATCAGCACGCTGGCACCCTGATTTCAACTTGAGGAAACAACCATGACAATTGACTTCAAAGGCCGCGTGGCCATCGTGACAGGCGCGGGCGGCGGCCTCGGCCGGCAACATGCGCTGGCGCTGGCGGCGCGCGGGGCCAAGGTGCTGGTCAACGATTTTGGTGGCGCGCGTGACGGCTCCGGCGGCTCAAGCACGGCGGCCGACGCGGTGGTGGCCGAGATCCTGGCCGCTGGCGGCGATGCCTTGGCCAATAGCGCGTCGGTGACCGATTTTTCGGCGGTGCGGGCCATGGTGCAGCAGGCGGTTGATGCCTGGGGCCGTGTCGATATTCTGGTCAACAATGCCGGCATTCTGCGCGACAAGAGTTTTGCCAAAATGGAAGTGGCGGACTTTGCCCAGGTGGTCGATGTGCACCTGATGGGCGCCGTGCATTGCTGCAAGGCGGTCTGGCCGATCATGAACGCGCAGAAGTACGGCCGCATCCTGATGACGACGTCATCGAGTGGCTTGTACGGCAACTTTGGGCAGGCCAATTACAGCGCGGCCAAGATGGCGCTGGTGGGCCTGATGCAGACGCTGGCGATCGAGGGCGCCAAGAACGACATCCGCGTCAACTGTCTGGCGCCGACGGCTGCCACGCGCATGACCGAAGGCCTGATGCCGCAGGCGGTGCTCGACGCGCTCAAGCCCGAAGCCGTGGTGCCCGCCATGCTGGTGCTGGTGGCGCAGGACGCGCCGAGTCGCACGATTCTCTGCGCTGGCGCTGGCACCTTCGAGGCGGCGCACATCACCATGACCCAGGGCGCCTGGATCGGTGGCGATGCGCAGGCGCCGGAGCGCCTGGATGAACGCCTGTCCGAGGTGACCGACCGCAGCGGCGACAGCGTGCCAAAAGATGCTTCAGCCCAGGGTGCGAACGAAGTGAGTCAGGCGCTGAAAAACGCGGCCCGCAGCGCCTGAATCAGGCTACCGCCGGGCCTTGCAGGATGCCCTTGAGCAGCATTGCGGTGAGTTGCGTTGCGATCTCGTCGGGCTGGTAGTCGCCGCCGCTTTCGTACCAGCGCCCGATCCAGCTCAGAGCGCCCGCAATGGCAAAGGCCGCCATCTTGGGGTCGCAAGGCTGGATTGATCCTTCGGCGATGCCTTCGGTGACGAGACGGCGAAACGCCATGTCGATGCCAGACTTGAGCCGACGCAACTCGGTGCGGTTCTGCTGCGGCATCTCGTCATCGCTGATGCGGATCACGCACATGCCGAAATCCTGCGTCACGATGCGCGTGTAGATGCGCATGCAGGCCGTCAACTGGTCAATCGCTTTGCCGCCGGCGCTGCGCGTTGCCTCGATGCCCTCGGTCATCATCTGCAGGCCTTTGCGCACGCATTCGATCAGGATCTCATCCTTGTTCTTGACGTAGTAGTAGAGCGTCGGTTTGCTGACATTGAGGCGCGCTGCAATGTCGTCGAGCGAGGTGGCGTGAAAGCCGCGCTCATTGAAAAGCTGCGCCGCCGTCGCCAGCACGGCGTCGCGTTTGACCTGGCGCTGCTGCCCACGCTCGGATGATGGGGCCCAGGGTGAAGTGGCTGCTTTCTTAGGCATGCGCAGAGGGCCTAGGGAAAGTCCCGATGCCGGGTTGATCAGCTGAATTCCATAATCTACTCATGAGTAATAAGTTTACGCATCAGTAAAAATCTTTCACTCAGCACAAACCCGCATAAGAATATTGATGGAGACACCCGCCGAAGGCGCCACTGGCAACGCGCCGCCCCTGTTGCAGATCGACGGCGTCACGCTGCGCTTTGGCGGCGTGCGCGCGCTCAACGATGTCAGCTTCAGCGTGGCGCCGGGGTCCATCACCGCCGTCATCGGGCCCAACGGTGCGGGCAAGACTTCGCTTTTCAATACCGTCTCTGGGTTCTATCGACCCAGCGCCGGCCAGGTGCGCTTCAAGGGTCATGACATCACGCGCGTGCCAGCGCCGCAGCGCGCCAAAATGGGTTTGGGGCGCAGCTTCCAGAACATCGCGCTGTTTCGTGGCATGACGGTGCTCGACAACATCAAGCTCGGCCGTCACTCGCACCTCAAAACCAATGTGCTCGATGCGCTGTTCTACATGGGGCGGGCGCGGCGCGAGGAGGCCGAACTGCGCGCCGATATCGAGGAGCGCATCATCGATTTCCTGGAGATCGATCACATCCGCCATGCGCCGGTTTCCGCTCTGTCCTACGGTCTGCAAAAGCGCGTTGAAATGGCGCGCGCGCTGGCCATGCAGCCCGAAATTCTGATGCTCGACGAGCCGGTGGCGGGCATGAACCGCGAAGAGACCGAGGACATGGCGCGCTTCATCCTCGACGTGCGCGAAGAGTGGGGCGTGACGGTGCTGATGGTGGAGCACGACATGGGCATGGTGATGGATTTGTCCGACTATGTCATCGTGCTCAACTTTGGTCAGGTCATTGCCCAGGGCACGCCGGCCAGCGTGCAGGGTGACCCGGAGGTGATCCGGGCTTACCTCGGATCCGGCGACGTCAGCGACCTGCGGCGCAAACTGCACGACGGCGTCGTGCGAGCGGGAGTCGCCTGATGGATTGGGCCTACCTGTTCGAGATCTGCCTGACCGGCCTGGCCAGTGGCGGCCTGTACGCGCTGGCGGCGCTGGCCTTTGTCATGGTCTACAAGGGCACGCGCGTGGTCAACCTGGCCATTGGCGAAATGCTGATGATCGGCGCTTACCTGTTTTTCACCTTTGCGGTCACGTTCGAGTTTCGCCTGTGGCTGGCGATGCCGGCGGCGGTGCTCAGCGCCGGTCTGCTGGGCGCGGGGATCGAGCGCACCATGATCCGCCCCCTGCTGGGCGAGCCGCCGATCTCGGTCTTCATGGTCACGATCGGTCTGTCGTCGGTGTTGGTCGGTCTGGTGGAACTGATCTGGACCGCTGACCAGCGCCGCCTGCCCGATTTCCTGCCGACGACGCCGGTCATGGTGGGCGATGCTTTCCTGGCGCCCAAGGTCTTTTACGGCGCGCTGATCGCCATCGTGCTGATTGCCACCGTGCTGCTGGTGTTCCGTTTCTGGCGCGGTGGCGTCGCGCTGCGCGCCACGGCCTCGGACCAGGCCGCTGCCTATTCGATGGGCATCAACGTGCCGCGTGTTTTTTCTCTGGCCTGGGTGGTATCGGCGATGCTCGCCGCCCTGTCGGGCATCATCGTCGGCTCGATCGGCGGCATCTCGTCTTCGATGGGGGTGTTCGGTTTGTCGGTGCTGGTGGTCGTCATCGTCGGCGGGCTCGACAGTGTGCTCGGCGCGCTGCTGGGCGGCTTGCTGATCGGTCTGATTGAAGCGCTGGCCAGTTCCTACCTGGGTGGCGAGTACAAGTTGCTGGCGACCTTCATCGTGCTCGTCATCGTGCTGATGATCCGTCCCTACGGCCTGTTCGGCACCCACGAAATCGAGAGGCTCTGATGTCCTTGCGTCACCGTCATCGCTGCCCTGTTTGCCTGAACGCGGAGAACGTCTGATGCGCATCGGCACACTCAAGGAAAGCTACATCGCCGACGCGGCGCTGTTTGACTCGCGCACGCAGAAGGCCTGGCTCGCGCTCGCCGCCGCGCTGCTCATGCTGTTTCCGTTCGTGGCCGGCGACTACTGGCTGTACCTGGCCTGCCTGGTCAGCATCAACGTCGCCAGCGCCACCGGTTTGAATATTCTGACCGGCTACACCGGCCTGGTCAGCCTGGGCCAAGCCGCGTTCATGGGCCTGGGCGCTTACACGGTGGCGATTCTGCAGATCCGCGTTGGCTCGCCGTTTCTGCTCAACATCCTGGCCGGTGGTTTTGTTGCGATGGTCGGTGGTGTCATCGTCGGCATCCCGTCGCTGCGCGTGAAGGGCTTGTACCTGGCGATCGTCACCATCGCCGCCTCCTTCATCACGCATTTCATTTTTGCCAACGCCTCCTTCGCCGGTGGCACTGGCGGCCTCACGGTGCCGCCGGCCAAGCTGTTCGGCATGGTGCTCGACACCTCGTTTCGCCTTTACTGGGTCATCCTGCCGGTCACGGTGCTGATGCTGCTCGGTGCATCGAATCTGTTTCGCACGCGCGTCGGCCGTGCTTTCATCGCCATTCGCGACCGTGACATCTCGGCCGAGGTGCTGGGCATTCCGCTGCTGAACTACAAGCTGCTGTCATTCGGGTTGTCTTCGTTCTATGCCGGCCTCGCGGGCGGTCTGTGGGCCTATTTCTTCCGTGTCGTGACGCCCGAGAGTTTTCCGCTGTCGATGTCGATCTTCTTCCTCGCGGCCATCATCGTCGGCGGCATGGGAACGATCCTGGGCGGCATCTTCGGCGCGGTCTTCATGACCATGGTGCCGGAACTGCTCAAGATTGGCGTTGGCCTGTTGCCGCGCGGCGCCGAACTGACGGTTTTTCTCTCGCCCGTGCGCACCATGCTGTTCGGGTTGTTGATCATCGGGTTTCTGGTTTTCGAGCCGCACGGGCTCGCAGAAGTGTGGCGGCGCATTCGCCGTTTTTTCCATCTGTGGCCGTTCCGCAATTGAGTGCGTTCACGCACCGCTGGATCACAGACCAAGCAAGAAGGAGACAAGCATGAAGACATCAGCCATTTCCCAACGTCGCCGCGCACTGCTGCTGGCCGCCGGTGCCACGCTCGTCGCGCCGCTGGCGCAGGCCCAGGCCGGCGAAGACATTGTCATCGGTGGCTCCATTCCGATGACCGGTGTCTTCGCGTTTGCCGGCGTCGGCATCAATGCCGGCATCGGCGATTACGTCAAGATCGTCAATGATGCCGGCGGCATCAAGGGCCGCAAACTGCGTTTTGTACCGGAAGACACGGGCTACAAGGTCGACGTCTCGGTGGCGGCTTTCAAGAAAATCACGAGTCAGAACAAGGTCAACCTCTATTACGGCGACTCGACTGCGTTCTCCAAAACCATCAACCCCGAACTGGAGCGCACCGGCAACATCCTGATGGCTGGCGCTTCATTTGCCACCGAGTTGAACGACCCGGTGAAATACCCGGACCAGTTTTTGGTCGGGCCGGATTACACCGAAATGTTCGGCATCCTGCTGCGCCACATCGCCAAGGAAAAACCCGGTGCCAAGGTGGCGTTCGTCTATTCCGATTCCGAATTCGGCCGCGATCCGATTGACAGCAGCGAAGCGCTGGCGAAGAAACTGGGCCTGAGCGTGCCGGTCAAGATCATGACGCCCGCGGGCAGTGTCGATGTCTCGACCGAGGTCATCAAACTGCGCCGCGCCGCGCCCGACTACACCATCTTCCACGGCTACATCCTGGCGCCTATTCCTGAGTTCATCACGCAGGGCAAGCAGATGGGCATGACGACCAAATGGATGGGCACGTTCTGGACCATGGACAGCTCCACCGTCATGAAGATGGGCGAGGCTGGCGATGGCTTCATGGGCGTCATGCCCTACCGCTATTACTACGACACCTCGGCCAAGGCGCCGATGCTCGAAAAGATCCGCCAGCTGCACCCGGATTACCAGAGCACGGCCTACATCCAGGGCTTTCTGGCTGCCATGCTGTTCACTGAGGCCGCCAAGCGCACGCTCAACGCCAACAAGGAACTCACGGGCAAGAACCTCAAGGCTGCGCTCAACAGCATCAAGGACTTCGACACCGGCGGCCTGATCGGCGTGCCAATCACCATCAAGGGCAACTCGATCCCGGTCGGGCGCGTCTACCGCGCCGACATGAAGGCGCAGAAGATGGTGCCAGCGTCGGACTGGATCGCGCTTTAGTCACAAGGCAGACCCCGCGATGAGCATGGCCGCAGTACAGAACATCCTCGAAGTCAACAACATCGAGGTGATCTACAACAAGGTGGTGCAGGCCCTGCGCGGCCTGTCGCTGGCGGTGCCGCGCGGGGAAATCGTTGCCTTGCTGGGCAGCAATGGCGCCGGCAAGTCGACCACGCTGAAAGCCATCTCGGGTTTGCTGATGCTTGAAGACGGCGAACTGCAAAGCGGCAGCATCCGCTTCAACGGCCAGTCCACTGCCGAGCTGGCGCCGCAGCAATTGGTGCGCCAGGGTCTCAGCCATGTGATGGAAGGCCGGCGCATTTTCGAGGACCTGACGATCGAGGAAAACCTGATCGCGGCCAGTTACGCGCTAACCGGTCGTGGCGGTGTCAAGCCCGACTTTGATCTGGTCTATTCCTATTTTCCGCGTCTGCATGAGCGCTGCAAGAGCCTGGCCGGTTACCTGTCGGGCGGCGAGCAGCAGATGCTGGCAATCGGGCGCGCGTTGATTGCGCAGCCCGAGCTGATCCTGCTCGACGAACCGTCGCTGGGCCTCTCGCCCAAACTGGTGGAAGAGATCTTTGCCATCATCGTGCGCATCAACGCCGAGCGCGGCGTCTCCATGCTGCTGGTCG
Organism: uncultured beta proteobacterium; assembly: GCA_903920695.1. Taxonomy (GTDB): domain Bacteria; phylum Pseudomonadota; class Gammaproteobacteria; order Burkholderiales; family Burkholderiaceae_C; genus Rhodoferax. The sequence goes on from CAIXNB010000150.1 coordinate 15,364, forward strand.
AGCAGAACGCGACGCTGGCGCTAGCCGTGGCGCACCGCGGCTACATCATGGAGAACGGCAAGATCGTGATCGACGGCACGGCCGAGCGTCTCGCCAGCGACCCCGATGTGCGCGAGTTCTACCTCGGCGTTGGCGGCGGCGGCGAGACGCGCAGCTTTCGCCAGGTCAAGCATTACAAGCGCCGCAAGCGTTGGCTTTCATGATTCCTCCTGTTTCCCTGCCAAAACTGACCCTGCCGCAGATGCTGCGTGAGCGCGCGCGACTGGCGCCCGAGCGCATTGCGATCCGGCAGAAGGACTTCGGCATCTGGAAGCCGGTGCGCTGGGACCGCTACTACGAGCGCGCCTGCCATTTCGGTCTGGGCCTGCGCGCCCTGGGTCTGCCCGAGGGCGGCCATGTCGGCGTGATTTCCGAGAACCGCATCGAGTGGGTGCTCGCGCAAATGGGCAGCGGCCTGGTCGGTGTGGTTGCGGTCGGCGTCTACTCCACCAGCCCGAGCAGCGAAGTGGCGTATGTGGTGAGCCACGCCGACATCGAGATCATGGTCTGCGAAGACCAGGAGCAGACCGACAAGCTGCTGGCGGCGCTCGACCAGTTGCCGCGCCTGCGCAAGATCGTCGTCATGGAGACCAAGGGCCTGCGTAGTTTCGCGCCCGAGGCACGCCGGCTGATTGCCACCTTTGCCGAAGTGGAAGCGCTCGGCGCTGCCAGCGGCAATAGGGCGCTGGTCGATGAGGCGCTCGCACGCCAGACGCTCGACGACGTCGCTCTCATGATCTACACCTCGGGCTCGACCGGCAAGCCCAAGGGCGCGATGATTTCCTATCGCAACATCCGTGGCATCGTGCCCGGCATCGTGGATCGGCTCGGCCTGTCGGCCAGTACCAGCCATTTGTCGTATCTGCCGCTGTGCCATGTGGCCGAGCAGATGCTGACCACCTTTGTGCCGATCTACCTCGGCGCGCAGGTCAACTTTGGTGAATCGATTCGCACCGTGCAGGAAGACCTGCGCGAGGTCGCGCCCACCATGTTCCTGGGCGTGCCGCGCATCTGGGAAAAAATGCACGCCGCCATCAGCATCAAGCTTAACGACACCGGCGGTCTGCGCCAGAAGCTGTTCCAGTGGGCCTACCAGACCTGTCAGCCGCTGGCGGAGAAACCACGCGCCACGTGGAGCCTCGCGCAAAAGCTGTCCTACGCCTTGAGTTATTGGTGCGTTTTTCGTGCGCTGCAGAATTTCATCGGTTTGCGCAAGGTGCAGGTGGCGCTGACCGGCGCGGCGCCGATCCCGCCCGACGTGGTGCGTTTTTTCCGCGTGCTGGGCGTGCCGCTGGTTGAGGTCTATGGCCTGACCGAATCGACCGGCATGGTCACCGGCCACCGTATCGACCAGGTGGTGGTCGGGACGGTGGGTGTGCCAACGCTGGGCGTTGAGTACCGACTCGGCCAGAACGGCGAGCTGCAGCTGCGCGGCGACATGGTGTTTGTCGGCTACTACAAGAACCCCGAGGCCACGGCCGACAGCATTCGGGACGGCTGGCTGCACACCGGCGACGTGGTGCGCGAGGAGGGCGGCCAGTTGCGCATCGTGGACCGGCTCAAGGACATCATGATCACCGCCGGCGGCAAGAACCTGACGCCGTCCGAGATCGAGAACACGATGAAGGGCAGCCCCTACATCAAGGAATGCATCATCGTTGCCGATGGCCGCAAGTATGTCGCGGCCCTGATCCAGATTGACTACGAAGTGGTCAGCAACTGGGCCGAGGCGCGGCGCATCCCGTTCACGCATTTCCGCTCGCTGGTCGAGCATCCGCAGGTGCGCGAACTGATCGACGCCGATATCGCCACGGGCAACGCGCGGCTGGCGCAGGTCTCGCAAATCCGCAAGTTTCATTTGCTGACCAAGGAACTTGATCACGACGATGGCGAGGTCACCGCGACCATGAAAGTGCGCCGCTCCAGCATTTACAAGACCTATGCGCCAGAGATCGAGGCGCTGTACCGATAGCCTGTGCCATGCCAGGTCATGGTGGTCTGGCTAAACTCGGTTAACACGCCACAACGAAAGAATGACATGAACCCCACTGCCTCGATTGAAACCCCGGAACTGCCGCTGCAGGTGGCGCGCGATGGCGCTGTCGTCACGCTGCGTTTCAACCGGCCCAAGGCACTCAATGCGGTCGACATTCCGATGGCCCAGGCTATCCTGCGGGCCGCGCGCGAACTGGTGGACGACCGCTCGGTGCGTGCCATTGTGCTGTGCGGTGCCGGGCGCGGCTTCATGGCCGGCGGTGATCTGGCCACGCTGCGTGCCGACCCGAACCGGGGTGCAAGCGAGCTGATCGGCCCGCTGCACGAGGCGATCACACTGCTCTCACAGATGGATGCGCCGCTGATCGCGCAGGTTCATGGCGTGGCGGCCGGCGCCGGTTTGAGCCTGATGCTGCAGGCCGATTTCATCATTGCCGCCGAGGGCACACGCTTCAGCCTGGCCTATGCCAATATTGGCGCCAGTTGCGATGTCGGTGCCTCCTGGGCCCTGCCGCGCTTGGTCGGGCTGCGCCGGGCGCTGGAAATTGCCATGCTCGGCGAAACCCTGACAACGGCCGACGCTGCGCGGCTCGGTCTGGTGAACCGGGTGGCGCCCGCCGCCGAACTGGAGGCCGAAGTCAAAGCCTTTGCGCAGCGTCTGGCCAACGGACCGACCGTTGCTTTCGGCCAGTTGCGCCGCTTGATGCGCGAATCGTTCAGCCGTGATCTGCCGGCGCAACTCGACGCCGAGGCTGCTGCTTTTATCAAATGTGCCGGCACGCAGGATTTCAAGACCGGCATCGACGCCTTCTTCGCCAAACAGCCCGCGCATTTCGAAGGCCGCTGAGGCTGTTTGCGGCAAGGCACCATGCCATCCCTGAAGTCGCGCCTGCTCTACCACGTCGTCAAGTACCAGCTGGCCAAGCTGGCCCGGCGCCAATTGACTCTGCCGGAATACCGCCTGGCGCGTGAAGCGGCGGCCGAGCGCATGTTCAGGATGCCCGGCGGCGTCGCGGTGGAAACGGCTGAAGTCGGCGCTTGCCGTGGTGAATGGCTTCGGCCCGCATCTCAGCAGGGCAGCGGCATGGTTCTGTATCTGCACGGCGGTGCTTACACCGGGGGCTCGTGCATCACACACCGTGCGGTGGCGGCCAGGCTGTCGCTGGCAGCCCGGCACAGGGTATTCAACCTGGCCTACCGGCTGGCGCCGGAACACCCGTTTCCAGCCGCACTCGACGACGCGCTCATGGCTTACCACGGGCTGCAGGCAGCGCACCCCGGCGCGTTGATCGCCCTGGCTGGCGATTCGGCAGGCGGCGGTTTGGCGCTGTCTCTTGCCATCCGTTTGCGCGAACAAGGCATCCTGCCTCCGGCGGCGCTGGCGCTGATGTCGCCCTGGACAGATCTTGCGCAGGGCAACAAAACCCACACCACCAAGGCAGCGCTGGACCCCTATTTTCCGACCCGTGAGCGCCTGAGCATCGCCGCGCGCCACTACGCCGGCGCGACCCTGTTGACGCATCCACTGGTCTCACCGCAGTATGCGCAATTGCACGGGCTATCCCCGACCCTGATTCACGTTGGCGAGCGCGAAGCCCTGCTTGACGATTCCCTGCTGCTGGTGCAGCGCCTGAAGGCGCTTGGGTCGCCAGCCAGCGTCAAGGTTTTCCCCGGCATGTGGCATGTCTGGCAGATGTTGGGCGGGCATATGCGTGAAGCGGATCAGTCGGTGCAGGAGCTCGGCGGCTTTCTGTGCGAGCATCTAAGCGTGTCTGGCGCTAAATAGTCGATTGAATTGGTCTGAAACACGGGCGAGGCCCTGAACGTCAACTTGTCTGACTTGCCAAAGCGCAACACGGCCTTTGTCAAACTGGCTGCCCCCACGTTATTTGCTCGAATGAAGCGCGACGAATGGGGGCATGGTATCGCTTGGCCGGTGGCTGTCGGTAGCCGCCGAATCGCTCGGTATGACACGACGCGTGATTGCGCACTACCGCACTGGCAGCAAACTCATCCCCATGGTGGTTGGTCTGGCGTGCAAGGGATGGGAGGTAAAGCATGCATCCCGTCGTCAATCAGTCTGAGCCCTCGAGAGCAACTGACCGCGCTGTGGGCCTTGGGTCAATCCTCGATCAGCGATTCCATCGGCACAGAAAATCTTTTCGCCAAGACCTTCGTCGGGCGCAAGTTCAGCTTGCGCTTGCCAGCCAGAACATCGGACACCACGCTCTGCGCGCCGATCTCGGGTAGATCGGAATGGCGCAAGCCGTGCTGCTGCATCAGATAGGCCAAGCGGCTCGCCGGTATTCCCATTCCCCTGTGTCGTATTGCGCATGCATGAGCATTGTCTTTACTCACCGCTTGGCGCTTTCGATGGAAAAATTCGCTCATGGGTTGCACCCCTGCCACGCATCGATTGCACTACCGGATACACCTGTTACCGACTGGCTACTCGCTGCGCACGGGTCGGCACTGCGTAGAATGTCCAAGTCTTATCATCTGGTTAACCAGGCACCGGTTGACTGCTACCTTTCGCATCACAACACGCCGCTTTGAAAATTTCACCCGCGTCAATCCGCGCCGGCTCAGTCGCTGATGCCGAGACCATCGCTGCCCTTGCGATACAAGTTTTTCTTGACACCTACGCCACCGCGGGCGTTCGTCCGGATTTGGCCAATGAGGCGTTTGCCGAGTATGGCCGCGGCAAATTTGAGAAGCGCCTGCATGAAACCGGTCGCGTCTTCTTCCTTGCGGAGCGAGGCGCCGGGCTGTTGGGTTTTGCAGAGGTGCTGCGCGATCACGTGGCTTCGCCAGTTACTGGTGTTGTCGGGGCCGAGTTGGTTCGCCTCTACGTTCAGCCTCAGGCCCAGGGCGCAGGCATTGGCGGCGCGCTCCTGTTGGCGGCTGAGAACTGTGCCATGCACGCAGGTTCGGGCGGCCTTTGGTTGTCGGCCTGGGAGCGCAACACGCGCGCCCTCGCGTTCTACCAGCATCTGCACTACCAGGATCTGGGCTTTGCCTACTACGTGATCCAAGGCCAGTCGTTTGGCAACCGCATTCTGTACAAACCAGTCGGTAGCAGTGATGCGAAACCCCTCGTTCAACCGTAGATATTTCCAGCCACGATGAACGCGCTCGAATTGCGGATACCACCACTGGCCCTGGTCTTGCTGACGGCGGTGCTCATGGGCTTGCTGGCGTGGGCAGCCCCGTCGCTTGCCTGGCATTGGCCTTACCGAAGCGTCGTCGCGCTCACCCTTGTCTTGGCTGGCAGCAGCGTCGCGGTCCTCGGCGTCGCCGCGTTCCGGCAAGCTCGGACCACGGTCAATCCAACCAAGCCGCAGGCTGCTTCGTCCCTGGTTCACAGCGGAATCTATCGCGTGAGTCGCAACCCCATGTACCTTGGCTTCCTCATTGTCCTGCTCGCATTGGCGGTGTTCCTGTCAAACCTGTTGTCGCTGGTGCTGGTTCCGCTCTTCGTTGTCTACATGAACCGCTTTCAAATCGGCCCCGAAGAAAGAGCGCTACAGGCCTTGTTCGGCCAGGAGTTCACTGCGTACAGCCGCAAGGTACGTCGCTGGCTGTGAGTCTCATGCTGAACCGGACTTGTCGTTGGCAAGGCGGTGCGTTCAGATGTTGGGCGGCTTGGGAAGGATGCCGCGTTAATGGGCACTTAAGTTTTCCGCATTTACACTAATCCGAAGCGCGCGTTACAGTGCGCCCATAACGAATTCGTTCACGCGCCGATCCGCCCGCCGCGTCGAACGCAACACAGGGAAGGCGACGGGTTTCATGAACAAATCTGAATCTTTGGCGACCACTATTCGCCCTCTGACAAGCGACGACGCCCAATCCTATTCAGCGCTTCGCCGTCAAATTGCGGCCGAGTCTTCTATTGGCTTGGGCCTGACGCTGGAGGAGGAGTTTGCGAGGCCGATTCAGGAATTTGCCGACCAGTTGGCCGCGTCACCGCCCAACCTCATGCTCGGCGCCTTCGAAGGCAGCACGCTGATAGCAACTGCGGGGATCGCCCGGCCCACCATGCGCCAGCCTGGAGCCCACAAAGCGGTACTCTGGGGCGTCCCACGTCGCCCGCCTACCGTCGGCGCTATGGGTAATCCGAGTTCGCATGCCGACGGACCTAGCCTGTCGGGTTGTTCGATGGCTTGGCTGCCAAGCGGAGTGACATGCCGTCTGTTCCCAGTTGGCTCAAGCCTTGGACAGTACATCATGAGGCGCAAATGAAATTCCACTCGAAGGTTGACACCTGGTTCGCTGCGACAATTGTTCTTTCAGTGGCGGTGACACTGTTTGCAACGTATTCGGTGGCCGCAAGCGGGGCAGGCGCTGGCGTGCTTGGTACCGCTATTCTGGTGGGACTCGGGGCGGCAGTGGTCCTGCCGCTGTGGCTTTCATTTCCAACCGATTACCTGGTGCATGACGGGAGTCTGCTGATTCGCAGTGGCCCGCTCAGATGGAGGGTCCCGGTGGCAGAGATGCGCGTGTCGTTCCAACCCGGTCGGTGCTGTCGGGTCCGGCGCTTTCTCTGGATCGTCTGCTGGTTGAGTATGGCGCTGGCAAGACTGTGCTGGTTTCGCCGCGCGATAAAGAGGGATTCATGCGCGCCATTGCCAGGGCGAAGAGCGCGACTTAGCGAGTCATCATGGCCACATCTCTTGAACACATTTCGCCCTGCGCACACTGGCGTGATTCGTATCCAAGCCGTGTGGCCGAGTTTGTTGCCCATTCAACTTTTTGGCGGGTCCGCGACGACGCGCAGGTGGTCGGAGTCTCGACAGAGGATGACATGGCAAATCGGGGCGAATTTTTTCAACGCGACTGAATTGACAATGAATAAACCATCCCGGTATTCCTCTTCGGTCGGCGCTTACGATAGGTTGCCATGCAAACCACACTGGTGCAGGCAACCAAGCTCGCGGTGGCTGCCACCACGGGGCTCACCAAGAACGCGCTCCATGTTCTTGTCGGCCTCTTCGTCTATTTCGCAGTGATGGCAGTCGGCCGCCGATCCCTGCAATCTGCGCTCCCATGGGTCGCGGTGCTGCTGGCTGCCGTGATCGGTGCGGCCCTGGATATGCGGGACGATCTGGCCAGCCTTGGGTCTTGGCGCTGGCGTGCCAGTCTGACCTGGGGCCGGTTCCGACCTACGACGGGGTGCACCATCCGGCCGATCAATAACCGACTCTCCGATACAAGAGCGACGCGATTGTGATGCAACGCGTGCCTTGACATTCTTTGGCCTGCACAGCATGAACCAGCAGCTTGCCACCCTCGGTATCACCGCCGCCATGATCGCGGCCCGTGGTTTGTGCGAGTGCGAAGAAGCGACCGAACTCGAGCTCGCCGAGACCGCAGTAGACGGGCGGCAACATTTGCTGGTGCCCGCAGCGGCGGCGGCATGGCGCCAGCTCAAGGCGGCGGCGCTTGCGGATGGTGTCGGTCTGTTCATTGTTTCCGCTTTTCGCAGCATCGACCGGCAATTCGAAGTGCTTCGCCGCAAACTCGCAAGCGACGTCGCGCTGGAAGAAGCCTTGTCACTTTGCGCGCCGCCGGGTTACAGCGAGCACCACACGGGCCGTGCCGTGGATATTTCGTCACCCGGCAGCCGCGCACTGGAAGTCGAGTTTGAGCAGACCGCTGCCTATGCCTGGCTGAGCCGGCGTGCCGCTGAATTTGGTTACAGTCTGTCGTATCCGGTCGGCAATTGCCTGGGTTATCAATACGAACCCTGGCACTGGTGTTTTCATGAAGTGAAGACATCAGGTTCATGAGGGTTCGGCATTGCAGAATGGCGTCCGAACGGGTAATCATGCGAGACGGGAGGGCTTTTCGATGAACTGGTCAAGAGCATTCGCCGCATGGCTCTCCATTGCCGTGGCGGAATCGATCCACGGTATCTTGCGCAGGCTGTTTGTATTGCCGGTGCTGGGCGACCTGCGCTCGCATCAGGTCGGCATTCTGGTCGGTTGTCTCATCATCTTTGCAGTGGCAATGGCTTGCATACGCTGGGTCGGCGCTAAAGGCGGTTCCGAACTGTTGAAGCTCGGTCTGTTCTGGACGGTGCTCATGCTTGCCTTCGAGGTCAGCCTGGGCCTGGCGTTTGGCTATCCGCTGGAGCGTATTCTGTTGGACTACAAGCTGTCTGAAGGCCGGCTCATGATCTTCGGTATGCTGTTCATGCTGCTTGCACCGGCGCTTGCAGCCCGGGTGCGCGGCATCGGCGACCCCGCCTAAGCCCCCCTTTTGGGGGATGGTCCATTGAAGGCGTAGCTGCCAGAATTGCAAAAATAGGCGGGTTAATCGCTGCGGCGGATCGATAATTGCAATATCTCAGCCATCCTTACCCACGTAACAAACCCAGCTTGCACATCATATTTTTTTAACCGATAGGTGAAAAGGAGGTCAGTATGGAACGAATCTGGTTGAATCACTATCCGCCCGGGATTCCGGCCGAGGTTGATCTCAATGAGTTTGCCTCGCTCAAAGACGTGTTGCTGCGCAGTTGTCAGCGCTTCGGCGAATTGCCCGCCTATAGCAACATGGGCGCATCGATCAGCTATGCCGAACTCGATCAGTCGAGCCGTGACTTCGCTGCCTATCTGCAAAAGTCACTCGGCCTGAACCGGGGCGACCGAGTCGCGATCATGATGCCCAACCTGCTGCAGTATCCGGTTGCGCTGTTCGGCATCCTGCGTGCCGGCATGGTGGTAGTGAACGCCAATCCCCAGTACACCGTGCCCGAGTTGGAACACCAGCTCAAGGACTCGGGCGCTGTGGCCATCGTTGTGCTGGAGAACTTTGCCCACACCGTACAGGAGGTGCTGGAGCGCAATCTGACGCTGAGCTTGGCCGTCATCACGACCGAGGTAGGTGACATGTTCCCGATCGTCAAGGAAATTCTTACCAACGTCGCGGTGAAATACGTGAAGCACATGGTGCCCAAATGGAAGATCACCGGTGCAGTTGAATTCAACGCGGCTTTGCGCATAGGGCATGGGCAGGACTTGGACGATGTGCCGCTGACGCACGAAGACACGGCCTTTCTGCAGTACACCGGCGGCACCACCGGTGTTGCCAAGGGCGCCGTATTGACCCATGGCAACATGGTTGCCAACCTGCAGCAGGTCGGCGCCTGGATCGCGCATGACCTGCTTGACGGCAAGGAAGTGTTTATCTGTCCGCTGCCGCTCTACCACGTCTACGCGCTCAACTCCAGCCTGGTCTTTATGAAGATAGGTGCGCACAATGTTCTGATCACCAACCCGAGGGACATGCCGGCTTTCATCCATGACCTCAAGAAATACCGCTTCACGGTCATCATCGGTGTCAACACGCTGTACCGGGCTCTGCTGGATGATCCGGCTTTCGCGCAAGTCGACACGAGTGGGCTGAAGGTTGCCAATGCCGGCGGCATGGCCGTGCAGCGCGTGGTGGCGCAGCGCTGGAAGAAGGCGACCGGCGTGCCCATCATCGAGGCCTACGGTCTGACCGAGACCTCGCCGGGTGCAATCTGCAACCCGCTGAACATCGAGGACTGGACCGGCACCATCGGGATGCCGTTTCCTTCGACCGAGGCGACCGTGCTCGACGATGATGGGCATCAGCTCGCGCTGGGTGAAGTCGGCGAGATCTGCATGCGTGGCCCGCAGGTCATGTCAGGCTACTGGTGCCGGCCCGACGAAACCATCAAGGTCTTCACGCCGGAGCACTGGTTGCGCACTGGGGACATGGGCTTCATGGATGAGCGCGGCTACTTCACCATCACCGATCGCAAGAAGGACATGATCATCGTGTCAGGCTTCAAGGTCTTCCCAAACCAGATTGAGGACGTTGTTGCATTGCATCCAGGCGTGGCCGAGGTTGCCGCGATAGGGGCGCCCGACGAGCGGTCCGGCGAGCTGGTCAAGATCATTGTGGTGAAGCAGGACCCGGCGCTGACCGAGGAGGCGCTGCTTGAACATTGCCGGCAACACCTGACCGGCTACAAGGTGCCAAAGATTGTTGAGTTCAGCAGCGAGCCCCTGCCCAAGACCAACCTGGGCAAAATCCTGCGCCGGCAATTGCGCAACCGGCCGACGCCGACGGCCACTGCGACCCGTTCGACGGTCAGCAAACCAGCGTGAAGATGGTGGAGGCGTCGTTGATCAGCTTGGCAATGCCTCATATCATCTGCTGAAGAGGGCGCTGGCCGGTCATCCGCAGCCATTGTCGGAGTACTAGAGGTAGACTTTTTTCAGCAAGCGCAGCAGCGTCTTGCGCTCGGCCAGCGTCAGATTATTGGCAACATCGTCTTCAACCGCCGTGGCCGCTGTTTCGGCCGCTCGCAACAAGGCAATGCCGGTGGCAGTGGCATGCAGTCCATTGGCGCGGCCATCGCTGGGGTGGGGTCGTTTGCAGATCAGGCCGCGCTTTTGCAGCATGTTGATCAGGCCGACCAGATTGGGTGGCAGGATGCCCAGGGTGCTGCACAACTGGCGTGAGGTAATGCCCGGGTTATGCACGATCAGGGATGCCACTGAAAAGTCGACCGGCCGCAGCTTGTACGGTGCCAGGCGTTGCAGGAAGACCTCGATCACCGCCAGCGCCGCCCGGCGCGCGTTGTATCCGATGAGGGTTTCGATGTAGCCGGTGTCCACCTGGTCAATACAGATGGTCGGATTTGCAAGTGCTTTGGGCATGAACCGTTCAGGGTGTTTCAGCAGCACGCTCACAGGCGGCCTGTGTGTCGATGATAGCAAGCCGCATCGAGAGTTCCGGCATGATCCAGTGCTCCAGCGCCTGCGCTGGCGCCTGCCAGCGCGGTGACCCGCCTGCGCTTGTAGCCGCAATCTGGCACCAGGCCCAGTCCAGCAGCGTCAAGGCCACGGCGCGTAGAAAATCCTCGGCCACCCAGTAGGCCAAAGTGTCGTTGCGTGCGGTGGCTTGCAGCAGGCGCGCGGTCGCGGCCTGCAAGCGGTCCAGGCGCGCCAGCAGACGCGCATCTGCGGCCTGCTGTGGCGCCAGCTCAGCGCGCAGTGCATCCAGCCAGAGATCAAAAGCCTGAGCGCCATCGGGCAGCACCTTGCGCACCAGCAAATCAATGGCCTGTATCTCGTTGCTACCCTCGTAAATCATGGTAACGCGGGCATCGCGCACATGCTGCTCAATGCCCGATTCGCGCACATAGCCGTGCCCGCCGAAGACCTGCAGGCAATCGCTGCCGCCATGAAAAGCCTGATGGGTGAAGGCCGCCTTGAGCACCGGCGTCGTCAGGCTGCACCAGCGCTGCGCGGCGGCGCGGCGTGCGCTGTCGGGGTGATGGCGCGCGATGTCGAGTTCGAGCGCCGTGTGGTAGGCGATGACGCGCCCGGCGTCGATCCAGGCGCGCTGGCTGTCGAGGATGCGACGCATGGCCGGATGTTCGCCGATCAGGTCGGGCAAACGGCTGCCGTCAGCAGCTGGCGCGGCCTGTGCCGCTGTGCGCCCCGGCGCGCGCATCTGGCGCCGCTCCCGCGCATAGGCGTCGGCCTTCTGCCAGGCGGCTTCGAGCAGGCCGATGCCCTGCAGCGCCACGTGCAGTCGCGCCGAGTTCATCATCACAAACATGGCGTTCAGGCCACGCCCGGGCTCGCCGATGATCCAGCTGGTCGCGGCGTCAAAGCGCATGACGCAGGTGGCACTGCCATGCAAGCCCATTTTTTCCTCGATGTGTTCGCAGTGCACGGCGCTGCGAGCGCCGTCGGGCATGAACTTGGGCACCAGAAAGAGCGACAAACCCTTAGGGCCGGGCGCCGAGTCGGGCAGGCGTGCCAGTACCAGATGGACGATGTTGTCGCTCAGGTCGTGCTCACCGCCCGAGATGAAGATCTTGCTGCCGCTGAGCTGGTAGCTGCCGTCTGGCTGCGCCACGGCGCGCGTGCGCACCAGGCCCAGATCGCTGCCGGCCTGTGCCTCGGTCAGGCACATCGTGGCCAGCCACTCACCGCTGGCGAGCTTGGGCAGGTAGCGCGCCTTGAGTTCGTCCGTGCCGTGGTGCTTGATGCAGTCGTAGGCGCCGTGCAGCAGATCGGGCGCCATGGTCCAGCCATGGTTGGCGGCGCTGAGCATCTCGAACAGCATGGCCTCCAACACCGCCGGCAAGCCCTGCCCGCCGTCCTCGGTTGCCGCTGCCAGCGCCGGCCAGCCGGCCTGCCAGAAGGCCTGGTAGGCGGCGCGAAAGCCCGGCGGCGTGCTGACCTGCCCGGCCACCAGGCGCACGCCGTGTTCGTCGCCGCTGCGGTTCAGCGGTGCAATCACGCTCGCGACAAACTTGCCCGCCTCTTCGACGAGCTGGCCGATCAGCTCGGCGTCGACCTCGCCAAACGGCGCCAGCGCCTGCAACCGCTGCGGCCCGCGCAGCACCTGCGCCAGCACAAACAGCATCTCGTCGGTTCGGGGTTGAAACAACATTGGGAGCAGTCCTTCAAGCTCGGGTCAATGGTCCTCGCGCACCGCACCCAGGTAGGTGTCGATCACGCGCGGGTCTTGTGCCAGATTGGCCGCTGCGCCGTGCAGACTCAGTTCGCCCATTTCCAGCACGTAGCCATAGTCGGCCACGGCCAACGCGGCACGCGCGTTCTGCTCCACCAGTACGATCGTGACGCCGGTCTGGTGCAGCGTGGCGATGATGGCGAACACTTCGCGCACCAGCAGCGGCGCCAGACCGAGGCTGGGTTCGTCGAGCATCAGCAGGCTTGGGCGCGCCATCAGCGCGCGGCCGATGGCCAGCATCTGGCGCTCGCCGCCCGAGAGCGTGCCGGCGCGCTGCATCCGGCGTTCACCGAGCCGAGGAAACAGGTCGTAGACCTCGCTCAGCCGGTCGCGCCAGTTGGCGACGCCCAGACTCATTTGTCGAAAGCCGCCCAGCAACAGGTTGTCCTGTACCGGCATGGTGCCGAACAATTCGCGCCGCTCCGGCACCAGTGCGATGCCCAGCATGACGCGCTCTTCGAGGGTCAGGGCCGTGATCGATGCGCCGTTGAACTCGATCGCGCCCTGCGCCGGCAGGATGCCCATCACGGTATTGAGCAGCGTCGACTTGCCCGCGCCGTTGGGGCCGATGACGGTGATGACGCTACCTGAGACGGTCTGCAGGTCAATGCCGTGCAGCACCTCGGCCTGACCATAGCCAGCTCGCAGATTCTGAATACGAAGAATGGGTGCAAGCATGGCTCTTCCTTCAGTGTTCCGTGCCAAGGTAGGCGGCGCGCACCAGCGGGCTTTGGCGGACCTGGGCCGGATGACCCTCGGTCAGCAGGGTTCCGAACTCCATCACGACGAGGTGATCGCAGACGTCCATCACCAGGCTCATGTCGTGTTCCACCAGCAGGATGCTCATACCTTGTGCGCGCAACTGACGCAGCACGTCGGCCAGCGCCTTCTTTTCCTGGTGGCGCAGGCCGGCCGCCGGTTCGTCGAGCAGCAGCAGGGCCGGGTCGCTGCACAGGGCGCGGGCGATTTCCATCAGGCGCTGCGGACCCATCGCCAGATTGCCCGCCAACTCGTGCAGATGCGCGCCCATGCCAATGCGTTCAAGCTGGCGCTGGGCCTCGCGCAGCAGCTGCTGCTCCTCGCTGCGGTTCAGGCGCGCCATGGCGGCGAGCACGCCTTTGCGACCGCGCAGATGGGCGCCGAGCGCCACGTTCTCCAGCACCGTCATGTCGGGAATCATCTTGACGTGCTGGAAGGTGCGCGACATGCCGCGCGCCGCAATGGCCCGTGAACGCAGGCCGGCGATGCTCTGGCCGCGAAACAGGACATCGCCGGCCGTGAGCGCGAGCACGCCGCTGATCAGGTTGAAGGTGGTCGACTTGCCGGCGCCATTGGGCCCGATCAGGCCGACGATCTGGCCGGCGTCGATCCTGAAGCTGATATCGTTGACCGCGAGCAGGCCGCCGAACTTTTTGCGGATTGCCTGCACTTCGAGCACGCACTCGCCGTGCGCGGGCTTGCTGCGCTCGGGCAGGGCCGCTGCGCCAGCCCAGTCAACTTTGCGTGGCGGACGCGGCAGGCGCTTCTCGACAAAGGACCAGAGACCGTCGGGCAGGTATTTGAGCATCAGCACCAGCACGATGCCGAAGACGATGACCTCGAAACTGCCGCTGGTGCCGATCAGGCGCGGCAGCAGCACCTGCAACTGGTCTTCCAGCAGCTTGGTCAGCAAGGCGCCAGTGAGCGCGCCCCAGACGTAGCCGACGCCGCCGACCACCGTCATGAACAGGTACTCGATGCCCATCTTCAAGCCGAACGGCGACGGGTTGACGGTGCGCTGGAAGTGCGCGAACAGCCAGCCCGACAGCGCGGCCAACAGCGCCGCGATCAGGAAGATGATGATCTTGTAGCGCAGCGTCGGCACGCCCATGGCCTCGGCCATCAGCGTGCCGTTGCGCAGCGAGCGCATGGCACGCCCGGCGCGCGAGTCCAGCAGGTGCACGAGTGCCAGCGCCACCAGCACGACCAGTGCCCAGCTCAGGGCAAAAAAGCCGCGCCCCTGGCCGATGTCCCAACCGAACAGCGAGAGGCCGCGGATGCCCATCAGGCCGTCGTACTTGCCCAGCGCGTCGATGTTGCCCATCAGGTAGTACAGCGACAGGCCCCAGGCAATCGTGGCCAGCGGCAGGTAGTGACCCGACATGCGCAGCGTCAGCAAGGCCAGCAGCAGTGCGCAGATGGCGGTCAGGCCCAGGCAAATGGGCAGCGTCAACCACGGCGACAAGCCGGTGTTGAGCGTCAGCCAGGCCGTGCCATAAGCGCCGATGCCGACAAAGGCCGCCTGTCCGAACGAGGTCAGCCCCGCCACGCCGGTCAGCAGCACCAGCCCGAGGCAGACCAGACTGTACAGGCCGATGTAGTTGAGCTGGGTGATCCAGAAATCTGGCAGCGGCAGCACGGCCACCAGCAGCAGCACCAGCAGCAGCGCCCAGATAGCGTAACGTCGGGCCTGCATCTCAGTGCTCCTCGTCGTCGTGGCCGCCCTGCAGCGAGCGCCACAGCAGTACCGGCAGGATCAGCGTGAAGACGATGACTTCCTTGAAGGCGCTGGCCCAGAAGGAACCGAAGGACTCGACGATGCCGACAAACATCGCTCCCACCAGCGCGCCCGGGTAGCTGGCCAGCCCGGCCACGACGGCGGCGACGAAGCCTTTGAGACCGATCAGAAAGCCGGAGTCGTAAAACATGGTGGTGGAGGGGCCGATCAATAACGCCGACAGCGCGCCGATCAGCGCCGCCATGGCAAAGGTCAACTGGCCTGCCACTTGCGACGAAATGCCCATCAACCTGGCGCCCAGGCGATTCACCGCGGTTGCGCGCAAGGCCTTGCCGTACAGCGTGCGCTCAAAGAACAGCCACAGCAGCACGATCAGCGCGCCTGAGGTCGCAATCGTGATCAGAATCTGGCCGGTCACATTAACGGCGCCCAGGCTCAGGCGCAGATCCCAGAACGGCGGGTTGCGAAAGCCTTCGGCGCCGAAGAACAACAGGCCCAGGCCGGTCATCGCGAAATGCACACCGACCGAGACGATCAGCAGCACCAGCGGTGTCGCATCGGCCAGCGATTGAAAGGCGACGCGGTACACCAGCGGCCCACAAGCCGTGACCAGGGCCACGCTGAGCAGCGCCTGCAGCGCCAGCGGCGCCTGCAGCGGCGCGGCCCAGATCGTGATGCCGGCCACCAGCGCCGGAATGAGCAGTGTGCGCACGCCGGCCTTGAGCGCGCCCAGCGCCTGGTGCTGGCGTTGCCAGTGCGCGCTCGCGTCCATCAGGGCCGCCAGCAGCGCCAGCATCAGCAGCAGCCAGACCGTGCCGGGGATCTTGCCGCCCTGGAGCATCGCGAGCGTGAGGGCGCCATAGGCGACGAACTCGCCCTGCGGAATGAAGATGACGCGCGTAACGGTGAACACCAGCACCGTGGCCAGACCAAGCAGCGCATAGATTGCGCCGTTGGTCACGCCATCGAGCAGCAGGATGCTGGCGACCGAGGAATCCATGGGCGAGCGCGCGCTGAAGCCTATTCCACCTTCCAGTCGCCGTTGACGACCTTGAGCATGACGCCGGTCTCGGGCGTGTAACCCCAGTGGTCGTCCTTGGTCCAGTTCAGCACGCCATGCGAGACCACCGTGCGGCCCATGGTCTCGAACGCGTCGCGCAAGGCAGCGCGGAATTCCGGCGTGCCGGGCTTGGCCTTCTTGAGCGCCATCGGGATGCTTTTCTCCAGCACGATCATCGGGTCATAACCGTGGCCGCCGAATTGGTTGCGCGAGCCGGCGCCGTAGGCCTTCTCATACCGCTGCACGAAGTCAATCGCGACTTTCTTCGACGGATGGCTGTCGGGCAACTGCTCGGCGATGACGGCCGGGCCTGATACGACGTAAGCGCCTTCGACCGCCTTGCCGCCGACGCGCATCAGATCGCGTGTCGCCGCAGCATGGGTCTGGTAGATCTTGCCCTTGTAGGCGCGGTCGACGATGGCCAGGTGCGGCATGGCCGCGCCGCTGCCGGAGGCCACGATCAGCATCGCATCCGGATTGGCCGCAACCAGCTTGAGCGCCTGCGCCGTGACGCCGGTGTCGGTGCGCGCAAAACGCTCGACCGCGATCACCTTGATGCCATCCTTTTCAGCCTGCGCCTTGAAGTCATTGAGCCAGCTCTCGCCATAGGCATCGGTGTAACCGAGAAAGCCCACGGTCTTGACGCCCTGTTTCTTCATCAGCGCAATGATGGCGTGCGCCATGACGGCGTTCGACTGCGACATGCGGAAGGTCCAGGCGTCCTTGCCGGGTGGCAGCACGATCGGTGCCAGCGACAACTGCACCGTGCCCGATTCACTCGCGACGTCGGCCATCGGGATCGCCACTGGCGTGGCGATGGAGCCGATGATGATGTCAACCTTGTCATCGGTCACGAAGCGCTTGGCGATCTTCATGCCGTTGGTCGGGTCGGTGGCATCGTCCAGGATGATGAGCTTGAGCTTTTCGCCAGCGATGCTGGTCGGCCACAGCTTCATCATGTTGTTGACGGGAATACCCAGACCCGAGGCCGGACCGGTCAGGGGCAGGCTGACGCCGATCGTGATATCGGCCAGCGCGGCACCGGACACGAGCACGGCAATGGCGCCACAGACGGTGGCTTTGCGGAATTTCATGATTGTCTCCTTATGGTTTTGGAACGGGCGAACGGGAAAACGCAAACAAAAGAATCAACTGCACAGACGCTTGATTTCCTCCGGCACGGGGATCGCCTTGATGCGGTCCGGGTTGTCGGCTGGCCGGATGCAGAAGGCGCGCGTCTCGACGCCTTCGCACAGTACGTCGTCGCCGCGCATGATGACGTGGCGAAACAGAAAGGCCTTGGCGCGCCACTCCTGGATGTTGGTGTGGATCTGCAGCGTCTCGCCATAGGTTGCAGGGCGCAGGAACTTGACCTGGATCTCCAGCAGCGGATCGCCAATGATGCCGGTGGTCTTGACCAACTCGCGCCAGGGCGGCACGCCGCACTGCATGAAGAAATTCAGCGAGGAGGCGTCCATCCACTTGGCAAAATTCGGGAAGAACACGATGCCGGCCGGGTCGCAGTCGCCAAACATCACGTTGACTTCGTAGACGACGACGCGGCTCATGGCGCTGTGCTCACTTGCTGCTGACGCGCAAGACCACTGCCACGGCGGAGTCGCCAGCGGCGCAACCACCAAAGGCGCCGACACCACCGCCGCGCAGTGCCAGCTCCTCGATCAGTTCGATCACGCTGCGTAGGCCGGTCGGTCCCTGCGGATGGCCCCAGATCAGCGAGCAGCCGTAGTTGTTCATCTTCTCCAGCGGGAAACCGGTCTCGATAGAGAAGGCGATGTCGTTCACGGCAAACGGGTTGTGCGTCTTGACCGCATCCACATCCTTGATGCCAAGCTTGGCATTTTTCAGCGCCGCCATGACGGCCGGCGCCACCGCCATCGGCATATGGCCTTTTTCGACGCGCGCCTGGCCGAAGCCGAGTAGTTCCACAACAATGGATTTGTCCAGCGAAACTTCGTCGGCCTGTTCACGGGTGGTGACGATGACGCCGGCGTTGCCGTCGGCCGGATGCGTTTGCGAGCCGAAGGTCACGGTGCCGCCGGGCTTGACCGGTTTGAGTTTGGCCAGGCCTTCCACGGTAGTGGCGAAGATGCCGTCGTCGGCGCTGAGTGTCCCGGTCTGCTTGCGAAAACCCGAGTCGGTGATCGGCGCATCGACCATGTAGCGGCGCTGGAAGGCGCGATCATCGGCCAGTGCCTGCTGGTACTGCGCGTAGCGTGCCAGCGCCACATCGTGCTGCTGCGCCGTGCTGACGGAGAACTTTGCCGCGACGTTTTCGGCGGTGTCGATCATGGCGTTGCGGGCGTACGGGTCCATGGCGAAGTTGTCGAGCACCCAGCGCTCGGTGATGCCGGTACCGCCGGGTGCCGTGGGGTCGGGGTAATAGACGATGGGGCCGTTCGAGCAGCGGTCGGCCATGATCAGCAAAGCGCACTGCGCCGAGCCGTCAGCCACTTGCGCGGCTGCCATCTGCAGTGAACGCGCGCTGGTGGCGCAGGCCTGCTGCACCGTTGGCCCGGCAACCTGGTCGATGCCCATCATGCCAGTGACCCAGGGCAGGCCGTAGAACACGCCGTGCTGTGGATTGGTAACACCCAGAATGCCCAGGTCAATGCGCTCCATCGGGAAGCGTTTGGCGTCGAGCGCGGCCTTGCCGACGTTGGCCGCCAGGCGAAGGCTGTTGAGGTGGGCAATCGGCCCTTGCCACTTGGCAAAGGGCGTGGACCAGTAAATGCCGTAGGGAATGAAAGCGCGTGTCATGCTAATGCTCCAGGGTTATCGGATTTGTTCGACCTGCCACTGGGCAAAGCTCGAACCGCTCAGTGCCAGTTTCTTCAGCAGCGGTGCCGGCTGCCAGTACTGCGGGTCCAGCGTCTGCTGGAATTCAACGATGCGGTCATAGACCGCCTTGAGTCCAAGCGTGTCGGCGTAAAACATCGGGCCGCCACGGTAGCGTGGAAAGCCGTAGCCGGCGGTATAGACGACGTCGATGTCGCTGGCGCGCAGGGCAATGCCTTCTTCGAGCAAGAGCGCGCCTTCGTTGATCATCGCGAACAGGCAGCGCTGCTCGATCTCCAGCGCGTCGGGGTGGCGCTGTGGAATGGCCAGGCGCTGGGCCTCGTCGGCCAGCATGGCGATCACCTCGGGGTCGGGCGTGCGTTTGCGCTCGGCGCCGTCGTAGCGGTAATAGCCGCGCCCGGCTTTCTGGCCGATCCAGCCGCGCGCATAGAGCAGGGCCGAGGGCCGGTAGAAGCTCGGGTCTTTCGGCAACAATTCGGCGCGCTCCAGCCGCGTCAGATAGCCGATGTCCACACCCGCCATGTCGTAGACGGCGAGGATGCCCATCGCCATGCCCCATTGTTCGAGCGCACTGTCGACCTCGGCCGGCGTTGCGCCTTCGAGCACGCAGCGTTCGGCTTCGCGGCCATAGGGGTCCATCATGCGGTTGCCGATAAAGCCGTAGCAGACCTTGGCGACGACGCCGGTCTTCTTGATGCGCTTGGCCAGTTCCAGCGCCGTGACGACGACATCGGGCGCGGTCTTGCCGGCCTGCACGATCTCCAAGAGTTGCATGACGTTGGCCGGGCTGAAGAAGTGCAGGCCGATCACGTCTTGCGGCCGCTTCGTTTCGGCTGCAATCGTGTCGATGTCCAGCGTCGAGGTGTTGGTGCCCAGGATGGCGCCGGGCTTGGCCACGGCATCTAACTTGGCGAAGATCTCCTTCTTCAAAGCGAAGTTTTCATAGACCGCCTCGATGATCAGGTCGGCCGTGGCCAGCGTACCGAAATCCAGGCTCGGCGTGATCAGCGCCAGGCGCTGCTCCATCTGCTCGGCTTTGAGGTTGCCGCGCTCGACCGAGCGCTGGTAGTTCTTGCGGATCAGCGCCAGGCCACGCTCCAGGTTCTGCGGCGTGGCATCGACCAGCGTCACCGGGATACTGACGTTGACGCAGCACATGGCAATGCCGCCACCCATGGTGCCCGAGCCGACGATGCCGACACGCGCCACGGGACGTGGCGCAATGTCGCGCGCCAGGCCCGGAATCTTGCGTACCTCGCGCTCGGCGTAGAACAGATGGCGCAGGGCCTTGGCCTCGGTTGCCTGTTCGAGTTGCGCCGAGAGCTTGGCCTCCAATTGCAAGCCTTGATCAAAATCGAGATCGACGGCTGCCTGCAGCGCATCCAGCAGGGCCAGTGGCGAGCGCCGGTTGCGCATCGTCTTGGCCACTTGCAATCGTTTGGCCGCGATCAACGCGGCGGCGTTCTCCGCGCCCTTGACCGCTTGCTCGCGCGTGCGGCGTGGGCCAGCGCCCTTGCGCACCAGTTCACGCGCGAAGGCGATGGCCGCCGGCCGCAGGTCACCGTCCACGAGCGCATCGACCAGTCCCGCTTGCAAGGCCTTGGCAGCGGGCAGCGGCTTGCCGCTGAGCATCATGTCGAGTGCCACTTCCAGCGGCACAACGCGCGGCAGGCGCTGTGTGCCGCCGGCGCCGGGGATGATGCCGAGCGAAAGCTCGGGCAGGCCAAAGCGCGCGCTTTCCAGCGCCACACGGTAGTGGCAGGCCAATGCGATCTCGGTGCCGGCGCCTAGCGCCGTGCCATGGACGGCGGCGACCACCGGCACGGCGCTGTCCTCGATCAGCCGCAGCACCTCGTGGTAGCCGGGATCGGCGATACCGGTATCGAACTCCTTGATGTCGGCGCCAGCGACAAAGGTCTTGCCGGCGCACATCAGCACGACGGCCTTGACCGCGCTCTGTGTGCGCAGTTCGAGGAACACTTTCTTCAGGCCGGCGCGCAGCGCCTGATCGACGGCGTTGACCGGCGGGCTGTCGATGGTGATGACGGCAATGCCGTCATCGAGGGTGTAGGTCACAGGGTCGCTCATGGCAATGTCACTTTCTGGTTGGGGGGTCAGGCTGTGGCCTGCTGGCGCAGAACGCGCTTGAGCAATTTGCCGCTGGCGCTCTTGGGCAACTCGTTAACGATGTCAACGCGGGACGGCACCTTGTAGGCGGCGATGTGTTCGCGGCAGTAGGCAATGATGTCTTCGGGGCTGAGCGTCGCGCCCGCTTTCAGCACCACGGCGACGACGACTTTTTCACCTTGCGCTTCAACCGGCACGCCATAGACGGCAGCCTCCTGGATGCCGGGCATCTTGTACAGGTACTGCTCGACTTCGGCTGGCCAGACCTTGAAGCCCGAGACGTTGATCATGTCCTTGACGCGGTCGGTGATGTAGACGTAGCCGTCTTTGTCCATGCGGCCGACGTCGCCGGTGTGCAGCCAGCCGCCGCGCAGGGAGGTCTTGCTTTCCTCCGGACGTCGCCAGTAGCCCTGCATCACGCCCTCGCCGCGAATCACGATCTCGCCTTGCTCGCCAGCGGGCAGTTCGCGCTCGGCCTCGTCGAAGATCTTTAGCGCAAAACCATCGACCGCGCGGCCAACCGAGCCGAAGCGGTGCTCCTGGCTGTCGTTGTAGCAGGCGAACGGCGAGCACTCGGTCAGGCCGTAGCCTTCAAAGACGCGCCGGTCGAAGCGCTCGGTCCAGCGCCGCGAGATTTCTTCGGGCATGGTCGCGGCGGCCGACATTTCGTAGCGCAAGGAACTCAAATCGTAGGGCGACAAATCCATCGCCAGCAGGTTGATGTAAATCGTCGGCACGGCGAAGAAATGCGTGATGCGTTCCTCGTCGATGGCGCGCAGCACGACGTCAGGAACGAAGCGCGTGAACAGCACGATGGTGGCGCCGGCCAGAATGGCTGCGTTCATGATGTAGTTCTGCCCGTAGACATGGAACAGCGGCAGGAAGGTGGCGAGCCGGTCGCCCGGTCGGTAGTCCGAGTATTTGGCC
The DNA here is from genome assembly GCA_903920695.1 of uncultured beta proteobacterium. Lineage (GTDB taxonomy): Bacteria > Pseudomonadota > Gammaproteobacteria > Burkholderiales > Burkholderiaceae_C > Rhodoferax. The sequence continues at coordinate 37,356 of CAIXNB010000150.1, forward strand.
TTGGGCGGCAGCGCGATGTTGCTTTGGATGTTGCGCTGTGTCAGCGCCACACCCTTGGGGAAACCGGTGGTGCCAGACGAATAGAGCAGGGCTGCGACTGCGTCCGGCGCACACGACACCGACGTGAAGCTGTCGCTGCCGCTTGAGAGCAAATCGGCCAGCGGTGTCCAGAGCGGCGCTGGCGTAACCGGATCAACAACAATGCGCAGGCGCAGGGCGGCGCAGTCGTCCGGCACATGGCGGATCAGCTCGTCCATCGTGATCACCACGCTGGCCTGCGAGTCGTCGAGCAGGTAGCGCACCTCCTCGGTTTTCAGGATGGCGTTGATGGTGACGGGAATGGCACCGAGCTTCTGCGCCGCGTAGTAGGCGGTGGCAAATTCAGGCACGTTGGGGAGGTACAGGGCAACGCGGTCGGTGGCCGCCACACCGGCCTGGCGCAGGCTGGACGCGAGGCGATTGGCGTCGCGGTTGAGTTGCCCGTAGCTGATGGAGCGGCCCTCGAAGCGGATGGCGATTTGATCCGGCGTTTGCGTGGCGTGGCGCTCAAGATGTTCTGCAATATTCATGCTTTGTCTTCCTTGTCACATGTCAGTGGTTTCTTGTTTGAGTCGAATTATGGTTATAAAACATAATTAAATAAAGACAAAAAATCAAGCAAATGTTAGGTGTTTACCCTTGGGCGGTCGGAGCGATCGCGGCTTAATTGAGTTCAGCTTTTGTCAGATGAAGAACGCTATGGCGCGCGCTCCAAGAGTGCAGCGGTCGCCGATGGCATTGACCTGTCTATCGTCTTTGCGTGTCGCTGCGTTGATTGGCAACTCCGACGGATGCGCCGAGAGCTTGAAGCCGGGTTCGGCTACAGTTTGTCGTATTTCCCGGGAGATATTGGTGTCACCACGATGCCAGACCTGATCCATTATGAAAATCGTTCAACCCAATCGCGTTTCGCACACTTACACCCAAGACTTGGTGGCGGCACCGGCTACCGTCTTCCCCTTGTTATGTCCGGTGCGCGAAGCCGACTGGATTGTTGGCTGGAACCCGCTGCTGGTGGTCTCGGCCTCTGGCCTGGCCGAGCCTGATTGCGTCTTCATCACGCCGTCCAGCCCGAGCGATGCGATCTGGTACATCACGCGGCACGAACCCGACGCGGCCTTTGTCGAGATGATCAAGATAACGCCCGGCGTCACCGCCTGCAAGCTGAGTATTCAGTTGCGCACTGCGCCCAACGGTTGCGAGGCGCTTATTACCTACGCACACACCAGCCTTGGGCCGCAGGGCGATGTGTTTGTTGCGGCTTTCACCGAAGACTATTACGCCGGCTTCATGCGCGACTGGGAGGACCGGATCAATCACTACCTGCTTAACGGGGCAGCCTTGAACACAGGCGGCTGACACGCGGACCACGGACAGGTCAAGACTCCAGGGCCTTTTTCTTGGACGGTTGATTTTTCAGAACTTTCTGAATGACGGCGGCCAGTTCGGGGGCACTGACGCGTTGGCGATGGCGGTGATTTCTGGCATCACCATTATTTCGCGCACCTTGAATACATTCACGCGAAACAGTTCGTGTCGACTGGTGCCAGGCGCTTCGCCAAGACGAAACAGCAGCATTTCGAACAGGCTGTTGCGGGTCAGGTTGGTTCGTGCATCGACTTCCTGCATTACTGAATTCATGGCTACATTCCTCAAAATCGCATATGTCATTTGATGCGCTTGTTCCATCAGCCGTAACATGCCCGCGTAGAGGCGACTCCCGCGTAGTTCGATGACTGGTGCTTTGAAATGCATTACCAGATGCGCCTATTGCTGGCGAACGGCCGAACTGAACCCTTGATTGGCCCCAATTAATGCGCTAGACGTGCGGCCCACCAGCTCACGCTCATCGCCACCAG
>CAIXNB010000151.1 GCA_903920695.1 uncultured beta proteobacterium
GCTGTTATCCCGGAATTGCCCCGTGCCCTGGCTGTCATCCCGGACTCCGATCCGGGATCCATGCCACGCGAACCATGGATTGCGGAGCAGGTCCGCAATGACACTTCGGGGAGTCACGTTGACTCCCAGGCTGTTATCCCGGAATTGCCCCGTGCCCTGGCTGTCATCCCGGACTCCGATCCGGGATCCATGCCACGCGAACCATGGATTGCGGAGCAGGTCCGCAATGACAATTTCAGCGTTTCAAACCAGGTCGCAGGCGACCTGGGTCTCGGCAGTGAGGGCGCGCAACTCGGGCCGGTGCTCGGCGCAGGCGGGGGTGGCGATGGGGCAGCGGGTGCGGAAGATGCAGCCCGAGGGCGGATGCATCGGTGACGGCAGCTCGCCCTGCAGCAATTGCTGCGCCTTGTGGCGCTCGCGGCGCGGGTCGGGTGTCGGAATCGCGCTCAGCAGCGCCTGGGTGTAGGGATGGTGTGGGCTCTGGTAGATCGCCTGCTTGCTGGCGAGCTCCATGCTGCGGCCCAGATACATCACCATGACGCGCTGGCTGATGTGGCGCACCACCGCCAGGTCGTGCGCGATGAAGACCAGCGCCAGGCCCATCTGCGCCTGTAACTCCATCAGCAGGTTGATGATCTGCGCCTGGATCGAAACGTCAAGCGCGGAGACCGGCTCGTCGCAGATCACCAGTTTGGGCTCCAGCACCAGCGCACGCGCGATGCCGATGCGCTGGCATTGGCCACCCGAGAACTCGTGCGGATAGCGGTTGATCTGCTGCTCGGTCAGGCCCACCTTTTGCATCATGGCGCGCACTTTCTGCATCACCTCGGTTTGCGGCAAAGTGGGCAGGTGCGTGTGCAGCGGCTCGGCAATGATTTGCCCGATGGTCATGCGCGGATCGAGCGAGGCCAGCGGGTCCTGGAAGATCATCTGCACATTCTTGCGCAACTCGTGCCAGGTGCGGGTGCTGGCGCCGCGCATTTCCTGGCCCTGCCACACGATGCTGCCGTCGCTGGCCGGAATCAGGTTCAGCACGGCGCGCGCGAGTGTCGATTTGCCGCAACCCGATTCGCCGACGATGCCCAGGGTCTCCCCCGGAAAAATATCGAATGACAGGCCATCAACCGCCTTGAGCACGCGTGTTGGTGCCCAGGGCCAGGCTGATTCGCTGGCCAGTTCGAAGTGAACCTTCAGATCGCGCACTGAGATCAGGGGAGTGCGCGCCGTCATGGCTGAACCTCCGACTCTGGCAGCGCGATCTGAGCCGGGCTCAGATGGCAGGCGCGCAGCACACCGGGCTGCTCGGGCAATGCGGTCAGGGCCGGGCGCTGGCTGACGCAACGCGGCTCGGCCCAGCGGCAGCGTTCACTGAATGGGCAACCGGGTGGCAGATGTGCCATGTTCGGCGGCGCACCGGGAATCGCCAACAGCGTGTGGCCGTCTTGCCCGATGTGCGGAATCGCGTCCAGCAGGCCAATGGTGTAGGGGTGGGTGGGTTGGTAGAAGATCGATTCGGCGCTGCCCTGCTCCATGACACGCCCGCCGTAGAGCACCATGACCTTGTCGCACAGGCCGGCGACCACGCCGAGGTCATGCGTGATCATGACGATGGCCGTGCCATGCTCGCGCTGCAACTCGCGCAGCAGGGCGATGATCTGCGCTTGCACGGTCACGTCGAGCGCTGTCGTTGGCTCGTCGGCGATCAGCACATCGGGTTCGCACAGCAAGGCCATCGCGATCATCACGCGCTGGCGCATGCCGCCGGAAAACTCATGCGGGTACATCCCAAGGCGACGTGCCGCCTCCGGGATTTTGACGGCGTCGAGCGCCCGCACCGCGCGCACGCGGGCCTGGGCGCGTGTCATGCCCTTGTGCAACTCCAGCACCTCGGTCATCTGGCGCTCCACCGTCAGATACGGATTGAGCGAGGTCATCGGGTCCTGAAAGATCATGGCAACACGGTTGCCGCGAATGCTGTTCAAGGCTTTGGGTGACAGGCTCAGCAGATCCTGGCCATCGAAGCGCGCAGACCCGCTGGCGTGGCCGTTGCTGGCCAGCAGGCCCATCATGGCGAGTACGGTCTGGCTCTTGCCGGAGCCGCTCTCGCCGACGATGCCCACGGTCTGCCCGCGCTCGAGCTCAAAGCTCAGGCCGTTGACGGCGGTGACGGGGCCGTCCGGCGTGTCGAACTGCACGCTGAGGTTGGTGACTTCCAGTAATGCCATGGATTTGGTTTAACGTTCTTTGGGGTCGAGGGCATCGCGCAGGCCGTCGCCGATGAAGTTGAAGCAGTACAGCGTGATTGACAGCAGACCGGCAGGAAACAGCAAAATCCAGGGCGTCACTTCCATCGCCTTGGCGCCGTCCTGGATCAGCACGCCCCAGCTTGTCATCGGCTCCTGAATACCCAGGCCGAGGAAGGACAGCACGGACTCAGTCAGGATCACGCCCGGCACCGTAACGGTGGTATAGATCACGACCACGCCGAGCAGATTGGGAACGATGTGGCGAAAGATGATGCGCGTGGTCGAGACACCCATGGCGCGCGCTGCTTCCACGTATTCCATCGAGCGCAAGGACAAGGTCTGGCCGCGCACCACGCGTGCCATGTCCATCCACGAAAACACGGTAATGGTCAGCACGACAAGGTAGAACTCGCGTCCCAGGATCGTGACCAGCAGGATCGCGATCAGCAGGTAGGGGATGGCGTACATCATGTCAACGATGCGCATCATCAGCGAGTCAACCTTGCCGCCGATGAAGCCGGCCGTTGCGCCCCAGACAATGCCCAGCGAGACCGAGGCCAGCGTCGCCAGCAGCCCGACCGTTAGCGAGACACGTCCACCCACCAGGCAGCGTACCAGCAGGTCGCGTCCGGCGTCATCAGTGCCCCAGAAGTGCGCGTTCTTCCAGCTCGGCGCGGCGCTCATGGCGTCCCAGTCGGCACTGTCAAACGCGTGTGGCAGCAGCCAGGGTCCGACGATGCAGGCCAGCGCGACGAACAGCAACAGACCGAGGCTGATCAGCGCCGCCTTGTTGCGTATGAAGCGCCGGCGCGCATCGCTCCACAGGCTGCGGCCCTGCACCAGGGCTTCGATTTCGGTGGGTTTCAGCATGGATTCAATAGCGAATTTTCGGGTCAAGCCAGGCGTAGGCCAGGTCGACCAGCAGGTTCAGCGCCACGGTCAGGATCGTGATCAGCACCACCAGGCCCAGCACCAGGGTGTAGTCGCGGTTGCCGGCGCCGTTGACGATCAGCTTGCCCAGGCCCGGCAGCGAGAACACGGTCTCGGTCACCAGCGCCGAGGTGATCGACGAGATCGCCAGCGGCCCGAGCAGCGACACCACCGGCAGCAGTGCCGGTTTGAGCGCGTGGCGCAGCACGACGATGCGCGTCGGCAGGCCCTTGGCGCGCGCGGTGCGGATGAAGTTGCTGTGCAGCACCTCGATCAGGCTGCCGCGCATGACGCGCCCGATGGTCGAGACGTTGATGATGGTCAGCAGGGTGATCGGCAGCACCATGAAGCGCAACTCGAAATTGTTCCAGCCACCCGCCGGCAGCCAATGCAGGCCGATGGCAAAGATGATGATCAGCACCGGACCTAGAACAAAGCTCGGCACGGCGCTACCGACATTGCCCAGCAGCATCACCAGGTAATCGACCATGCTGTTTTGGCGCAGCGCAGCGAAGATGCCCAGCGTGACACCGATCACGAGCCCGAGCAGCAGCGAGCCGCCACCGATGATGGCCGAAACGGGCAGGGCGCTGGCCACCAGGTCGTTGACCGACCAGTCAGCGTAGCGGAAGGACGCGCCCAGGTCGCCTTGCAGCACGCTTTTCAGGTACAGCAGGTACTGCTGCCACAGCGGCAGATCGAGGTGGTATTTGGCCTGCAGGTTCGCCAGCACGGCGGCCGAAACCTTGCGCTCGGTGTCAAACGGACCGCCTGGCGTCGCGTGCAGCAGCAGGTAGCAGACGGTGATCACCACCAGCATGGTCGGGATCGCCGAGAGCACCCGGCGCAGCGTGTAGGACCACATCAATCAGGACTCAGTGCTTGATGATGTAGAGGTCTTTGGAGCGGAAGCGGTCCAGCGCGTTGTTCAGCGAATAGCCGCCGACATAGGACTTCACCAGTCGCGGCAGTGAGTACTGCAGCAACGGGATGATCGGGTAGTCGTCCATGATCATCTTCGAGGCCTGTGTCAGCCGCGCGCGGCGCTTGGCGGGGTCGGTGCTGTTCGAGCCCTGGTTGATAAGCTCTTCGGCCTGGCGGTTGCAGTTGAAGTTGTTGTTCTGATCGGAGTCGCAGCGCACCAGTGCCAGAAAGGTGGTGGCGTCGTTGTAGTCGGCGTTCCAGCCGTTGCGCGCCATCTGGAAGCTGCCGTCATGGCGCTTCTTGAGCAGCACCTTGAACTCCATGCTTTCGGTCTCAATGGACAAGCCGAGCTTGGTCTTCCATTCGGACGCGGCAAACACCGCCATCTTCTTGTGGTACTCGCTGGTGTTGTAGGAGAAGCTGAACTTGGCGCCGGGTTTGACGCCGGCCTGCTGCAGCAGGCTCTTGGCCTCAGCCACGCGCTTGTCCATCGGCCATGTCGCCCACTCGTAGGGCGTGACGTCGGCGCCGTTGGTGCCGGCCACCATCAGGCTGTAGGCCGGGGCCTGGCCGTCGGCCGTCACGCGCTGCGCCAGGATGTCGCGGTCGATCACCATCGACAAGGCCTTGCGCACGCGCACATCCTTGAACACTGGCTCCTGTGTCTGGTACGAGTAGTAGCGCAGGCCGATCATCGGCGCGTTGCGGATTTCCTTCGGGTACTGCGTCTTGTACTTGTCATAGGTGCCGGGGGGCAACTGGTAGACCCACTCGTTCTCGCCCGATTCGTAGAGTTTGACGTCGGCATAACCGTCTTCGACCGGCAGGTAGGTGACCTTGCTGAGCTGCACGTTGGCGGCGTCCCAGTACTGCGGGTTTTTCTCGATCACGACGCGGTTATTGACCTGCCACTCTTTCAAGACGTAGGCGCCGTTCGAGACCAGGTTGCCGGGTTTGGTCCAGTCCTTGCCATGTTTTTCCAGCGAGGCCTTGTGTACCGGACCGAGGTTGTTGTTGCTCATGAGCTCGGGCAGGAAGGTCACCGGAAAGGCAGTCTTGACTTCGAGCGTGTTCTTGTCGATGGCCTTGACGCCGATCTCGCTCGGTGCCTTGCTGCCTTTGACAACCGCCGGGCCATTGAGCAAAAAGATACCGAAGGTGGCGGCGTAGGTGGAAGCGGTCTTGGGGTCGAGGAAGCGGCGGATGCCGTAAACAAAGTCATCGGCACTCACCGGGTCGCCATTGGACCACTTGGCATTCTTGCGCAGCTTGAAGACCCAGGTGGTAGCGTCCGTCTGCTTCCAACTTTCGGCCACACCGGGTACCGTTTTGCCGTCAGCGTCGTTGGCGGTCAGGGCCTCAAACAGGTCGCGCGTCAGGTTGTTGGCGCCAACCGATTCGGCCAGCGCCGGGTCCAGCGTCTCGGGCTCAGAGCCGTTGTTGCGGATCAGGGTCTGCGTCGCGTGCAGTTGTACGCCAGCGGGAATCGTTGCCGCCGAGCTGCTGATGGCAAAGGCGCTGGCCAGCAGCAGGGCTGCGGCGCTGTGTCGGGCGATGGACTTCATGGCTTCTTTCATCAATGTTCGATTATTTTAAATTCGGATACCCGCTCACGTTATTGCGAGTATCCCGTATCCGGCCGATACCGCACACGGACCATGAACCTGAAATTGTCATCCCGGACCTGATCCGGGATCCATTGCTACGCGAGCAATGGATTGCGGGTCGGGGCCCGCAATGACAGCCGGGTTCATGGATTGCCGCGCTTCGCATGCAATGACGAAAAATGTTTGCGTGATTATCGTGCGTCCGTTCGCCGTATCAATGTGTTTGCTTGGCGGGGTCGATGTCGACATAGCGCCAGAAGCCTCTTGAGATTGGATGACGCCGGTAACCGAGCAGCGAGGGCTGCATCATGTCGGTCAGGATGCGGTGCGTGGAAAACTTGTAAGGCATGTAGGCCACCAGAATTTTGACCATTTGCTGCATGACGGCCAGGCGCTCGGGGCCGTCGGCCATCAACTGCTGTTTCCGGTACAGACGGTCGTACTCGGCGTTCTCGAAGCGTGCCAGGTTGGCCTCACCCTTGGCCGGTCCAAACGCGAGTTGCAGAGCGTCGTTGCCGTCCGGGGTGGATGCACTGTAACCCAGGCCCCACATCATCAGTTTGCCGGCGCGCGCGGCTTTCAGGTGTTCC
>CAIXNB010000152.1 GCA_903920695.1 uncultured beta proteobacterium
TGGCACTGTCCGGGGCACTCGGGCGGCGTCGCCTTTTTGAAGAGCCCGGTCGGGCAGATGTACCACAAGTTCTACGGTGAAAACATGCTGCGCGCCGACGTCTGCAACGCGGTGGAAGAACTGGGTCAACTGCTCGACCATGACGGCGCCATTGGCAAAAGCGAGCGCAACGCGGCGCGTATCTTTAACGCCGACCACTGCTTCTTTGTGACCAACGGCACCAGCACCAGCAACAAGATGGTCTGGCACCATACCGTGGCACCGAACGACGTGGTGGTGGTTGACCGCAATTGCCACAAGTCGATCCTGCACGCCATCATCATGACGGGTGCCATCCCGGTTTTTCTAAAACCGACGCGCAATCACTTCGGCATCATCGGGCCGATTCCAAAAAACGAGTTCGAACCAGCTGCCATCAAGGCCAAGATCAAGGCCAACCCGCTGATTCAGCAGCACCTTCCGGATATCGATGCCAACACGATCAAACCCAGGGTGCTGACACTGACCCAGTCCACCTACGATGGTGTCTTGTACAACACCGAAACCGTCAAGGCGCTGCTCGACGGCTATGTGGAAAACATCCACTTCGACGAGGCCTGGCTGCCGCACGCCGCCTTCCATCCGTTTTATGGCACCTACCACGCCATGGGCAAGAACCGGGCGCGGCCCAAGCACGCCATGGTCTACGCGACGCAGTCCATCCACAAACTGCTGGCCGGCATCAGCCAGGCCAGCCATGTGCTGGTTCAGGATTCACAGACCGTCAAACTCGACAAGCACCTCTTCAACGAGGCTTATCTGATGCACACCAGCACCAGTCCGCAGTACAGCATCATTGCCAGTTGCGACGTTGCCGCTGCCATGATGGAGCCGCCCGGCGGCACGGCGCTGGTGGAGGAAAGCATCGCCGAAGCGCTCGATTTCCGCCGTGCCATGCGCAAGGTGGACGAAGAATACGGGGACGACTGGTGGTTCAAGGTCTGGGGACCCGACAAACTGGTGGACGAAGGCATTGGCCGCGCCGACAACTGGATCATCAAGGGTGAATCGCCGAAAGCCAAGGCCGGCGTGAACTGGCATGGTTTTGGCAAGATGGCGGCCGGTTTCAACATGCTCGACCCGATCAAGTCGACGGTCGTAACGCCTGGCATGGACTTGAACGGCAAGTTTGCCAAGACCGGGATTCCGGCCAGCATCGTGACCAAGTTCCTGGCCGAGCACGGCGTGGTGGTGGAAAAGACCGGCCTGTACAGCTTCTTCATCATGTTCACCATCGGCATTACCAAGGGGCGCTGGAACAGCATGCTGACGGCCTTGCAGCAGTTCAAGGACGACTATGCCAAGAATCAGCCGATGTGGCGCATCTTGCCCGAGTTTTGTCAGAAGTACCCCAAATACGAGAACATGGGGTTGGCCGATTTGTGCCAGCACATCCACCAGCTCTACGCCAAATACGACATTGCGCGCCTCACCACCGACATGTATCTGAGCGACCTGACACCGGCCATGAAGCCCAGCGACGCCTACGCTCACATCGCACTGCACAAGACCGAGCGCGTGGAGATTGACCATCTGGAAGGACGGATCACGGTCGGTCTGGTCACGCCTTACCCACCGGGCATTCCGCTATTGATTCCGGGCGAAGTGTTCAACAAGAAAATCGTGGACTACCTCAAGTTTTCACGCGACTTCAACAGCCAGTGTCCCGGCTTTGAAACCGATATTCATGGCCTGGTGGAGATGGATGACGTCGACGGCCAGAAACGCTACTACGCCGATTGCGTAATAGTCTGAGCCCCTTTTATTCGCCAGACGTTTCCACCACCGCCACGGCGGTTTGGCTGACACCGCAGTCGACATAGGAGATCTGGCCGGTCATGCCCGAGGCCAGGTCGCTGAGCAGGAAGGCCGCGACATTGCCGACCTCTTCGATCGTCACGTTGCGCCGCAGTGGCGAAGCACTGGCGGAGATCGCCAGCAGGCGGCCAAAATCCTTGATGCCGCTGGCGGCCAGGGTCTTTACTGCACCGGCGCTCAGGCCGTTGACGCGCATGCCAAGCGGGCCGATCGCGTCGGCCAGGTAGCGCACCGACGATTCCAGTGAGGCTTTGGCCAGACCCATGGTGTTGTAGTTCGGGACCACGCGTACGCCACCGAGGTAGGTCAGTGTGAGAAGGGACGACTTGTCGTTGAGATAAGGCAGCGCCGCCTTGGCCATGGCCGGAAAGCTATAGGCGCTGATGTCATGGGCGATCCTGAAATTTTCCCGCGTCAAACCGTCGAGAAAACCACCGGCGATGGCTTCACGCGGTGCATAGCCGATGCTGTGAACAAAACCATCGAAGTGTGGCCAGTGCACGGCCAGATCGGTGAACAGTTTTTCAATCTGGGCGTCGTCGCCGACGTCGCAGTCAAATACGAGAGGCGAACCGAAATCGGCCGCAAATTCGGTGATGCGTTCCTTGAAACGTTCACCGACATAGCTGAACGCCAGTTCGGCACCTTGCGCGTGGCAGGCCTGTGCAATGCCATAGGCGATCGAGCGCTTGGACAAGACACCGGTAATCAGCAACTTTTTCCCTGTCAGAAATCCCATGTCGTTTTCTTCCATGTGCAAAAGGGGTCAACGTGTTGGCGGTGGCGCCATTTGAGCGGGAATTGTCGCATGCGGAGCCCATCCCCGAGCGGCTATGGATACCTTGAGGTTGCCATTGGCCAAAACGGGTCCGGTGCGGTCCCGCGCTCTCGCAAACTATGTGGATGGCTGTGCTAAGGTTACGCCTTTGCTTTCCTGGGTGAAATCATGCGACGCTGCCTTGTGATCTTCGGTTTGTTGGTCTGTGCCTTGACGCTGCACGCGAGTCCAGTCGTCGTTACGGGTTTTTCCCATGTCAAGATGGTTGGCGGCGTCGATGAATACACGCTTCAATCGAACGGACTGCAGGTCCTGTTGCTGCCGGAGCATTCCAGTCCAACGCTGACCTTCATGGTCACCTACCGGGTCGGTTCCAAGAATGAAGTCACTGGCAGCACCGGCGCAACCCACATTCTTGAACACCTGATGTTCAAGGGAACGACGAACCGCGACCGCAGCAAGGGCAACAACGTCGACCAGTTGCTCGAGCGCACCGGTGCCCGCTACAACGCCACCACCTGGCTGGATCGCACCAATTACTACGAGAACCTGGGCAGCGAACATCTGGCGACGGCAATCGACATGGAAGCCGACCGCATGCGCAATCTGCTGCTGCGCGAAGACGACCGGCGCCCCGAAATGACCGTGGTGCGCAACGAGTTCGAGCGCGGTGAAAATTCGCCCGTGCAGGCCTTGTACAAGGAAATCTACCAGACCGCCTTTGTCGCCCATCCGTATCACCACAGCACCATCGGGCACCGCAGCGACATCGAGAAAGTCTCGATTGAAAGACTGCGCGAGTTCTACGACACTTTCTATTGGCCAAACAATGCGACGGTCTCCATCATTGGCGATTTCGAGCCGGCGCAGGCGCTGGCACTAATCAAGAAGTCTTTTGGCGTCTACCCGCGTTCACCCAAGCCGATTCCAACGGTGTACACCGAGGAGCCGGCGCAAACCGGTGCGCGCCGGGTGATCGTGAAGCGCTCGGGCCAACTCGGCGTGGTCGCCATTGCGCACAAGATTCCGGCCGCCACGCACTCCGACTACGCTGCCGTCAGTCTGCTCAGTGCCATCCTGTCGGACGGAAAAAACAGTCGCTTCTACCGCGCGTTGACCGACAAGAATCTTTCCACCGGCGTCGATGCCGATGTCGGATTCAACGCCGACCCGACGCTGCAGATCATTTTTGCACCGCTGGCCCCGGGCGCTACACATGAGGAGGTGGAGAAGATCGCCCTGCAGGAAATTGAGCGTGTGAGGAAGGACGGCGTCTCGGAGGGTGAACTCAAGGCTGCCATTGCCAAGACGCTCGCCGATGCTGCCTTCAAGCGTGACGGGTCCTTCGCGGTGGCCGGCAATCTGAATGAATGCATTGCCGCTGGAGACTGGAGCCTGTTCTACACACTCGACGATGCAATCGCCAAAGTCACGACCGCAGATATCAAGCGGGTGGCAAACATCTATCTGAATAGGGATCAGAGCACCACGGGCTGGTTTGAACCGACGCCGTCGGGTGGCGCAAGCACTAGCAGGGATGCCAGCGGCAAAGCTTCGCGCGCCAATGGTCCTAACTACTACCGCAGTCCGGACCTGGAAGCGCCGGCCCAGAGCGCAGCGAGCGCCGCAACTGATGGTGGTGTTATCGGTGGCGATGGCGGCAGCCGGATTGCACCCAAGGTCAAACGCATGAAGGTGGCCGGCATCGACCTCGTTGCTTACCCAACCGGCGTCAAAGATGTGGTCACCCTGCGTGCGTCGCTGCCGGCCGGCAAAGCGCTGACCGGCAGTGGCAACCCGGCGATTCCGGCATTGACCGGCATGATGTTGGAACAAGGCACGCGCAAGCAGGACAAATTTGCCATCGCGGAAAAACTTGAGGCGGTTGGCGCCAATATCAGCTTTACGGTGGGCACAGACTTTATCGAGGTCAGCGCCAAGTCCCTGAAGCGGGACGCGCCGCTTGTCATCGGTCTGGTTGCGGAGCAGTTGCGCATGCCAGCCTTCTCGGCCGAAGAGTTTGCCAAGGTCAAGAAGCAGTTTGCCGGCAGCCTCAAACGCCGGCTTGAGAATACTGACTTCCGTGCTGCCGATGCCTTTTCGCGTGTGGTGTATCCGCTTGCACACCCGAATCGCAACCCCACGCCTGAAGACCTGCTGGCGGCGGTCGAGACGGCCAGGTTGGAAGACGTGATTGCCTTTCACCAGGCCGCTTACGGGCCTGCGCATATGACGCTGGTCATGGTGGGCGATCTTGATTTAAGCGCCATCCAGGCGCACGTGGACAAGGCATTTGCCGGCTGGCAGGGGGGCAGCATGCCGGTGCGCGTGGTCAGTTCCACGGCGGACGCTGCGCCGCAGGGTCAGGATGTCGTCATGGCCGACAAGACCAGCGTTTCTGTGGTGTTGGGCCAAGCCAGCGGCCTGCGCTACCGCGACCCGGACTACCAGGCTTTGCGGGTAGCCACGGCGATCCTGGGCAGCGGCTTTACCGGACGCCTGATGGCCAATGTGCGTGACAAGGAAGGTCTGACCTACGACGTCGGCGCCCGCCTGGCCAACGACATGGTCAACGCTGGCGACTGGAAGATCAATGCCAGTTTTGCTCCGGCCTTGTTGGAAAAAGGCATTGCCTCGACGCGGCGCCAGTTGGCGCTTTGGTATGACAGCGGCGCCACGGCGGCTGAAATCGAGGCGCGCAAGAGCAACCTGATTGGCGCTTTCAAGGTTGATCTGGCAACCACGGACGGCATGGCGGGTGCCCTGTTGGCGGCAGTCAATCGGGGCTACGATGTCAACTGGCTGGACGATTTCCCAATCAAGATCATGGCGCTGACCGATGAGCAGGTGAACCGCGCGATGAAAAAGTACCTAAAACCCGACAGCATGATCCTGATAAAGGCAGGCACCTTGCCGGCTGCTGCGGCGAAGTAGTAGTCAGGCGTTCTCTATCACCATGGCATGAGCACAATAAATCCTTGAAAATCATGGCTCTAAGCTCGTTTTAGGATACAATCCAAGCTCACGACCAAACGGGCGGGTAACTACCGCCCGTTTTTTTTGGTCGATTGTTTTTGCCTTGCATTTGAATCATAGTGGCACTCAAAGAAATTGTTGAACAAACGGTAGCCGGTCTGGGCTACGACTTGGTGGAGATCGAACGATCTGCCGCAGGGTTGCTGCGCGTGACGATCGACCTGCCTTGGACAAAACCGTCCGAGGGCGTTGCTGGCGACGCCGTGACGGAGCAGTTTGTGACGGTTGAGGACTGCGAGAAAGTGACGCGCCAGCTTTTGTTTGCGCTGGAGGTTGATGGTGTTGAATACAAGCGGCTCGAGATCTCCTCGCCCGGTATTGACCGTCCCTTGCGCAGCGAGAGCGATTTTGAGCGTTTTGTCGGGCAACAGATCGATGTCACGCTGAAGGTGCCAGTGGGTGTTGGTGTGGTGGCGGGAACTCAGGTCAGCGCCAACCGCAAAAAGTTTCGGGGTGTGCTGGAGCGCGTCGGCGCGGCCGATGGGGTTTTGGGTTGGCAAATCGTCTGGAGCGATGCGCCTGCAGTCAAGCCCGGTCAGAAGATCAGCAAGAAGAGATTGCCGGCGCCACTGCAGGCGCTGGGATTTGCCTTGGACGAATTGCGCGAGGCACGCCTGGCGCCCATTGTCAGCTTCAAGGGCAGGGGCGCCAAGGGCGGTACCGAGTCGAGTTTGGATTGAATTGAAACAGGAGAGTCATGGCATGAATCGCGAAATGTTAATGCTGGTGGAAGCCATCTCACGCGAGAAGAACGTCGAACGTGATGTGGTTTTCGGCGCAGTCGAGGCTGCGCTGGCCCAGGCAACAAAAAAGCTCTACCCGGGTGAAGTGGATATCCGCGTCGCGGTAGACCGTGACAGCGGCTCTTATGAGACCTTTCGACGCTGGCACGTGGTGCCCGATGAGGCCGGCCTACAGTTGCCAGATCAGGAAATTCTGCTGTTTGAAGCCAAAGAGCAAATTGCGGATATCGAGGTCGACGAGTACATTGAAGAAACGGTGGAATCGGTGCCGATTGGACGCATTGGCGCCATGGCGGCCAAGCAGGTCATATTGCAGAAGATTCGCGACGCTGAGCGGGAGATGCTGCTCAACGACTTCATGTCGCGTGGCGACAAGATTTTTGTCGGCACAGTCAAGCGCATGGACAAGGGTGACATCATTGTCGAAAGCGGCCGCGTCGAAGGCCGGCTGCGTCGCAGTGAGATGATCCCGAAGGAAAATTTGCGTGTTGGTGACCGGGTCCGGGCCATGATCATGGAAGTGGATCTCACGCTGCGTGGCGCGCCCATCATCCTGTCGCGCTCGGCGCCGGAATTCATGATTGAGCTGTTTCGCCAGGAGGTGCCCGAAATCGAACAGGGCCTGCTGGAGATCAAGTCCTGCGCGCGTGACGTCGGTTCGCGTGCCAAGATTGCAGTGCTGTCGCATGACAAGCGGGTTGACCCGATCGGCACCTGTGTCGGTGTCCGTGGCACCCGTGTCAATGGCGTCACCAACGAGTTGGCTGGCGAGCGCGTCGATATCGTGCTTTGGAGCGAAGACCCGGCGCAGTTCGTGATCGGTGCACTGGCCCCGGCCAATGTTTCAAGCATCGTGGTAGACGAAGAACGCCATGCCATGGATGTGGTGGTGGACGAAGAAAATCTCGCCATTGCCATCGGTCGTGGCGGTCAGAACGTGCGCCTGGCGTCAGAGTTGACTGGCTGGAAGATCAACATCCTCGATGCCGCTGAGTCGGCGCAGAAACAGGCCAGCGAGACTGACTCCGGTCGCAAGCTGTTCATGGAAAAGCTCGATGTGGACGAGGAAATTGCCGATTTGCTGATTGCCGAGGGCTTCACCAGTTTGGAACAGGTCGCCTACGTGCCGCTGGAAGAAATGCTGGAGATCGAGAGCTTCGACGAAGACACCGTCAATGAGTTGCGCACGCGTGCGAAAGATGCGCTGCTGACCATGGAAATTGCACATGAAGAAAATGTGCAGGAGGTCTCGCTGGAGTTGCGTGACCTTGAAGGGCTGACGCCCGAGTTGATCGGAAAATTGGCTGATAAGGGTGTTCACACCCGCGACGACCTGGCCGATCTGGCGGTGGATGAACTCACCGACATTACCGGTCAGTCCGAGGACGAGGCCAAGACCGTGATCATGAAAGCGCGCGAGCATTGGTTTACCAATGAGTCCGCCTCTCAAGAATAAAGCCTATCTCATGAACACATGAATACCAAGTTTCAGTGATGGCCAGCAATTGCCCGCAGGGCTTGCCAGGCCGAACTAAAGGTTACACACCAAATGTCCAGTACGACCGTCGCAGAGTTTGCCAATGAACTCAAAAAATCAACCGAAACACTGCTTGAGCAGTTGAAGTCGGCGGGGGTGACCAAATCGGCCGCCTCTGACAAGCTGACAGAGGCCGATAAGCAGCGCCTGCTTGGCTTCTTGCAGGCCAGTCATGGCACTGCCAGTCTGGAGCGCAAGAAGATCACACTGGTCAAGAAGTCGACCAGCGAGATCAAACAGGCGGATTCCACCGGCAAGGCCCGCACCATTCAGGTCGAGGTGCGCAAGAAGCGCACCTTTGTGCGACGCGAGGACGGGGTTGAGGTGTCATCGGAGGCGTCCGAGTCGGAACCGGAAGTTATTGAGACCGCGCCTGTGATCACCAATGCTGAATTGGCGCGACGTGAAGAAGAAGCGCGCCGGCAGGCGGAGCTGATTCGCCGCCAGGAAGAAGAATTATCTGAGCGCAGACGTCAACGCGAAGAGCAGGAGCAGCGCTCGCGTGAGGCGGCTGAACAGGCGGGTGAGAAGGCCGCGCAAAAGGCAGCGACCGAGTCTGCTGCCGCGGCGGCGTTGGAACAGGAAAAACCGAAGACACCCGAGCTGCGGGCACAGGATGCCATCGACAGTGCAGCCGCAAAGCTAGCGCAGGCAGCCGAAAAAGCCGAATCACTGGCCAAGGCGCAGACACTGGAACGCGATCAGGCGGCAGCCGATTCGAAGAAACGTGCAGCCGAAGATGCGGCCCGGGCCGCTGATCTGGGTGAGCGCCGGCGCACGGCGGAAGCCGAAGCTGCAGCGATCCGTCTGATGATGTCGGCACCGGCCAAGAAGCCGCCGCCACCGGCCAAACGGGCAGAAGAAGTCCGGGCGGCCGCTGCCGCTGAGGCTGCCAAGGCGGGCCTCAAGGGCACGCTGCACAAGCCGGCAGCCGGTACTGCGCCGGCCAAGCCGGCGCGACCGGGTGCGCCAGGCGCTGCAGCTGCCCCAGGTGCGGCTGCTGCACCTGGCGCCGGCAAGGAAGTCAAGTCGGCCAAGCTCTCCAGCAGTTGGGCCGGCGATCCAGCCAAGAAGAAAGCAATTCCAACCCGCGGCGCCACCGGTGCGCCTGGCGGTCGTGGCAATAACTGGCGCGCGGGTCCGCGCGGCAAACGTGGCAGTAATGACCGCGACCACCGCGATGATGACCGCTCGCAAGCCGCACCAGTCGAGGCGCGCGTCATTGAAGTCCATGTCCCCGAGACCATTACCGTGGCCGAATTGGCGCACAAGATGGCGGTCAAGGCGTCCGAAGTCATCAAGCATTTGATGAAGCTTGGCCAGATGGTGACGATTAACCAGCCGCTGGACCAGGACACCGCCATGATTGTGGTGGAAGAAATGGGCCACAAAGCCATTGTTGCCGCGCTCGATGATCCGGAAGCCTTCACCGATGACGAGGTCTCCAAGCAGCAATCCGAGTCCTTGCCGCGGGCACCGGTTGTGACCGTCATGGGTCACGTTGACCACGGTAAGACTTCATTGCTCGATTACATTCGCCGCGCCAAAGTGGCGTCGGGTGAAGCCGGGGGCATCACGCAGCACATCGGCGCTTACCATGTCGAGACGCCGCGCGGCGTCATTTCCTTCCTTGATACCCCGGGTCACGAAGCCTTTACGGCGATGCGTGCCCGCGGTGCGCAGGCGACCGACATCGTGATTCTGGTGGTTGCCGCCGATGACGGCGTGATGCCACAAACGAAAGAGGCCATCAAGCACGCCCGCGCCGCTGGTGTTCCGATCGTGGTGGCCATCAACAAGATCGACAAGCCCGATGCGAATCCGGAGCGGGTCAAGAACGAGTTGGTCGTCGAAGAAGTGGTGCCGGAAGAATTCGGCGGTGATTCGCCGTTTGTTCCGGTCTCGGCCAAGACCGGTCAGGGTATCGACGCACTGCTGGAACAGGTTTTGTTGCAGGCCGAAGTGCTGGAACTGCGCGCACCGGTCGATGCCATGGCCAAGGGCCTGGTGATTGAAGCCCAGCTTGACAAGGGACGCGGCCCTGTGGCCACGGTTCTGGTGCAATCGGGCACGCTCAAGACCGGCGACATCGTTTTGGCCGGCTCAACCTATGGCCGCGTGCGCGCCATGCTGGATGAAAACGGCAAGTCCATCAAATCGGCGGGGCCATCGATCCCGGTCGAAATTCAGGGCCTGACCGAAGTACCGCAGGCCGGTGACGAGTTCATGGTGATGGCCGATGAGCGCCGCGCCCGTGAAATTGCAACCTACCGTGCCGGCAAGTTCCGTCATACCAAACTGGCCAAGCAACAGGCAGCCAAGCTCGAGAACATGTTCACCGACATGGCAGCAGGCGAAGTCAAGATGGTTCCGATCATCGTCAAGGCGGACGTGCAGGGTTCTCAGGAAGCCCTGTCGCAATCGCTGCTCAAGCTGTCGACCGACGAGGTCAAGGTGCAACTGGTTTACGCCGCAGTCGGTGCGATCAGCGAATCCGATGTGAATTTGGCGATTGCCTCCAAGGCCGTCATCATCGGCTTCAACACGCGCGCTGATGCCGGTGCGCGCAAGCTGGCCGAGAACAACGGTGTTGACATCCGCTACTACGACATCATTTACGACGCCGTGGACGAACTCAAGCTCGCCATGTCGGGCATGTTGACGCCGGACAAGAAGGAAGAAGTCATCGGTACCGCCGAGATCCGCCAGGTCTTCAAGGTGTCGAAGATCGGCTCGATTGCCGGTTGTATGGTCACCGCCGGTGTCGTCAGGCGTGCAGCGCGCTTGCGTTTGCTGCGCGACAACGTAGTCATCTTCACCGGTGAACTCGAATCGCTCAAGCGCTTCAAGGACGATGCCAAGGAAGTCAAGGAAGGTTTTGAATGTGGCTTGAACATCAAGAACTACAACGACATCTCCGAAGGCGATGTGCTCGAGTTCTTCGAGATCCGCGAAGTGGCCAGAACGCTTTGATTCCCTTTTGACGACAACGCTATAAATCGTGCGCAGGAAATCAAGCACCCCCAACCGCGCCTTCAA
>CAIXNB010000153.1 GCA_903920695.1 uncultured beta proteobacterium
CAGACGCGAGTCCAGACCATATTTCGGGAGGTCCGTGTTCAGTTCATCCGCCACCTGCTTCATGTACTCCTTGCTGGCACTGGGGAAGATCTTGAGCAGTTGCTCGGCCGTCAGCTTCCAGGTCGGCGAGGCCGCCTCAGGTGCTTGCTGCCCGGCCGGCAAGGACAAGGGCGAGCCGTCGCTCGCACGCACCAGCGGTCCGCTGACATTTCGTTCTCCACCCTTAAGCCAGGGTAGCGTTGGGTCAGCGTAATCCTGGAATCCGAGCGCGCCGGGACTGTCGCCCAGCAGGGTGCACATGTTCGGATCAGCTTGATCCCTGTAGCCAAAAACACCTGGTGTTCGCGCCGCAACCCAGGGGCCCCATGCGTTCAATATCCCGGGAATTTTTGAGTTCGCCATTCCGACTCCTTGTAAGGCCTTGGAATGATATACCTCCGGTGGAAGGCGCCATGCTTGAAATGAACGTGTGATTTCGTCGCTTAGGTACGGCTAACCCGACCCCAACAATCACGGTGGGCTGCTCCGAAGCCGCCGCTCGCGGATACCGGCCGACGGCCAGTCGGCCGGTGCGCGCGCCCCTCCAGCGACGTAGCCTCATCTTGATGCATCGGTGAGAGTCCGACAGGCCGCTTTGTGTAGTCGAATTCAGGACAGCGAAAGTCCCATATGGGTCGGGAAATGACGTTCATGTTTGCGTCAATTCGGCCACGTGTTGGGCTGCCAACAAGCCGCCCGTCACCAGTGCCTGGTTTCGCTGCGTAATTGACTTACAAAATTTCTCCATGACCGGAAGCAATGTGTCTGAACCCGTAGTCGGTGCGCTGTCCCAATGTCACCAAAGCTGCATCCCGCAGCAACGCCAGGCGGGCGTGGGGCTGATATTGCGCGCGACAGCAAAAAGTCCGAAGGACGCGAAGCGCGCGGCGTCTGACCTGCGGTCGCCGACACAAGGCAGAACGAGGAGTGAAAGTCGATTGATCCCGTATTGCGCTGCGCTGCATACGGCTACAGGGGGACCGCTCGCAAGCAATGTCAGATTTTTTCTATCGCCTGTTCACGCACCGCCGCCAGTTGTGCCGCACCGACGCATTGCGGCGCGATTTCGGCCAGTGGCACCAGCACGAAAGCGCGTTCCAGCATGCGCGGATGGGGAACGGTCAGCGCGGGGCTGTCGATGTGCGCATCACCGTAGAGCAGCAGATCGAGGTCCAGGCTACGCGGGGCGTTGCGGTAGGGGCGCGTGCGACCGGCTTGCTGTTCGATGCGCTTCAGTTCGGTCAGCAGATCGGGTGCGCTTAGAACGATTTCGATCTGGACCACGGCGTTGATGTACTCGGGGCCACTGGAATCGATCGGCGCCGTGCGGTAGAGCGCAGACCTCTGGATCAGGCTGGCCCCTTCGATGGAAGCTATGCGTTCGATGGCACCGGCCACGGCTGCCTGCGGATCACCGAGATTGGCGCCAAGTGCGACAAAAGCCGTGACGGCCGCCCGCATGCTAAAGCGCCAGATCAGCTGCCCGCGTCAGGCGCGGCGCCACCGTCCATGCGCGGACCACCAGAACGGCGACGGCGGCGGCGCTTGCGCGGGGCCTGGCCGTCATCGGAAGGTGCGGCATCAGTGGCTTGTTCGGGGCGCTCGACCAATGGTTCACTGGCGGCGCGCGGCGCGTCATGCGGCGACGGCACCCGGCGCACGCGCGGCGCGCGCGGGCGCTGCGCCTGCTCCTCGCGCACCTGGTCAACCATGTCCTGGCGCAGGTTGTCGTCGGCCAGGCTGAATTCCTGCCACCAGTCGGCCAGCACCTCGTCAATTTCGCCGGCATCGGCGCGCAGGCGCATGAAGTCGAAGGCGGCGCGGAAACGCACCTGCTCGACCAGACCAAACGGCGTACTGCCAACGCGCCTCTCGAAGCGCGGCTGCAGCATCCAGATCTCGCGCATATCGGAGGCCAGTTTGCCGCGGCCCGAGACGTCACCGATGCGGGCGTTAAAGACGTCGTCGATCGCTTCCTGCAGCGCTGGGTGCGAATGCTGGCCGCGCCCCTGCCGCTGGGCCCAGCCGTCGCGCACGTCAGCCCACAGCACGCAGGCCAACAAAAAACTCGGTGCCACCGGCTTGTGTTCGCCAACGCGGCGGTCCGTGTCCTGCAAGGCCGCCTTGACAAAATCCTGATCGGCGCGCTCCACCACCACATCCAGCAGCGGGTAGATACCGCGCGCCATGCCCAGCGCTTTCAATTGCGCAATCGAGGCCAGCGCGTGGCCAGTCTGCAGGAGCTTGAGCATCTCGTCGAAGAGCCGGCTCTGCGGCACGTCGGCCAGCAGTTCCTGCGACTTCACCAGCGGCGCAGCGGTCTTGGCTTCAAGCTCGAAACCGAGGTTGTTGAGCTTGGCCGCGAAGCGCACGGCGCGGATGATGCGCACCGGGTCTTCGCGGTAGCGCGTGGCCGGGTCGCCAATCATGCGGATGATGCGCTTCTTCGAATCGCGGATGCCGTTGTGGTAGTCGACCACGATCTGGGTCTCGGGGTCGTAGTACTTGGCGTTGATGGTGAAGTCGCGCCGTACCGCGTCTTCTTCCTGTGGGCCCCAGACGTTGTCGCGCAGCACGCGACCGGTCGAGTCCACCGCGTGCTTCATGCCGGCGAGTTCGCTCTTGCTGGTTTTCTCGTTGCCGGCCACCTGCTCCGCAGCCGCGTTGTCCATGTAGGCGCGGAAGGTCGAGACCTCGATCACCTCGTTCTCGCGCCCGCGCCCGTACACCACGTGCACGATGCGAAAACGCCGGCCGATGATGAAGGCGCGCCGGAACAGGCCCTTGACCTGCTCCGGCGTGGCGTTGGTGGCCACGTCGAAGTCCTTGGGCTTCAAGCCCACCATCAGGTCGCGCACCGCGCCGCCGACGATGTAGGCTTCAAAACCGGCCGATTTGAGGGTGCGCACGACGCTGAGCGCGCGCTCGTCAACCAGCGTCGGATCGATGCCGTGCTCGGCGACGCCGACTTCCTCGCGTTTGCCAAATTGCGCCTTCTTGCCTTTGGCTGCCGATGACGATTTGCCCAGCAGCTTTTCAATGAATTTCTTAATCAAGTCACTTTTCCTTGTCGGGCAAGCCGCTGCAAAACGATGGCAGTCGACTCTGTCCCTGGTACTTTAAAACAGCTCAAGTATGCGCCATCCGCGCGCCAGAGCGATCGCGCGCAAGGCCTGATCAGGGTTGGTGGCGACCGGGTGCGTTACTTTCTCCATCAAGGCCAAGTCGTTGATCGAATCCGTGTAGAAGATACTCTCCACGTCGGCCCAAACGAGTTCGCGCGCGCTCAGCCATTGCTCAACCCGTGTGACCTTGCCCTCGCGCGCCGATGGCACGCCCCGGATCTCACCGGTAATCCAGCCATCGTCGTCACGTTCGAGTTCAACGGCAATCAAATCGCTCACACCGAACGCCTGTGCAATCGGCCGCGTCACGAACTCGTTGGTGGCGGTGACGATGACGACGGCATCGCCGGCCTCCTGATGCGCACGCACCAGTGCCAGCGCTTGCGCCGTGATGGCCGGCTGCACCACCGTCTTCATGAACAAGGCGTGCGCAGTTTGCGCTGCCAGCATGCCCTCGCGCCGCACGGCATCGGTGGCAAAACGTACGTAGTCGTGGACGTCAAGCGTGCCGGCCTTGTAATGGGCAAAGAACTCGTCGTTGCGGCGGCTGAAATCAACCGGATCGGTCCAACCGATGGTGGTGGTGAAAACGCCCCAGGCGTAGTCGGAATCGATCGGCAACAGCGTATGGTCGAGATCAAACAAAGCCAGCTTCATACGTTCAGGATTCTTCCATCATGGATTTGATCAGGGGAATGGTGATGCCACGCTTGGTCTGCAGCGCGTAGCCGTCAATCAGCTCCAGCAGTTCCATCAGGCTACCCAGATCGCGGCTAAAGCGCGTCAGCATGAAATCCATCACCTCGTCGCCCAGGAACAGGCCGCGCGCGTCCGCCGCCTGACGCAGCACAGCGCGGCGCTCGGGTTCACTGAGCACCTGCAACTCAAACACGTGGCCCCAGCCCAGACGCGTGCGCAGGTCGTCGCGCAACTTCAGTTCCGACGGCGGCAGGCTGCCCGCTGCCAGCACGCCGCGCTGAAAAGTCTGGGCGTTGACGAACCAGTTAAAAGCCGCGTGCTGTTGCGCCGCCGTGTACAAATGGACCTCATCCATCAGCACGGCAGCCCATTGTTCGTCGAAGGGCGCAGGCTCCAGCACACTGGCGTCGAGCCAGCCAACCGTGGCGCCCTGCTCGCGCAGGCTGGCCTGAACTGCCTTGAGCAGATGCGTCTTGCCGCTGCCCTCACCGCCCCACAGGTAGGTCGGCACCGGCGAGCGCGTACTGCCCTTGGATTTGTCACACAGCCACAGTTCCAGATGGGCCAGGGCAGCCGCGTTCGGGCCGGCGAAAAAACTTTTCAGTGTCGGCCCGGTGGCCAGGCCAATATCCAGCGCGATCTGTTTCATGTCTGCGCCTTCATCCCAGATACAGCTTGCTGCCCTGGTAGCGAGCCTGGGCGCGCCGGATCGCCACCAGCAGCACGGCGCTGGCCGGCAAGGCGATCAAGACACCCAGAAAACCCAGTAACTGCCCGAACGCGAGCAAGGCAAAGATGACAGCCAGTGGATGCAGACCAACGCGTTTGCCAACCAGGCGCGGCGTCAGAAAGAAGCCCTCCAGCAATTGACCCAAGCCGTAGACCACCGCCACCATCAGCAGTGCTTTCGATGCACCGCCAGTGACGGAAAACTCAAGCAGCCCCGCCAGCAGGGCCAAAATTAGCCCCAGGCCGAAGCCGACATAGGGTACAAACACCGCCAGCCCGGTGAAGATTCCAATCGGCAAAGCCAGATCGAGACCGAACAGGGCCAGGCCAGCGCTGTAGTAAACCGCCAGCACCCCCATCACCAGCAATTGCCCGCGCAGGTACTGGCCCAAAACCGTATCGGCCTCGTTGGTGAAACTGTCAAAGGTAGCGCGTCCGCGCAGCGGCACGAACTCAAGCACACGTGCCACAAAGCGGTGCCAATCCATCAGGAGATAGAACAGGGCGACCGGAACCAGCACCACGTTGCTGAATACGGCAAACGCGACACTGCCGCCGAGCTTGAGCGAGCTCATCACGGAGGCCAGCGTGTCTTCCGCGTTGGCCGTGAGGTATTTGAAGACGAAGGCCTTGAGGCTGGCGACGTCGAGCGAAACGCTCAGACCAAACTGCGCCAGGAAGGGTTTGAGCCAGGCATTGATGCCATCGAGCAGCACCGGCACCTGTTCGCGCATCTGCGGCAATTCCTTGGCCAGGATCGGCACGATCAACAAGGCAATCCCCAATACCACCACGATAAACACCAGTTCCACCAGCGCCACCGACAGCACGCGGGGTATGTATTTGCCGCCGCGCTGGTCCAGCCGGTCCACCAGCGGTGTCAGCGCATACGCGAGCGTGGCAGCCACCACGAAGGGGGTCAGTACTGGCGCCAGCAACCACAGTAAAACGCCGATGCCGCTGGCGATCAGGCCCCAGGCAAGCGCTCTTCTTTGTGTGGTGTTCAATTGCATGCGAATCGCCAGTTCAAGCCTGTAAAACCCAGTTTCGACCATGCGCCCTTCTTGCCAGGCCCGGTCGCCTTAAAATCTGGGCAAATTCTATCGGTCTCTGTCGCGCCAGACTGCCCGGCGCACTAATCCACGCACTGTACATGACAACCAGCAACACCCTGCCCCCGCTCTCCTACAAAAACGCCGGGGTCGACATCGACGCGGGAGATGCCCTGGTCGAACGCATCAAGCCACTGGCCCGCAAGACCGCGCGCGAAGGCGTACTGGCTGGCATTGGCGGCTTCGGCGCACTGTTTGAAGTGCCCAAACGCTACAAGGAACCGGTGCTTGTCAGCGGCACCGATGGCGTCGGTACCAAGCTCAAACTGGCGTTCGAGTGGAATATGCACGACGCGGTCGGCATCGATCTGGTGGCCATGAGCGTGAACGACGTGCTGGTGCAAGGCGCCGAACCACTGTTCTTTCTTGACTACTTCGCCTGCGGCAAGCTCGACGTTGATACCGCCGCCGCTGTCGTTGGCGGTATCGCCAACGGCTGTGAGCAGTCGGGCTGCGCACTGATCGGCGGCGAAACGGCCGAGATGCCGGGCATGTACCCGGCCGGTGAATACGACCTGGCGGGCTTTTGCGTCGGCGCTGTCGAGAAATCAAAAATACTGACCGGTGCCGATGTCAAACCCGGCGACGTCGTGCTCGGACTCGGATCGAGCGGCGTGCACTCGAACGGCTTCAGCCTGGTGCGCAAGTGCATCGAGCGCGCCGGCGCCAGCGCCCCGACCACGCTCGACGGACAGCCGTTCCGCGAAGCCATCATGGCGCCGACCCGTCTCTATGTGAAGAATGTGCTCGCCGCCCTGGTGCAGCATCCGATCAAGGCACTGGCCCACATCACCGGTGGCGGACTGCTGGAAAATATCCCGCGCGTCCTGCCCGAGGGCACGGCCGCCCATCTGATCAAGGGCAGCTGGCCGAAGACGGAGCTGTTTGCCTGGCTGCAGGCCACCGCCGGCATCGACGACATCGAGATGAACCGCACCTTCAACAATGGCATCGGCATGGTGCTGGTCATCGATGCGGCGAACGCCGACGCCTGTGCCGCAACGCTGCGCGCGGCCGGTGAGCAGGTCTACCGCATCGGCGCCATCGCTGCACGCGGCACTGACGCTGCGGTGCTGGTGCGCTAAACACAGGCCCGCAGTGTCTCACCGGACCCGGGTGCTGCGCCAGATTCCGGCCGGAATCTGGGCTCTGGGTTTCGTCAGCCTGCTGATGGACATCTCCAGCGAGATGATCCACAGCCTGCTGCCCGTCTTCATGGTCACGACACTGGGCGCCAGCGTCTTCCTGGTCGGCCTGATCGAAGGCGCAGCCGAAGCCACGGCCATGATCGTCAAGGTCTTTTCCGGTGTGCTGAGCGACTACTGGGGCAAGCGCAAGCCGCTCGCCGTGCTGGGTTACGGGCTGGGCGCCCTGTCCAAACCGCTGTTTGCGCTGGCCAGCAGCGCCGGTCTGGTGCTGGGCGCGCGCCTGCTCGACCGTGTTGGCAAAGGCATCCGGGGCGCGCCACGGGATGCGTTGGTGGCCGATATCACGCCGCCCGAACTACGCGGCGCGGCCTTTGGCCTGCGCCAGTCGCTCGATACCATCGGCGCCTTCCTCGGCCCCCTGCTGGCCATGGGACTGATGCTGGCCTGGGCCAATGATTTCCGCGCCGTGTTCTGGATTGCCTGCATACCGGCCTTTCTCTGCGTCGCCTTGCTCATCGCCGGTGTGCACGAGCCCGAGCGACAACTGGGCGCACGGCGCCGCAATCCGCTCAACCGCGTCAATCTGGCGCGGCTGAGCGCGCCTTACTGGCGCGTCGTCGGCATCGGGGCCGTATTCACAATGGCACGCTTCAGCGAAGCCTTTCTGGTGCTGCGTGCGCAGCAAGGCGGTCTGGCCCTGGCCTGGACGCCTCTGGTGTTGATCGGCATGAATCTGGTCTACGCGGCCTGCGCCTACCCCTTTGGCAAGCTGGCCGACCGCGTGCGCCACAGCACGCTGCTGGCCTGGGGCTTGCTGCTGCTGATCGTGGCAGATGCGCTATTGGCCTGGAGTAACCAGGCGGCCTGGGTCTGGGCCGGCATCTCGTTCTGGGGTTTGCACATGGCCATGACGCAGGGACTGCTGGCGACCATGGTGGCCGACACCGCACCCACCGATCTGCGCGGCACGGCCTACGGCTTCTTCAACCTGGTCAGCGGCCTGGCGCTGCTGATCGCCAGCGTCCTGGCCGGCTGGCTCTGGGACCGCTTTGGCGCGTCCTTCACCTTTGTCGCTGGCGCCCTCATCAGCCTGGCAGCGCTGGCTTTGCTGCTGCGCCGTCCGGCGACCACACCCTCGGTGCAAGGCTGAACCGGCAGCGCACTATTTCTTTTCAATTGCCTGCTGCAATTCCCGGTAACGCGGCAAACGCACACCGCCGAGCGCAACAGCCTTGGCGATTGCCTGCGCCGCCGCATCATGCTGGCCGCTATCGAGCAGCACCTGCGCCAGGTTGTTCCAGGCATCGGCAAAATCGGCTTGCTGCTTCAGCGCCGCCCGGTACGCCGCGATGGCAGCTTCACGCTGACCAAGGGCATAGGCGGTATTGCCGGCACCGAGTAGCGCCGCACGCTCCTGCGGCCACTGCTGCAGAGCGGCGGTATAAGCCTGCTGCGCTGCTGCCGGATTGACGCGCTCCAGCGTCGCCGCAGCATCGAGGTAAGTCGCCGCCTGCACGGTCGCCGGCAGTTGTCCCGGCGCCAGGGCCAGCATGGCCCAGTAGTCACCGCGCGCCCAGGTGCGCTCAAAGGTGAACAAGGACATCTCCATGCGCTCGGTGCGACCGGAGTGCAGCACCAGCACATTGCGCTCACGGTCAAAGCCGATCACGACCGCGTAATGCCACATCGGATACCACGCGAACGCCAGGTTCTGCAACACCAGCACCGGATGACCGGCCGCCACTTCACGCATCAGGTCTTCAACCCGTGGCCGCAGCGGATAAGGCAGCAAACCGTGGCGCCGACTCGCGGCCATCAGTTCGATCGAGAGCGAGCCTTCGCGACCCGGTAGATAAACCTGCTCGACCAGCGCGTCTGGCTGCAGCGTCACACCGGCAACACCTGCCACCATGGCCAGAGCGGCCGGCCCGCATTGGTGTTCTTCCTGGGGATAGAAAGGGACGTTGGCGAGTTCCACGCGCGCGGCCAGTTTGGGTGGCCAGTGCGCATCAAGTGCTGCTATCTGCGGCGTAGCGCAGCCGCCCAAAAGGAACATGACCATCACAAAAATCCCCGCCAGGGCGGGGATACCAAGGCGACGAGGCCGTTGGACCATCCTCGATTTATCGCATCGATCGGGTGAATGGGAAGACCTTGGTCAAGCCCATGATGTCCGTGACCAGCAACACGATGAAGACCGTGAACAGGATACCCAGCACATCGCCGCCAGCGGGGGCCTGGTCGATGCGGCCGGCCAGTTGCGCCACTTCCACATCCGACATCGCCTTGACGCGCTCGGTCGCGGCCTGCGCGCTGACACCCTGCGCCTGCACCGCCTGGCGCACATCCTCACGCCCCAGGAAAGCGTTGACCTTGTCTCGGTTCGAGTCGAGGGCACCGACGGCGCTGACTTCATCGGTACTTACCATGCTGGCCCGCGCCGCCAAGGGAAAGCCGGCGAACGTAATGCAGACGATCAGGCCGGCGGAAATGATTTGTTTGAAGTTTTTCATGGGTATTCTCATTTCGAATAAAAGAAACAACCTCGATCTCCAAGGCAGTACGAGCGGCTGACTATAGGCAGGCGTGCGACCAAGCGTCAACGCTTCTTACACGCAGACACATCAGAGTGTGCTTCGTTTCATTTCGGCCACGCGCCAGGCAATGGCGCCGCGGTCATCCACGCCCTGCGCCTGGGCCAGGTAGATTTCCAGATCAGCCAGCGCCGGCCGGAAATTGCCCTGTGCCGCATGCGCCAAACCGCGGTCGCGGTACTCGGTCCAAGCCAGGGGTTGCAGCACGATCAGGCGCTCCTGCACCGCGATCAAACGCGGCCAGTCCTTTTGGCTGGTATGAATTTCCTTGAGGTTGCGCAGCATCCGGGTAACGATGTCACGCGGTGATGCGGCCTGCAAGAAGAGCCCCAGCGGCGGCTCCGAAGCGTCGGCCATGGCGACACTATCGCGGTACGGTTCGAGTCGTTCGAGCAGACCCTCGTGGCTCAGGGACTGGCCATCCATCGGATCGATCACGACCTGTCCGTTGGGCAGATTCACCTTCAGCATGAAATGCCCGGGAAAGGCAATGCCACGTGCCGCCAGCCCCAGGCCCTGCGCCAGTTCCAGCCACAGCACCGCCAGCGAGATCGGGATCGCGCGGCGCGTGCGCAGCACCACATTGAGGTAGCTGTTATCGGGATCGTGAAAATCGTTAACATTGCCGGCAAAACCGAGATCCTGAAAAAAGAACTGGTTGAGTAGACGCAGTTTCTGCAAGGCGCCAGCATCAGCGGGCAGGCGCCGGCGCAGGCGCACCGCAAGCTGATCCACATCGGCCAGCACCTGCCCGACGTCCAGGTCCGGGTATTCGTCCTGCGCCAGGCTGGCCGCTGCTTCCAGCAATGGAAACTCGGCGTCGCTTTGGACCAGGGAGGCAAAGTACTCCAAAGCGGTAGGTAAGACCAACGACAACTTCATGCCGATATTCTTACTCAAAAACCTGATCGATCCGGATCATCTCAGCGTCGCAAGAACTGGCGCAACTTCAGACCAGTGGCCCACAGTGCTGTGAAATAGAGGGCGCCAGAGGCCAGAAGTACCAGCGCCATCGAACCGATTCTCCTGATTTTTTCGCCAGGCATCTGCGTCCAGGCAACAGCCCCGTTGGCCCACAGCAGAAAACCCAGTAACAGGGTGCTGGCGGCCAGCACCTGCAGCACGAAAGTACCCCAACCCGGTTCAGGTTTGTAGCTGCCGCGCTGGCGCAGGCCCAGCAACAACCACAGGGCGTTGATCATGGCCCCGATACCGATCGACAGCGTCAGCGCGGCATGCGCCAGCCACGGTACCAGAGCCAGATTGAGCAACTGCGTGATCACCAACACGGCGATTGCCACCCGCACGGGCGTCTTGGTGTCCTGGCTGGCGTAGTACCCCGGCGCCAGCACCTTGATGGCCACCAGCCCGAGCAAACCTGCGCCGTAGCCCATCAGTGCGGTCGTGGTCTGTTGCACGTCCTGCTCGCTAAAGGCACCGTATTGGTAAAGCACAGCCACCAGCGGTTTAGCAAAGACAACCAGTGCGATCGCGCACGGGAGCGCCAGCAACACCACCAGCCGCAGGCCCCAGTCCAGCATGGCGGAGTAACGCGTACTGTCGCCAGTGGCCCGCGCACTGGCCAGTTGCGGCATCAGGACCACGCCCATGGCGACACCGAGCAAGGCGGTGGGAAACTCCATCAGGCGGTCCGCAAAGGTGATCCAGCTCACGCTGCCCGTTACCAGGTGCGAGGCAATCTGGGTGTTGATCAGAAGCGAAATCTGCGCCACGCTCACGCCCAGCAGGGCCGGCAGCATCAGCTTGCCGATGCGCCGGGTGCCGGGGTCGGCGATGGCCGCGCGTAGGCCCTCCCAGTTCAGGGCGATATGTGGCAACAGCCCCAGGCGTTTGAGTGCCGGAATCTGCACCCCCAGTTGCAACAAGCCA
>CAIXNB010000154.1 GCA_903920695.1 uncultured beta proteobacterium
CAAACGAAGCCTCGAAAGAGGCGTAGAAACTGAAAAATCGGACACGATTGCGAAAGAGATCGCGAAATTCGGCGTAACGCGAACAAAAAAGTGTGCGCCACGTCATCATGCGGATCAAAGTTGATTTGATCCGCGTTTCCTTAACGGTAGAACAAGGTCGGCAGCCACATGGTGAGCGGCGGCCACAGCGCAGCGATCAATAAATCAATCAGGGAAACAATCACCAGTGGCATGACCGCGCGTGAAATCTTGCCAAGTGAAACATCGGCAATACCGCAAGCGACGAACAAACAGATGCCAACCGGCGGCGTCAGCATGCCGATGGCCAGATTGACCACCACTAACACACCGAACTGAACCGGATCGATCTGCATCTGCGGCGTCAGCAGCGCCAGCACCGGCACCAGCAGAAGCAGCGCCGCCGTGGTTTCCATGACGCAGCCGACCACCAGCAGCAAACCCATCACCAGCAGCAGCAAGCCAACCGGTGGCAGGGAGAGCGAATTGACAAAGACATCGAGCAGATGCGCACCTTGCTGCATGGCCAGCAACCAGCCAAATATCTTGGCCATGGCAATGATGAAGAGGATGCCGCCGGCAGCAACCTGCGAGCGCATGATAAGCCCGGGCAACTCCTTCCAGGCCAGTTCACGGTTGATCACGGTACCCACCAGCAGCGCGTAGAACACCGCCAACGCGGCCGCTTCGGTCACGGTGACGATACCAGTCAAGATGCCACCCAGCACAACAATTGGCGCGCCCATCGACCAGAAGGCCGCCTTGCCGGTTAGCAGCACCTTGTTCCAGCTGAAGGGCTCGCGCTCACCGTAGCCATTGCGCCAGGAAATCCAGACCGCCACCACCAGAAACGATAGACCAAGCAAGATACCCACCAGCATGCCGCCGGCAAACAGTTGCGAGATCGAGATGTTGGTCATGAAGCCGAAGATGACCATCGGAATCGAGGGCGGAATGATGATGCCAATGGACCCGCCCGCTGCCACCACGGCGGCCGCAAACGCCGGCGGATAACCCTGGCGGATCATCGCGGGGATGACCACGCCGCCAATCGCTGCGGTATCGGCGGCGGCTGAACCGGAAATGCCGGCAATGATCATCGACGCCACGATTGCCGCCGCCAGACCACCTGGGGCCCACCCCACCAAGCTGTTGCAGAAGTCAATCAAACGCCGTGAAATACCGCCGACTTCCATGATGGAGCCGGCAATCATGAACAAGGGCACGGCCAACAGGTCGAAGGAATCGACGCCGGAAAACAGTTGCTGAACGACTGTCTGTCCAAGCGCGGCCAGGGTGACCGCGTCCGGAAAAATGCCAGGTGTGACGATGAGGCCGATGGCCGGCAAGCCGATCGAAAGCGCAATCGGCAGCCCCAGCGCCATCAGCAAAAACATCAAGGCAAAAAGGAGGACGATGATCATGCTGCGGCCTGCTTGCTCTTTGTCATGTCGGCCAGAATGTGCAGCAGAAAGATCGCACCCGACAACGGTACGACCGAGATCGGGATCGACATCGGCATCTGTATCGCAGTCGAGGCCTGCTCCCAGGCGTTCACGGTGTATTTCGCGCCGTACCAAGTGATCAGGCTGAAGCAACCCAGGTTCAGCAACTGCAAACCGCGCAGAACGACCTGCTCAAACACCAGGCCAAAGCGTGCACCGAAACCGGCCAGCCCGATGAAGTGCGCGCGCTTGTAGGCAACCGTGGCACCGAGAAAGGTGGTTGCCACTAGCAGGTAGCGGCCGATCTCTTCCGACCAGCTCAGCGAATGGCCGAAGTAGCGCGCCAGCACCTGAATGAACAGGACAACCGAGATCACGACCCCCGCCACCAGCAGCAACTTCTCGACTAGGCCATTGACCCGCTCACTGAGCGACATCAACCCAAGGTGAACACTCATGGTCTCTCCAGACAATGGGAATCGGCGTGACGACAAATGTCACGCCGGATAGAAACGCGCCGAACTTACTTGACGGTCTTGCGGATTTCGTCAACGATCTTCTTGGTGTCGCCACTCAAGGAGGCGTAGACCGGTTCAGTCTTGGCGCGGAAGGCGGCCAGGTCCGGCGTGTCAACGACCTGCATACCAGCGGCCTTCAAGGCAGCCAACTGGCTGGCCTCGTTGTCACGCACATAGCGACGCCCGGCAATGGAGGCAACTTGAGCCGCATCCATGAAAGCCTTGCGGTCGGCAGTGGGCAATTTGTCCATAAAGGCCTTGCTGCCAACAAACACAAGGGCCGAATAAACGTGCCGGCTCATGGTCAGGTATTTTTGGCCCGCTTCGTTGAGTTTGCCGGCGGAAATCACGGAGATCGGATTTTCCTGACCGTCGAGCACGCCCTGTTGCAGTTGCGTGGTGATGGGCCAGGCCATGGGTGTCGGATTCGCGCCGATGGCGCGCCAGATCGCCAGATGAGTAGGCGACTCCATGGTGCGGATCTTCATGCCCTTGAGATCGTCCGGGCCGTTGACCGCGCGCTTGGAATTGGTGACATTGCGAAAACCGTTGTCAAGAAAGTGCATGCCGACGAGGCCGACCTTCTCGAACCGTTTGAGCAGATCCTGGCCGATCGGTCCGTCGAGCACCTTGTCCGAAGCCTCGTAGGAACTGAACAGGAAAGGCATCTCAAGCGCCTTGATCTCCGGTACAAAGGACTCCACCGGACCGGTCGTGCACACGCTCATCTGCACCGTGCCGAGCTGAAGCTGCTGCAGCACCTGGGTCTCGCTGCCGAGCGCTGCCGAGTGATGAATGATGACGTCGTACTTGCCGGGCAAGGCCTTGTCGAGTTCTTCCTTGAACTTCTGGGCCGCAATGGTATGGACAAAATTCGGCGCGGTGACGATGCCGATGTTCACCTTTTCGGCGGCATGGGCCGGCAAACCAAAAGCCAGGCCGGCGGCGCAAGCCAGACCGGTCAAAGTGCGGGAAACAAATTTCATGTTTGGTCCTTGTATCGTTGAGGATGCCATCGCGGCGCCTTGCCTGCCATGGCGTCTTTGGAAAGCGCGGTCGATCATACAACCCTGCATCGGCCTTCGACCGTCACATTGATGCGGTGCAGGTTCTCGGAAAAAACAAAGCCCCAAGTCAATCAAATCTTTGGGGCTTTATTTGGCGGAAACGGAGGGATTCGAACCCTCGATGAGGCTCTACACCCCATACTCCCTTAGCAGGGGAGCACCTTCGGCCACTCGGTCACGTTTCCTGAACTGCGCAGATTATCTCACGACTCTGCGCATTTTTTTTCAAGCCGGCTGCTGGTCGAGCTCAAAAGCTTTGTGCAGCGCGCGCACGGCCAATTCCATGTACTTCTCGTCGATCACGACCGAGGTCTTGATTTCGGACGTCGAGATCATCTGGATGTTGATGCCCTCTTCGCTCAACACGCGAAACATCTTGCTGGCAACGCCAACATGGCTGCGCATGCCGATGCCGACAATCGAAACCTTGCAGATTTTGGTATCGCCCACCACCTCTTGCGCGCCCAGACCGGGCAGCACTTTTTCCTTCAGCAGGTCGACCGTCTTGTTGTACTCGCCACGGTTGACCGTGAAGCTGAAGTCGGTCTTGCCGTCCTTGCTGATATTCTGGATGATCACGTCGACGTCGATGTTGGCATCGGCCACGGCGCCCAGGATCTGGTAGGCAATGCCGGGCTTGTCGGGCACGCCCAGCACGGAGATCTTGGCTTCATCGCGGCTGAATGCGATGCCCGAAACAATGGCTTGTTCCATATGTTCGTCTTCCTCAAAAGTAATCAGGGTGCCGGAGACGGCTTCCTCGTTGATGTCAATATCCCAGGGGGTGAAGCTGCTCAGGACGCGCAGCGGCACCTTGTACTTGCCGGCAAATTCGACCGACCGAATCTGCAGCACCTTGGAGCCCATTGATGCCATCTCCAGCATCTCTTCAAAACTGACCGTATGCAGGCGGCGCGCTTCAGGCACAACGCGCGGGTCGGTGGTGTAGACACCATCAACGTCGGTGTAGATCAGACATTCATCGGCCTTCATGGCAGCCGCAACGGCGACCGCCGAGGTGTCCGAGCCGCCGCGCCCGAGCGTCGTGATGTTGCCCAGTTCGTCCAGCCCCTGAAAGCCGGTGACGATCACCACCCGACCCGCCTTCAGGTCGGTGCGCACGCGGGCGTCGTCAATCGATTCGATGCGCGCCTTGGTATAGGCGCTGTCGGTGCGGATCGGCACCTGCCAGCCGGCATAGCTGACCGACTCCAAACCCTCCGCCTGCAGTGCAATCGCGAGCAAGGCGCTGGAAGCCTGCTCGCCGGTGGCGGCCAGCATATCGAGCTCGCGACCGTAGGCCTCGGTGGTCCTGACCGGGGCCAGTTCCTTGGCTAGGGCCAGCAGACGGTTGGTTTCACCGCTCATGGCGGATGGGACGACCACCATCTGGTGGCCGGCACGCGCCCATTTGGCGACGCGCTTGGCGACATTGCGGATGCGTTCGGTAGAACCCATCGACGTGCCGCCGTATTTGTGAACGATCAATGCCATTGGAAGAAGATTTTTTATTGCAAAACCGGGGGATTGTACCAATGCAGTAGCGGGCCCCTGCGCTCGGCATAGCCAGTACCGACTTTGATGCGGATTGCGTGGCCGCGCGTGCGGCAAGCCGCAATCTGATCGAGCAACTCTGCCAATTGCGACGCACTCGGTACGATCTGGTGCGCGCTGTTCAACCAATGCCGCAGCACATTGGCCTGGCGCGCACGGCTCAGACCCTGGAGTCGGGCCAGCAGCGGCGGCGTACCGATCAGGGCTAAGTCCTGCACGGCAAGCTCCAGCAGCAGCGTCTGCGCCTGCGCCGCATGCGCAGCGCTGCGGGTAAAGGTGTCGCGAAATTGCGGAAAGCTCGCGTCCAGTGCCGGCATCAGCCGTGCGCGGATGCGGTTGCGCGTGTAGCGCTCATCGCTGTTGCTGGGGTCTTGCACATAGCTTGCGCCGCAGCTGACAAGCCAGCGCCGGATCTCCGACGCGCTCACCTGCAGCAAAGGGCGGTGATAGACGATGCCAGCGCGCACCCAACTCGCTGGCATGGCGCTCAGACCGGGTAGACCGGCGCCCCGGCTCAAGGCCAGCAACAGGGTTTCGACCTGGTCATCCGCATGCTGGGCGAGGGCGATGCTGCTGCAAGACTGTGACCCGCCCTGCTCCAGCGCGATGGCGTCAAAGGCTTGGTAACGGGCGCGGCGCGCAGCGTCTTCCGGGCTTTGACCGGCGGCGTGACGGCCATCGACCCGCCGCACGCGCAAGGGCACACCGATGCGGACACAAAAGGCCTGGCAGTGGCGCTCAAAATCGTCGGCCGCCGCCTGCAGGCCATGATGAATATGGATTGCGCTGACCTGCCCCGGCCACTTTTCTGCACAGGCCAGCAACAAGGCTGTGGAATCGGGACCACCACTGAACGCAACCGCCAACGGCAGCGCCGGGGAAAATCGGGAAACCGCGTCGGCCAGTGTCGTCGTCACGCGCGACCCCGGGGCGCCCTGGCACGCGCCGCACTAACGGGCAGCCGCCTTGGTGTCGATGAAGCGGCCATAGCTCTGCAAGCGGTCATACCGACGGTCCAGCAACTCCTTGACCTTGAGATCACTGACCTGACGGAAGGCGTCGTTGAGCGCGCGCTTGAGGAAAGCTGCCATCTGCTTGTGATCGCGGTGCGCGCCACCGACCGGCTCATTGACGATCTTGTCGATAACCCCCAGCGCCTTGAGGCGGTGCGCCGTGATGCCCAATGCGTCGGCCGCCTCCTGCGCCTTGTCGGAAGTCTTCCACAAGATGGAGGCGCAGCCTTCGGGGCTGATCACGGAGTAGATCGAATACTGCAGCATCAGGACCTGATCACCGATGGAGATCGCCAGCGCGCCACCAGAACCGCCCTCGCCGATGATGCTGGTGATGATCGGCACTTCGAGCTGTGCCATCTCGAAAATGTTACGTCCGATCGCCTCCGACTGGCCACGCTCCTCGGCATCAATGCCAGGATAAGCGCCCGGCGTATCGACAAAGGTGAACACCGGCAACTTGAATTTCTCCGCCGTTTTCATGAGACGCAAAGCCTTGCGGTAACCCTCGGGCTTGCTCATGCCAAAGTTGCGCAAGCCGCGCTCCTTGGTGTCGCGGCCCTTTTGCTGGCCCAACACCATGCACGGCGTGCCATTGAAGCGGGCCAGGCCGCCGACAATGCTCAGGTCATCGGCAAAATGCCGGTCACCATGCAGTTCCACAAAGTGCGTGAAGATTTCGTTGACATAGTCTAGTGTGTACGGCCGTTCCGGGTGCCGCGCGATCTTGGTGATCTGCCAGGGCGTCAGGTCACTGTAGATGTCCTTGGTGAGTTGCTGGCTCTTCTTCGCCAACTGGTCAATTTCCGAAGAAATATCAACCGCCGACTCGTTCTGCACATAGCGCAGTTCTTCAATCTTGTTTTCGAGTTCGGCAATCGGATTCTCGAAATCGAGGAATGTTTTCTTGGCCACAAACGCTCCTATAAATCATTGCTTCTTTCAGCGCGCGGTCGCTGGCCGCAACGCTGCCCCTCTAGTATTCCACCGGCACCGGATCCAGCGAGCGCCAAATATACCAAGTTGCCACGCTGCAATACGGGGTCCAGGCGGCGGCCACTTCGCGCGCATCGCTACGACTCACCACATCGCCTGAAAAATAACTCTTGCTGATACCGTTGATCAAGCCCACGTCATCGAGTGGCAGCACGTTGGGGCGCATCAAGTGAAAAATCAGAAACATCTCCGCGGTCCAGCGACCAATGCCACGGATGCCAATCAACTCGGCAATGATAGCCTCATCGTCCATCGAGTCCCAGGCAGTGACGCGCACCGCGCCGCTGTCAAAGTGCAGGGCCAGATCAACCAGGTATTCGACTTTGCGGGCACTCAAGCCGGCAGCGCGCATGTCATCAACCTTGAGTTTGAGCACATTGCCAGCCGTCATTTTCTTGGGTAGCAGCACAAAACGATCCCAAACTGTCTGCGCTGCCTTGACCGAAATCTGCTGCCCCACAATACTGCGCGCCAGCGTCACAAAAGCATCCCCGCGGGTCTGCAGACAGGCCTCCCCGAACTGGGGAATGAGCCGCTTCATGACCCGATCCTTCTTCATCAGATGCTTGCAGGCGTCTTCCCAATAACTGGGGGTCAAGACCAGGGGCTCTGTCTTCTTGGCAATTACCATGACAGCGCTTCCGATGCGAGTAGCGGGTCAACTGGCGTCATCATTGCACAGACTCCCAGGTGGTGCCACTGGCCGAATCCTTGAGCACAATGCCTTGCGCTGCGAGTTCCTGGCGAATCCGGTCGGCCTCGGCAAAGTTCCGGGCTGCTTTGGCCGCAGCCCGCTGTGCAATCAGGACGCCAATGCTGGCGTCGTCAAGCCCAGCGCCCGCCTGCAGAAACAGCTTCGCGTCGCCCTGCAGCAAGCCGATGCAGCCACCCAGCGCCCGCAGCAGTCCGCCCAGTTCGGCAGAACCGGTCTTATTGACTTCGGATGCCAGATCGAACAGCACGGCCACGGCCTCGGGCGTGCCGAAGTCTTCGTCCATCGCCGCCTTGAAACGCGCCGCAAACGGGTTCAACCAATCGATCACAGCGATCGGAGCCGGCGTCACCAGGGTCAGCGCGGTGTAGAGGCGCTTGAGCGAGTTGCGGGCGTCGTCCAGATGGACGTCGCTGTAATTCAGTGCGCTGCGGTAATGGGCGCGAATGATGAAGAAGCGCACGGTCTCCGCGTCGAAGCGGGCCAGGATGTCGCGAATGGTGAAAAAGTTGCCGAGACTTTTGGACATCTTTTCGTTATCGCGCGTCACGAACCCGTTGTGCATCCAGATGCTGGCCAAAGGTTTGCCGCTGGCGCCCTCGCTCTGCGCGATTTCATTTTCGTGGTGCGGGAATTGCAAATCGGCACCGCCACCATGAATATCGAAGGTTTCACCCAGCATCTCGCGGCACATGGCCGAGCACTCGATGTGCCAGCCCGGGCGACCCATGCCGTAGCCACTGTTCCATTTCGCGTCGTCCGGTTCACTGGGCTTGGCCGTTTTCCACAGCACAAAGTCCAGCGGATCGTCCTTGCCATCGAGTACCGCCACGCGCTCGCCGGCGCGCAGTTCATCCAGCGATTTGCCGCTGAGCTTACCGTAGCCAGCGAACTTGCGCACGGCGTAATTCACGTCGCCATTGGGAGACTGGTAGGCCAGCCCCTTTTGCGCCAGCGTGCCAATCAGATCGAGCATCTGCGACACAAACTCGGTGGCGCGCGGCTCGTGGGTCGGGCGCTCGATGCCCAGCGCATCGGCATCCTGGTGCAAGGCGTCCACCATGCGGTCCGTCAGGGCCCGAATAGTTTCACCGTTTTCGAGGGCACGCCGAATGATCTTGTCGTCAATGTCGGTCACGTTGCGCACATAGGTGACGCGCAGCCCGCTGCTCTTGAGCCAGCGCTGCACCACATCAAACGCAACCATGGCGCGCGCATGACCGAGGTGACACAGGTCATAAACCGTCATGCCGCAAACATACATGCGGACATGGCCCGGCTCCAGCGGCAACAAGGGTTCCATTGCACGCGACAGCGTGCTGTAAATGCGTAAGGTCATGGGTGATTCAGGCGGCAAATTCTGCGGATTCAAGCTTGGGTGGTTTCGACGGGAACTGCAAGTGGCCGGGCAATCATGAGGGCGTCAAAAACTACCTCGTGGGCTACAATTAAGTCCAGTATAAAGCCCCACCAGCCAAGCGCCTTCAACGGGCATCCAACTAGCAGGAATCACAAGACGCCATGACGCATGGGCTCCCAAATATCTTCACCGCTTTGCGCCTGCTGACGCTGCTGGCGGCCGGCGCCGCGGCGCCGGCCCATGCGGACGACTACGGCGACGTGAGCCAGCTGCTGCGAAATGGCAAGCTGGTCGAAGCCACGGCCAAGGCCGACGCCTATCTCGCCGCCAAACCACGTGACCCGCAGATGCGTTTTCTCAAGGGCGTGATCCAGGGCAAAGCTGGCCAGCAGGCCGACGCCATCAGCACCTTCATACGGCTCAACGAAGACTACCCCGAACTGCCCGAGCCCTACAACAACCTCGCCGTGATTTACGCCGGTCAGGGTCAGCTCGACAAAGCACGCGCGGCGCTCGAGATGGCGATCCGCACCAAGCCCGACTACGCGACAGCGCACGAAAATCTCGGTGATATCTACGCCCGGCTCGCCAGCCAGGCCTTTGAGAAGGCACTGCAACTCGACCGCGGCAATGCGTCCGTTGCGCCGAAACTGAACCTGCTTCGGGCTGTGTTGAGCAACAGCAACAAGGAACAACCCGCCTTTGTGGCGCCAGCGAGCGCGGTGGCACGCTGAAGCAACGATCTGCCAAGCAATCGCCTTCGGCAAGTTTGACCTGAGTGCAAAGGCAGCCGAGGCAAACATTTTTTATAGGAGTCATCCGATGACAATTTTTCGATTCTCAATTTATAGGAGTCATCCGATGACAATTTTTCGATTCTCAAATCTTGTGGCCGGCACTTGGCTGGCAGCAGCAGCCATGTGTTCTGTCACGACCAACACCGCAGCACAAGAGGCGCCACGCATAAAATTCAGCACTACGGCGGGGGTCTTTGTGGTTGAAGTCTATCCTGACAAAGCGCCCAAGACCGTCGAAAATTTCTTGCAGTACGTCAAGGACAAGCACTACGACGGCACCATCTTCCACCGCGTGATCGACAACTTCATGGTGCAGGGCGGCGGCTTTGACGCCAAGTACAGCCAGAAGCCGACACGCGCCCCGATTCCACTGGAAGCAAACAACGGCCTGAAGAACGATGTCGGCACTATTGCAATGGCCCGCACCAGCAACCCGAACTCGGCCACCAGCCAGTTCTTCATCAACGTCAAGAACAACGCCATGCTGAATGCGCCCTCGCCCGACGGCTATGGCTATACCGTGTTCGGCAAGGTCGTGAGCGGCGCCGATGTAATCCAAAAAATCAAGAGCACGCCCACCGGTGCCGGCGGTCCATTCCCGACCGATGTGCCAAAGACCACCATACTTATCAACTCTGCAACCCTCGAAAAAAAATCATGAGCAATCCCCAAGTCGAACTCCACATCGCCAATCACGGCGTCATCACCCTTGAACTCGATCAGGACAAGGCGCCCAAATCGGTCGCCAACTTTCTGAGCTATGTCAACAAGGGCCATTACAACAACACCATTTTTCACCGCGTTATACCCGGCTTCATGGTGCAGGGCGGCGGTATGGAGCCTGGCATGAAGGAAAAGAAGGGCGACAAGCCCATCGACAACGAGGCCAACAACGGTCTGAAAAATCTGCACTACACCGTGGCCATGGCGCGTACCAGCGACCCGCATTCCGCCACCGCGCAGTTCTTCATCAACACGGCCGACAACGGCTTCCTCAATCACACCGCCATTTCGGCACAGGGCTGGGGCTACGCCGTGTTTGGCAAGGTGGTATCGGGCAGCGCGGTGGTCGACAAGATCGGCGCCGTCAAGACCGCGCGTCGTGGCTACCACGATGATGTACCGGTTGCCGACGTGATCATCGAAAAGGCCGTGGCACTCTGACATGAGCGTCACCGGAGCCGGGATACCGGCGCAGCACGCTGCGCCGATTCCGACCCTGCTGCGGGCACCACCTGGCTGGCGCAGCATCGATTTCATTTCCGACCTGCATCTCCAGGCCAGCGACAGCGCCACCTTTGACGCCTGGCAGCATTTCATGCAGCGCACAGCAGCCGATGCCGTGTTCATTCTGGGTGATCTGTTTGAAGTCTGGGTCGGTGACGATGTGCTCCATGGCAGCACCCCTGATCCGGCCGCCGGCGTCGGCAACCCGGTCTTGAATTTCGAAGCGCGTTGCGCGCAGGTACTGCAAGCTACCGCCAAGCGAATTGCCATCTTCTTCATGCACGGCAATCGCGATTTTCTGTTGGGCTCGGCCTTTGCCAAGGCCTGCGGCATCACGCTACTGAATGACCCCTCGGTGCTTGACTTTGCCGGCCAGCGCTGGCTGCTCTCGCATGGCGATGCGCTGTGCCTGGACGATACCGACTACATGCGGTTTCGCGCCCAGGTGCGCAGCGCGCAATGGCAGCACGATTTTCTGGGTCAGCCGCTGTCGCAACGCCTGGCGCTGGCGCGCACCATGCGTGAACAGAGTGAAGCCCGTCGAAACGGTGATTTGGCAAACGACATGACACTGGTCGACCTGGACCGCACCGCCACGTGTGACTGGCTGCTCGCCGCGCAAGCCAACACCTTGATTCATGGTCACACGCATCGGCCTGCGCAGCACGACCTGGCGCCGGGCCTGCGCCGCATCGTGCTGAGTGACTGGGACGCCAGCGCCACGCCGATCCGGGCCGAAGTCCTGCGCCTGAGCGCCACTCCTTCAAATCAGCTGGGTCAGGTCAACGTGCAACGCCTGGCAGCGCAAGGCGCCTAAAGTTTGATCTCGTCTATTTGCCAGGGATCGACAAACTTTTCGGCATAGCGCCTGTAGATGTCCTGCTGCACAAAAATATCGAATAGATCAGGGTCAATATGACCATTGGCCTTGAATTTCTCCATGATGCCAATGGCCTGCGACAGCTTCATCCCAGGCTTGTACGGACGGTCGGTTGCCATCAACGCTTCAAAGATGTCGGCAATACCCATGGCGCGCGCCTGTACCGACAATTGCTCGCGCTTGAGGCCCCGTGGATAACCTTTGCCGTCCACGCGCTCGTGGTGACCACCGGCGTACTCTGGCACATTTTTGAGATGTTTGGGCCAGGGCAACTGCTCGAGCATCTTGATCGTGGCGACGATGTGATGGTTGATAGTTTCGCGTTCAGCCGGCGTCAGCGTACCGGCCCGGATGCTGAGATTTTCAAGTTCATCGGCGCTGAGAAATGCCGACTCAAGGCCATCCGGATCGCGCCAGACACGCTGCGTTCCGATCACACGCACGCGCTCCAGCGCACTCTGGCTCATGGTCTCACTGCCGACGTTGGTGGAGCGAAGAAAGCTGCGATCAGCATCAATGGCATCGAGCACCGCCTGCTGACCGGCGATCACAGCCGCTTCCGCGCGTGGATCGACGCAGGGTCGCAAGGCCAGTTGCTGACGCAGTACCTGCAGTTCAGCATCGCGCTTGAGTACCTCAAAACGGGTGTCGATCAGATGCACCCGGTCGAACAGGGTCTGCAGCTTGGTCGACTTGTCCACCACATGCACCGGCGTCGTGATCTTGCCGCAATCGTGCAGCATGCCGGCAATCTTGAGCTCGTAGCGGTCGCGCTCACTCATGGTGAACGCTGCCAGCGGCCCTTCGGTCGTGGCCGCCGCCGCGTCAGCCAGCATCATGGTCAATTCCGGCACGCGCTGACAATGCCCACCAGTATGCGGCGATTTGTCATCAATCGCCAGATTGATCAAATTGATGAAGGATTCAAACAGCTCTTCGAGCTGCGTCATCAGCAAGCGGTTACTCAGGGCAATGGCGGCCTGCGACGCCAAGGACTCTGCCAGCTGTTGATCAGCCGTTGAGAAGCGCACCAACTCGTTGCTGCCCGGTCGCTGCGCGTTGATGAGTTGCAGTACGCCGATCACGTCGCCCTCATGGCTCTTCATCGGCACCGCAAGAAAGGACTGCGAGCGATAGCCGGTGCGATCATCAAAGAGCCGTGTGCCGGAAAAGTCGAAATTGGGCTCGGTGTAGGCGTCAACAATATTGACTGTTTCAACGTGGATTGCCGCGTAGGCCGCCACCAGCGAGTCGTTGGGCATGCCGTTGGCGTCGCGTAGCGGCAGATCAGGAAAATTGATCGGACTGCCCGAGGTGCCGCCCATTGCAATCTGCAGTGAGTCGGTCCGCAACATCTCAAAACGCAGCGTCTGCCCATCCTCCAGCATGCGATACAGCGTGCCGCCATCGGCGTTCGTGATGGTCTTAGCCGCCAGCAGGATGCCTTCGAGCAGACGCGTGATGTCACGCTCCCTGGACAGCGAGGTACCGATGTCATTGAGCTGCTCAAGGCGCTTGAGCAGGTTGTCGGCAGAATCCATTGGCACCCCTTCTCGTCAAGTGTAGATGCGCGGGACGGCATGTCGGATCCGTCCCCAACGGATCGCTTTGCAGGCCGGACTTCTCAGTCCGGGTTCAACCGATTATGGCTTCAACAACACCTTGAGCACATTTTGCAGCCGACGCGCTACAGCAACGTCATATGCAGTGGTCAAGACGCCGGCAGCATCCTGGCCCCAGGTTTGGACCGGCGCCGGATCATTACGCCGGGTCAGCAACTGCAATTGCAAGGCGCGTCGCGCATTCAGGTGTTCTGCTGCTGTCGGCAGCTCCGAGGCCATCTCTAGTCGCAACAGGGCAACAGCGGCATCACCGCCCGGCGCCTGCGTCAAAGCTTTAACCCAGGCGCCGCGGGTGACCGGTGTCACGCGGCTGCCCAAGTCCTGCACCGATGGCACCTCGGCGCCATCGCGCTGCTCCCAGGCCGCCAGCAGCTGGGTCAGAGCCTCGCCGTGCGCCTGCGCTGCAAGCTTTTTCAAGGCAAACTGGGCATGTTCAACGGCGTCACGTTGGGCTCGAAATGCGGTATCGCCCAAACGCGGCGCTTCCTGCCAGCCGCCGGCGGCACCATCACGACCGTCGCGGCGTGGGGCTCGATCATCGGGCCGCGCACCAAATTTATCGTCACGCGGACCGCGCGGCCGATCTCGCGTGCTGTCTCGGCCACCTTCCTTGCGGTCGCCAAAACGGGCGCCGCGGCCAACCGGTGCCGTCTCTGCTTTCTTCATACCGGGCCGGTCATCGCCGCGTACCGCGATCACGGGCTTGGGCGCCGGTTTGGGCGCCAACGCAGGCTCCACGGCAAGTTCTTCCTGCGGCGTCGCCTCAACATCGCTTGACGCAACGGCTTGCGGCGTTGGTGCCGCGTCCTGCCCGGATTCGACGGCTGCTACGACTGTGCCCAACTCGGTCGTGGCAACCGCTACCGCCGCTTTGGCCTGAGCCT
Organism: uncultured beta proteobacterium; assembly: GCA_903920695.1. Classification (GTDB taxonomy): domain Bacteria; phylum Pseudomonadota; class Gammaproteobacteria; order Burkholderiales; family Burkholderiaceae_C; genus Rhodoferax. The sequence continues at coordinate 14,094 of CAIXNB010000154.1, forward strand.
GGCCGCGCAGGGCCGCATCAAGGGCACTCATCGCACTGCGAATGCGCGCCGCATCCCCGGCCGAATTGGCGGCCTCAAGCGCTTTGGCAGCGTCAAGCACCAGGCGATCACGCTCGCCCAGCGCAGCATCGGCTTTCTCGCGCTCGGCCGTCTTGCGATTGAAAGCGTCGTCAATCGGTTTACGAAATGCGTCCCACAGTTTTTGTTCATGGCGGCGCTCCATTGGCACGCGATGCGCCTCGGCTTGCCAGCGCTGCTGCAGTGCCTTGACGGCGTCGATGCGCAACTCGGGTGCTTCACCCAGAACCCGGGCCTCTTCAATCATGGCCTGGCGCAGCGCCAGACTGCTCTTTTGCATGGCTTCCAGCGGAGCCGCAGCGGCATTGATGGCAGCTTTCCAGAGCGGCTGGAGTTCGGCAAACATTTTTTCACCCACATGCCCGCCGTCACGCCAGCGGTCGCCGAATTGGTGCAGAACCCGGTTGAATCCCTTCCAGTCATCGTCCCGCGCTGTTGCATTGTCAGCAGCCCAGGCCTTGATCTCTTCGATCAGTGCCATGCGCTGGGCCCGGTGCTCAGCCGCCTCGGCTTTGACCTTTTCAAGCCAGACTTCCACCACCTTGTGGGCCTCGTTGCAGGCATCGTCGAAGCGCTTCCACAGCCCATGGTTGGGCACACCGCCCTGGTCGGTCTGCTTCCACTGTTCACGCAGGGCGCGCAGGCTCTCCTGCATCTTGCGCCCGCCAATGGCCTGCCCTTCCGGCCGGTTCAGCAAACCTTCGGCCTTGACCATCAACTCTTCGCGCAGTTGGTCGGCGCGCCAACGCTGCCAGCCCTCGAGTTCACCAGCGGCGGCGAGTGCGGCATGGGCTTGGTTCTCCAGCTTGTCATCGATGATTTTGCCAAATTCCTTGAGCGCGTTGCGCAGGGCGGCGGCCGCACCGGCACTGGCCTTCCCGTGTCCTTCGGCAACTTCCTGCTCCACCTTTTGCAGCGCCTCGGTCACGGAGGTTACGGCGCGCGCCTTTACTTCGGGGTCGATCGCGGGACGTTTGGGTCGCGGCGCCGCTTCGATCGGCACGCCACGTCCTGCGCGCAACTCGTCAGCCCACACCAGCACAGGCGGCAAGGGCGCTGCCGTGTCACTGGCGGCGGCAACCGCCAGAGCCAACGCCGCCCGGAAAGCATCCCAGACAACCAGCAACTGACCACGCGAGGCATCGAGTAGGGTCGGGAACTTGGCCTCGACACTGAGCCAGTTGGCGTCATTCAACAAGGAGCTTGCCTGTGCCTGCCAATGGTCCACATCCGCCTGCAAGGCATCAAGGAGTGTCAGCGCATCGTGCCACGACTTGGTCGAGAGCACTTCAATGCGCTGCGCCAGCAACACCGCTGCCTCGCGCTGCACTTGAACCCGATGCTGCAGGTCCTCAATCACCTTGACCCGGTCACCGAGTTGACTCTTGAGCGTCGACAACGGCTCCTTGCTCAACGGTGCACCCGCTCTGGCAGCGTCCCGCTGCCACGCCATGGCATCGGCAATGTTGAGCTTGGACACAGCCAGCAGCGCCTGCGCCTTCTCAGCCCACTCCTGCGCAATCGATTCCTGCCCCTTGCTGCGCTTGATTTCATCGAGCTTCTCGCGCAAGAGTTTGGCCGCCCCTTTGTCTTTGCCGCTCAGTTCCTTGAACACGGCCTGCATTTGCTCCGCAGTGGGCGCGCTGATCAGCCACTCACGGATTCGCGCCGTTCGTTCACTGGACGTGTGCGCAGAAAATGCCCCTCCAGTCAGCGCATCCAATGGATGGGGTTCGTTTGTTTTGGCCGGAATTTGTGTCACTTCGGGGGCTGGGGCAGTTTTGTTGAGAGCAGAGAAAGGGAACATGGATCGCACAAACATGAAGAAGGAGCCCGGCCGAACACGGTAGGGTTGAGTCGCTATTTTCGCCGCAATTTTCCCGATCCGGCAACAAAATGACGAAAGCCCGGTCGGGTTGGCTTAACGCCAGACCGCCGGGCTTGACAGCTGACACGAGGTCCATGCTGTCAGGGCTCGCGCGATGGGAGGGTAAAGTCCCAAGGCGCTGGGAGGCAATAGATTGCCGCCACGAATTGCCGGGGCCGCTTTATCACTGCTACCCCAAGGTAGGGACTGGCTACTGCCGACAGGTGCCTATCGGATGACAGGCAAACCAAGTCTAGAAAGAATGTTCAAAAAATTCAAATTCAAATACAGAATAAAGAATTAATTTGATATGGTTGACTTGGTATATAATGGCAACCTAGAATCCGCCCATCCCAATCAAGTCTAGGGATAACCCGAATCCGCTGCCGAACCCGGCATATTCAAGTCTCTGCAAAACACGGTTAGATCACGCAGGATATTGATAGCGTACCAACCCAAACGAGGTGCTACACCTGTTGCCGCATTGCATGCCGTGCACCACAAAAGCCCGCGCGAACGAAGGAAGAGCTATGACAGCGTCAAAAAAAATTACCTTGGGCTTGCGAACTTTCGCAACTGACATCGCCCAGGGCTTCTTTGAAATCACACACAACGGTTTTGCCCTGGTAGGGTTGGCCGTCATATTTGCCGTCATTGCCCTGACGGCCCGCCCCGAGTTGCGCCAGGTTGGCGAGATCCGCCTGTTCAGCTGGTTGCAAACACGCCAGATCGCGGTGACCGGTTCGGCCACTGAAATCGACGCGGTTGACCGCGCCACTGCAAGCAACCCGCAGGACTTGCCAAAACAGCAAGCTGCAATTGCCTACTGGCTCAGCAAGAAATACCGGATTGCGCCTGAACCCCTGAGCGCCCTGGTGACGGAAGCCTATGAAATCGGCACCCATACCAAGCTCGACCCGACCCTGATTCTGGCCGTCATGGCGGTGGAGTCGGGTTTTAACCCGTTTGCCCAAAGCGCAGTGGGGGCACAAGGGCTGATGCAGGTCATGACCCAGGTGCACAGCGACAAATACGAAAACTTCGGTGGCAAATTGGCGGCGTTTGATCCTTTGACGAATCTGCGCGTTGGCGTCAAGGTGCTACAGGAATGCATCAGCCGCGCTGGCTCGCTTGAGGGTGGCCTGCGTTCCTATGTTGGTGCCGCCCACATCGAGGACGACGGCGGCTATGCTGGAAAAGTGATGGCCGAACATGCCCGGCTGCAATTGGTGGCCAAAGGTCGACAGGTTCCGCTGACCGCCAACCAGACCGTGGCAGCACCAGCTGCGTCCGGCCGATCAGATCACGGTCCTGATAAAGTGGCACTCCTTTCGCCATTCTGATTGTTTTTTCCCGCAGGCGTCACGCCTCCCTTTACATCCATGTACAACCGAAACATCCTAATTGAGCAGACCGACCCGGAACTCTTTGCCGCTGTTCAAGCCGAAAACGCGCGCCAGGAACATCACATTGAACTGATCGCCAGCGAAAACTACGCCTCACCCGCAGTCATGGCAGCCCAGGGCACGCAGCTCACCAATAAATATGCAGAAGGCTATCCCGGCAAGCGCTATTACGGCGGTTGCGAGTACGTGGACATTGCCGAACAGCTCGCGATTGACCGCGTTAAACAAATTTTTGGCGCCGATGCTGCCAACGTACAGCCCCATTGCGGCGCTTCGGCCAACGAAGCGGTTTTCCTGGCTTTTCTCAAGCCCGGCGACACGATCATGGGCATGAGCCTGGCCGAAGGCGGCCACCTGACCCATGGCATGGCGCTCAACATGAGCGGCAAGTGGTTCAATGTCGTGTCCTATGGCCTGAACGACAAGGAAGAGATCGACTATGACGCCATGGAGCGCAAAGCCCATGAATCCAAACCCAAGCTGATCATCGCCGGCGCCTCGGCTTACAGTCTGCGCATCGATTTTGAGCGGTTTGCCAAGGTGGCGAAAGATGTCGGTGCCATTTTCATGGTGGACATGGCGCATTACGCCGGACTGATTGCCGCCGGTGTCTACCCCAACCCGGTGCCGCACGCCGACGTGGTCACTTCCACCACCCACAAGAGCTTGCGCGGCCCACGCGGTGGCATCATCCTGATGAAGGCCCAACATGAGAAGGCCATCAACAGCGCCATCTTCCCTGGTCTGCAGGGCGGTCCGTTGATGCATGTGATTGCAGCCAAAGCAGTGGCGTTCAAGGAAGCCCTCGCGCCGGAATTCAAGGTTTATCAGCAGCAGGTGCTCAAGAACGCCAGCATCGTGGCCGAAACGCTGACCCAGCGCGGGTTGCGCATCGTCAGCGGCCGTACCGAGAGCCATGTCATGCTGGTGGACCTGCGCGCCAAAGGCATCACCGGCAAGGAAGCCGAAGCGGTGCTTGGCAGCGCCCACATGACGATCAACAAGAACGCCATCCCGAACGACCCGGAGAAGCCAATGGTCACCAGCGGCGTGCGCATTGGCACACCGGCTCTGACGACTCGTGGCTTCAAGGACGAAGAGTCGCGCCTGACCGCGAATTTGATCGCTGACGTGCTGGACAATCCAAGGGACACTGCCAACATTGAGGCGGTCCGGGCCAGGGTCAACAGCCTGACGGCGCGTTTCCCGGTCTACAAATAAGCCAAGCTCGATGAAATGCCCCTTCTGCAGCCATTCAGAAACCCAAGTAATGGAGACGCGGGTTGCTGAAGACGGGGACTTCATCCGGCGCAGGCGCCAGTGCGCTTCGTGCGAAAAGCGCTTCACTACTTACGAGCGACCCGACGTCACCTTCCCGGCAATCGTCAAGAAGGACGGGCGTCGCATCGAGTACGAACGCGCCAAGTTGCTGGCATCCATGAATCTGGCGCTGCGCAAGCGCCCAGTCAGCATTGAGCAGGTTGATGGTGCAGTCGAACGCATCGAAGAGAAATTACTCAACCTCGGGCTACGCGAGTTGCCCTCGACGCGTATTGGCGAACTGGTGATGCGCGAGTTGAAGAAACTCGACAAGGTCGCCTACGTCCGCTTTGCCAGCGTCTATCGCAGCTTTGAAGACATTGACGAATTCAAGACACTGGTCGACGAGGTACGGCGCTAACCACCGACTGAAATTCCCCCGTTCGGGGGATGGGCAAAAGCCGCTAGCAGCCATATTATGCCCGGCATCGCTTCCCATAAGAGAACGCAATGCAGGGACAACACGTTAGCGCATGCAGGAGCCCGGTTAGCCGCACCGACGATGCAATTGCCGCAGCGCCTTGGCTGGAACAAGGCAGCACTTTGCTGGAGTTGATGGTTGTGCTCGGCATTGTGGCGCTGACCATTGGCGCGGCCGCACCTTCACTTCTTGAATTTCAGGAACGCTACCGGCTGGAGGGCCGTGCCATTGAGCTGGTCACCGACCTTCACTATGTGCGCAGTGAAGCCCTGTCCCGTAACCAGGTCATGCGCATCAGTTTCAACAGCGACGCCGCAGGCAGCTGCTATGTATTGCATACGGGTGCAGCCGGTGACTGCCACTGCGACAGCAGCGGCACGGCGCTGTGCCAGGACACGGACAACTCAGTCGTCAAGAGCGTGGGCTTTGCGGCCGAGAGCGGAATCCGTCTACAGGCCAATGTTGCGTCCATGCTATTCGATCCAGGACGCGGCACGACGACACCGGCAGGCTCCGTTAACCTGATTGGAAGCAGCGGCAAGACCATCCGGCAGATCGTGAATATCACAGGCCGCACCCGCACCTGCTCACCCGAGGGGAGCGTTAGCGGATACAAGGCATGTTGAAGTGGCGCCCCAGTTCAGTACCCATGACCACGCCAGAGCAGCTGCGGACGAGGTGGTACTCGCGCGGGCCCAATGGGTTCACCCTGCCCGAACTTCTGATTGTGGTCGCCATCATTGGCATACTGGCCAGCGTCGCCTATCCTTCCTACCTATCCCAGGTACGAAAAGGCAGACGCTCGGATGCCTTGCAAGGACTCGCCCAACTGCAGCAGGCACAGGAGCACTGGCGCGCCAACAACCCAAGCTACGCGCCCAACAGCCTCTTGACAACGGCCTGGCCCGAAGGGCTTGGCATTGCGTCAACGACAGCCGGCGCCTACTACACGCTGGCCATCGGCGAGGCCCCGAGCGGCACTGCTTATACCGCCAGCGCGGTGGCGCGCGACAGCCAAGCAGCGGACACCGGCTGCACCACGTTGACAGTAACAGTCGACAAGGGCACAGCGACCAACACGCCGGCACTATGCTGGAGTCGGTGATGCGCCACCAACGCTCAGCGGCTAGGCGCTTGTCGCGTGGCCTGTCTATCGTCGAACTGCTGGTGGGCATGACCATCGGTCTTTTCATCCTGACGGGTTCAAGCGCCTTGTTCGTTGCCAACATTGCCAGTTCGCGCCGCCTTGCGCTCGAAACCCGGATCAATCAGGACCTGCGCACCACCATGGAGCTGATGACCCGGGATCTGCGCCGGGGCGCCTACTGGGGTAATGCGCTGGCAGGCACCTTACCCCATGACGATACCGGCGTCGCGCCGAGCAACCCTTACGCTGTGATCAAGCTGACACCGACGACTGAACCGAAGCAAATCCTTTACAGCTATACGCGCGATCCGACAGAGAACAGCCGTCTCGACAACAACGAGGTATTCGGGTTCAGGCTGACTGCCGGCGCGATTCAGATGTGCTTCGGCGGCGGTTCTGCAGCCACCTGCAACAACTGGCAGACACTGAGCAACACCGATATCCTGACGATCTCCGAATTCAGTCTTACACCAAATCAAACCGAAATCGACCTTCGCGCCGCCTGCGCCAACAGCTGCATCGACACGGCCCTGGCGCCAGCCTGCCCGAGAGTTGAGGTCCGCAGCTATACCATTTCTCTAACTGGCAGCGCCATTAGCGACCCCGCGTTGAGCCGCACCCTGCGCTCGCAGGTTCGTGTGCGCAACGACGCCCTGCTGGGATCGTGTCCACTCTGAATGCGCAGGGCAATCACATGGCAGCGCTGCTTGGCCGCACCACACTTCGTCAACATCAGGCGGGTGGTGCGACATTGCTGATGACCATGGGCTTGCTGCTAGGCATGTCTCTGACCCTGCTCTACCTCAACCGCAGCTTGGTGTTCGAACAAAGAGCTTCCGCCAACCAAGTGCGCGCAACGCTTGCCCTGGAGTTGGCAGAGGCCGGCCTGGAATGGGCCACCGGGATGCTCAATACGGCCCATCACATCGATGCGAATTGCAGCTTTGCCGGCGGCTCCACCGTTTCGTTCCGGCGTCAGTACGTACAGACCGACTGGGGTAAGAGCAGCGCCACGGCAACCGATATGTCAATCGCAACAAGCAGCTACCCCGGCTGCAAGATCGATGGCAATAACTGGGCCTGCAACTGTCCCGACATATCCGGCATTGGCGCTGTGGCTACCAATCCGGGTAGCACACCATTGCCCGGCTTCAGCATCGTGTTTTCTGCGACCAGTGACCCGGAGGCGGTTCGCGTCCTTGCCACCGGATGTACCGCCCTGGTTGGCGCCTGTACGCCGGCCAGCGGAGGGACTTCGGATGCCAGCGCCACGGTATCGGCGATCCTGAAACTGCGGAGAATGCCGCGCGCGCTGCCGGGAGCAGCGCTGACCTGCGGTAGTTCCTGCACCGTTGGCGCTTCGTACAACATCAGCAACCAAGATGTCGCAAGTGGCGGCCTTCTGGTCAACGCCGGTAGTGCCATCAAGCTGGCCAACGGAGCGTCTGCCACCAGCATTCCGGGGCAAGCCGGCGCCAGCGCGCTCCTCGGCAACGACAGCAGCTTGAGCGCGCTGTCAAGCAATGATCCGGATTGCAGCAAGTCGGCCGTGTTTGGCGCATTCTTCGGCTCCACGGTGAGCCAGTACGCGCACTCGCCATTGAGCAAAAGTCTCGCCGATTGCGGTTCGGCCAGTACCTGCAGTGCGCTGGTTGACGCGGCCTACGCTGAAGGCTGGCGCTCCTTCTATTTCCCCGATGGCTTCGCCCGCAACGGCAGCGGCGTAAACCTGGGCTCGGCCGAGGACCCGGTAACGCTGGTGTCGGGCGCCGCATTCAATCTCGACGGCAATCTCACAATTTACGGCATTATCTTCAGCAACGACGCCAACGCCACTGACACTGCCATCGGCAGTGCCCGTATCCGGGGCGCATTGCTCACTTGCGCCAGCTATGACGACAACGCCAGCGGCGCCCTGGCCTACGATGGCGCCGTCCTGCAAGCCCTGCAACGCTCGACGGGGCCCCTGGTACGCGTGCCGGGTAGCTGGACCGACCGCTGTCGCGCCAGCAAAGACCAGCCCCCGGTCATCAGTTGCAGTTGAGACGCAGCAGGGCCACCATGAACAGCATCCAGCGCGGACCAGCCGGATTTGCCATCATCGAAGCACTGATCGCGCTGGTCATCATGGGCTTTGGCATGCTGTCGCTGTCTAGCATGCAAATGAGCCTGTCGCGCACTGCGGATAACGTCAGACAACGCACCGAAGCGCAGTGCCTGGCGCAAGAGAAGATGGAAGAATTCAGGGCCTACACCGGCATCGCGAGCACCGTCACCAGCGCGGGCAGCGTCAATGCCGCTGCCCTGAATTGGAACACGCTGACCGATGGTCAAGACAGCCTGACGCGTAACGCTGTCTACCTGCGCAGTTGGACCTTCGGCGGCAGCACCGAAAGCCCGATGCGAGCCGCAACGGTACGTGTGGCCTGGACTGATCGCAGCAACGCAACGCAGACCGTGGCACTGTCATCGGTCCTGTCCAGAACCGATCCGCTTGACACCGGACTGCTCGGTTTCCCGCTGCCGCTCAACAGCCCGAGCAAGCGAGCGAATAACCGCAGCCTGTCGATTCCGATAGCTGCCATCGGCCTGGCAAACGGGCTCAGTGCGCTGGCGTTTGGCAGCGCCGGGCACTACATCCTGCTTGACAACATCAGCGCCAATGTGGTTCAGAGCTGCACGCCATCTGGCCTGTCAGCCGCCTCCAGCCCGGCAGAAATCATCGCGGCTTTCCAAAACGCCGAGTCACGCCATTGCAAGACCCTGGCCGCCTACATGCTTTCCGGCTATGTCGGGCGCGACAGTTCGGTCTCAGCCAACGACTGGAATGCGATTCAAACTAGCCTCGGTATTGACACCTCGGGCATCGGGCGCAACACAGCCGGCACACTCGGCATCAGCTGCCAACTGGACAATGCCATCAACCCGGCCAGCGGCGCAATCATCCCCGACTACAAGTATTATCTCTGCGTAATACCGCTTGCGGCCCCGGCGGCCAATCAAACCTATGACTGGTCCGGCCAGATCCGGCTGGCAGGGCCAGCCGCCTGGAACGGCAGCGGCAACACCTACTATGTCTGCCGTTATGAATATGCGGCGAGCAAGGATCTGACCGATCCGAACCGCCGCAACCTGCAACCGTACAGCCGTGTCAACACCTCGATCAACCAGCAGAACTACTTGGTCGCGAGTACCAGCAACACCACCAGTAAGACGCCGCCGGTCTGTCCGTCAAGCATGAATGTAGCCAACGTTTCAAGCGGGGTTCTGCAGCAGGACTGTCGATCAGCATCCAATCCCAGCGGGCACGCGACCGATTGCCCGTTGCTCGGCACGGCACCGTGATCGACGCCCGACCCTTGCCACGCTGCTGCCAGCGGCAGGCGCACAACACAGGCACTGCGCTTGACCATGTTGTAATAGCCGTTGAACTGCCATCTGACACATGCAACCATCAATGACCCAAGCGCTGGCGCTTGCCAGCAAAGGCCAAACACTGACCTCACCGAACCCGTCGGTCGGCTGCGTGATCATCGACACTGCCGGGCAAGTGCTGGGCCAGGGCAGTACCCAGCGCGCCGGTGGCCCACATGCCGAAGTGGTGGCCTTGCGCGCCGCGCAGGATGCTGGCCACCCGGTGCGCGGCGCCACCGCCTATGTAACGCTTGAGCCCTGTTCGCACTTTGGCCGTACGCCGCCCTGCTGCGACGCGCTGATCGAAGCCGGACTGGCACGCGTCGTGGTGGCGCAGCAGGACCCCAATCCACTAGTGGCCGGGCAAGGTATTGCGCGCCTGCGCGCAGCAGGCGTGGCGGTCGAACTGCTAGCACCGGAACACCCGGCCGCCGTGGCTGCGCGCGAAATCAACATCGGCTTCTTCAGCCGCATGCTGCGCAAGCGACCCTGGGTACGCCTGAAGATCGCCGCCTCACTCGACGGCAGCACGGCCCTGCAGAACGGCCTGAGCCAGTGGATCACATCGCCAGCCGCGCGCGCCGATGGTCACGCCTGGCGCGCACGGGCCAGCGCCATACTGAGCGGCATCGGCACCGTGCTGGCCGACAACCCGCGCCTGGACGTGCGGCTGGTCGAAACAGCGCGCCAGCCGCAGCTGGTGGTGCTCGACAGCCGCTTGCAGACACCACTCGACGCACAATTGTTCATGGCCGAGCGTCCGGTCTGGATCTATGGCGCCGTGCCGGACGCTGCCCGGCAGGCCGCGCTGCAAGCGCGCGGCGCCAGCGTCAGCTACCGGCCCGGTCCGCAGCAGCAAGTCGATCTGGTCGCCATGCTGATCGACCTGGGCCAGCGCGAAATCAATGAATTGCACGTCGAAGCCGGGCAGCGCCTCAACGGCGCCTTGCTGCAGGCCGGACTGGTGGACGAACTACTGGTCTACCTCGCACCTAGCCTACTCGGTCCGGGTCGCGGCATGGCCGCTTTAGGGCCACTGAGCCGCCTGACGGACGGCCTGGCGCTGAAGTTCAAAAGCAGCACTGCAGTCGGACCAGACCTGCGAATTGTCGCCCGCATTCAGGGTCAGGATCGCTTTTGAGACAGGGAATTTCCACGCCAACCCGGACAGGGCCGGAATCCCTGCGAAAATAGCGCCATGTTTACCGGAATCATCACCGGCGTGGGGCGCATCGTCGCCGTCCACGCTTTGGGCAGCTCTTCTACACACGGCAAGCGCCTGGACATCGAATGTCCACGGGGCTATCTCGACGACGTCGGTCCAGGCGACAGCATTGCGCTCAACGGCGCTTGCATGACCGTGACCACACTGGACGCGGCGCAGGACCGCTTCACGATCGAGATCTCGGCGGAGTCACTGGCCCGAACCGCAGCTTTGGACCAGACCGGCCGCATCAACCTGGAAAAAGCCCTGCGCGCCAATGATCGCCTCGGTGGTCACATGGTGTCGGGTCATGTTGACGGCGTCGGCCGCGTAACACAGTTTCAGCAGGTCGGCGAAAGCTGGCAACTGAGCGTGCTGGCGCCGCCGGAGTTGGCCAAGTACCTGGCCTACAAGGGTTCCATCACCGTCAACGGTGTCAGTCTGACCGTGAACCAGATCCAGGATCTGGAAACCGGTTGTGACGTCAGCATCAACCTGATTCCCCACACCGTGCAAAATACCGCGCTCGGAACACTGCGGGTTGACGCACCGGTGAACCTGGAAATCGACCTGATCGCGCGGTATGTAGAGCGCATGCTTAAACCCGAGCCACAACCACCCAGCCACGTCGCACCCTGACGCGCCCCACCCTGCAACCCTCTTATTTTCTGAAAGACGCCTGCATGACCGCCCTCACCCCTGTGGCCATTTCTCCAGTCGAAGACATCGTGGCCGACCTGCGCGCCGGACGCATGGTGATCCTGGTTGACGAAGAAGACCGCGAAAACGAAGGCGATCTGCTGATGGCCGCTGACCACGTCAGTGCCGACGCCATCAACTTCATGGCCCGTTTTGGCCGTGGCCTGATTTGCCTGACACTGAGCCGCGAGCACTGCGAACGTCTGCAATTGCCACCAATGACAGCGCGCAACGGCGACAAGAAGGGCACCGCCTTCACGGTCTCGATCGAAGCCGCCGAAGGCGTCAGCACCGGCATCTCCGCCGCCGACCGCGCCCGCACCGTTCAAGCCGCGGTAGCAAAGAACGCGCAACCCGAAGACCTGGTGCAACCAGGCCATATCTTCCCGCTGCAGGCGGTCGAAGGTGGCGTGCTGATGCGCGCCGGCCATACCGAGGCCGGTTGCGATCTGGCGACCATGGCCGGCTGCAGCCCGGCCGCCGTGATCTGCGAGATCATGAAAGACGACGGCACCATGGCGCGCCTGCCCGACCTGCAACTGTTTGCCGCCGAGCACGGACTCAAGATCGGCACCATCGCCGACCTGATCGAACACCGCAGCCGGGTCGAGTCACTGGTTGAAAAAGTAGGCTCGCGCACCATCAACACAGCCTTCGGCGAGTTCACCCTGCATGCGTTCCAGGACAAAACCACGAACGGCGTGCACTTGGCACTGGTCAAAGGTCAGTGGGGTCCGGGCGATACAGTGGCGGCACGGGTGCACGAACCGACCTCCTTGCTCGATGCACTCGAAGTCGGCCGCGCCATGCATTCGTGGAGTCTTGACGCCAGCCTGGAGCGCATCGCCGCAACCGGCCAGGGCGTGGTCGTTCTGCTTAATTGCACCGAAAATGCCGAGCAGGTGCTGGCGCAAATCGCCGGCACGGCACGCGCCGCCCATGGTCCCGAACGCGAACGCCTGGACCTGCGCAGCTACGGCATCGGCGCGCAGATTCTGCGCGAGTGCGGCGTGCACAAGATGAACCTGTTGGGCAGTCCCCGGCGCATGCCCAGCATGACCGGCTACGGCCTCGAAATTGTGGGATACGTCACCAAGTAAATGCAGTGCCGTGCCGTCCATCATTGCGCACGAAGCTTGGCGCTTCATGTGCTTGTCACGCCGGACTTGAGGAGCCTGCCCCGAACTCCGATCCGGGGCAGGCGTGCCTTCTGCAACGTGGATTGCGGGTCAGACCCGCAATGACAGGCAATCAGAAATTATCTTTAACCAGGAATAAGCCATGCAAGACGCAGACCAAGGAACACCACAAGCAGGCGACCCGCGACTCGACGGTAGCAAGCTGCGCATTGGCATCGTGCAGGCCCGCTTCAACGCGTCCATCACCAACACACTGGCGCAAGCCTGCAAGGACGAACTTTTGGCGCTCGGTGTGATGCCGCAGAAGATCAAACTGATCACAGTACCCGGCGCGCTGGAAGTACCGGTGGCGCTGATGGCCATGGCCGAACAACTTGAATACGACGCACTGGTGGCGATTGGCTGCATCATTCGGGGCGAAACCTACCATTTCGAACTGGTCGCCAATGAATCCGGCGCCGGCGTCAGCCGGGTCGCGCTCGACTACCAGTTACCGATTGCGAACGCAATCCTGACCACCGAGAACATGGACCAGGCAGTTGCTCGGCAAACCGAGAAGGGGCGCGACGCCGCCCGTGTTGCTGTTGAAATGGCCAAACTGATGGAACAAGACTGATGACCGACCAATCGATTCGCGCCCCCGGCAGCCGCCCGCCGCGCCAGAGCCGCACCGGCCTGACCAGCACCGGGGTGCGCAAGGCTGCCAGCAAGTCCGAGCGCAGCCGCTCGCGCGAATTCGCGCTACAAGGGCTGTACCAGATGCTGGTGGGCAAGAATGGCATCGACGACATCGACGCCTTCACGCGCGATCTGGCCGGGTTCTCCAAGTGCGACGCGTTGCACTTCGACACGCTGCTGCATGGCTGCGCGGACGGGGCCGGTGCGCTGGACGCCTTAATCGTGCCCTTGCTGGACCGCAAGCTCGATGAGATTTCTCCGATCGAACACGGTGTCATGTGGATCGGCGCTTTTGAGCTCAAGCACTGCCTGGATGTGCCGTGGCGTGTCGTGCTCAACGAATGCGTCGAACTGGCCAAGGAGTTCGGCGGCACCGACGGTCACAAATACGTCAACGCCGTGCTCAACGCGCTGGCGCCGCAGTTGCGCGCCGCGGAAGTCAATGCCGACCGGGGCAAAACGCGACCATGAGAATCTCGGCTCGGGCGCAGCGCATTGAGCCCTTCTATGTGATGGAGGTCGCGAAGGCAGCCGCAACGCTGGCGCACGAAGTGGCGCACACCGATGCGCCGATGGTGTTCCTCAACATTGGCGAGCCCGATTTCACGGCGCCGCCACTGGTACAGGAGGCAGCCTGCAAGGCGGTGCGCGACGGACTGACGCATTACACGCAGGCGCTGGGTATGCTGAGCCTGCGCGAGCGCATCAGCCACTGGTACTGGCAGCGCTTCAAGCTCAAAGTTCCGGCCAGCCGCATCGTGCTCACCGCAGGCGCCTCGGCCGCACTGCAACTGGCCTGCCTGGCATTGATCGAAGCCGGTGACGAAATCCTGATGCCGGATCCGAGCTACCCCTGCAACCGCCATTTCGTCAGTGCCGCTGACGGCAACGCCGTGTTGCTGCCAACCTCGGCGGCCGAGCGCTTCCAGTTGACGGCCGACCAAGTGCAAGCGGCCTGGGGCCAGAAAACACGCGGCGTGTTGCTGGCCTCACCCTCGAACCCGACCGGCACCTCGATCGACCCCGATGAATTGCGCCGCATCCACAACGTGGTCAAGAGCAGGGGCGGCATCACACTGGTCGATGAAATCTACCTCGGCTTGAGTTTCGATACGCGCTATGGGCAGAGCGCGCTGGCCATCGACGACGACATCATCAGCATCAACAGCTTCAGCAAGTACTTCAACATGACCGGCTGGCGCCTGGGCTGGATGGTGGTGCCAGAGCGGCTGGTCGGCGTGATCGAACGACTGGCGCAAAACCTGTTCATCTGCCCGAGCACCGTTTCCCAGTACGCGGCAATGGCCTGCTTCGAGCACGACAGCCTGACCGAGTACGAGCGCCGCCGCGGCGAATTCAAGGCCCGGCGCGACTACTTCATTCCAGCCCTGAACGCGCTTGGATTGAAGGTGCCGGTCATGCCCGACGGCGCCTTCTATGCCTGGGCCGACTGCTCGTCGGTCTTTGAAAAGCTCAAAGTCAAGGACAGTTGGGACTTGGCGTTCGAGATCATGCAGTGCGCCCATGTCGCCGTCACACCGGGGCGCGACTTCGGAACCGCCAGCGCCCCCAACTTCATCCGCTTTTCCAGCGCCAGTTCGATGGCGCAACTGCACGTCGCCATCGAACGCCTGCAGGTGCTGCTGTCATGAGTGGCGCATCCGGGCACCTGTTCGGCTGGCCGGTGCGCATCTACTGGGAAGACACCGATGCCGGCGGCATCGTGTTTTATGCCAACTACCTCAAGTACTTCGAGCGCGCACGCACCGAATGGCTACGCGCGCTCGGCGTCGAGCAGGGCACGCTGCGCAGCAGCAGCGGCGGCATCTTTGTGGTCAGCGAGGCCCAGGTCCGCTACCACCTTCCGGCGCACCTGGACGACATACTTCTTGTTACAGCCTCGCCGCTCGAAATCGGCCGCGCATCGCTGACAATACAGCAGCAGGCGTGGCGCACGACAGCGACCGGCAACAGCCTGCTGTGCGAGGCCACGATCCGCGCCGGCTGGGTCGATGCCACGAGCCACCGGCCGACGCGAATTCCGCAGACCCTTCTGGAAATCCTGAAATGAACCAAGACCTCTCGATCCTCCACATGGTGCTCATCGCCAGTCTGGTCGTGCAACTGGTGATGCTGTTGCTGATCTTGATTTCGGTGTCGAGCTGGGCCGCCATTTTTCGCAAACTGTTCGCGCTGAAACGGGTGAAGGCACTCAACGACACGTTCGAACGTGAGTTCTGGTCCGGCACCAGCCTGAACGACCTGTTTGCCGCGGCGGCCAAAAACGCCCGCCTGTCGGGCCCGATGGAGCGCATCTTTGCCAGCGGCATGCGCGAGTACCAGAAACTGCGCGAGCGGCGCATCACCGATGCCAGCACGCTGATGGACGGCGCCCGGCGCGCCATGCGCGCGAGCTTCCAGCGCGAGATGGACGTGGTTGAAATCAACCTCTCCTTCCTGGCCTCGGTCGGCTCGGTCTCGCCCTATGTCGGCCTGTTCGGCACGGTCTGGGGCATCATGCATTCCTTCAACGGGCTGGCCTCGCTGCAGCAGGTGACGCTCGCCACCGTGGCGCCCGGCATTGCCGAAGCCCTGGTGTCCACCGCCATCGGCCTGTTTGCCGCGATACCGGCGGTGGTGGCCTACAACCGCTTCGCCCGCGAGATCGACCGCATCGCCATCACACTGGAGACATTCATCGAAGAGTTCTCCAACATCCTGCAGCGCAACGTCGGCGCACAATCGGCCTCCGGCCAATAACGGGGAGATACAGCATGCCTTCCCTGGTCCACCGCGGACGCGGCCGGCGCACCATCAATGAAATCAACATGGTGCCCTTCATCGACGTGATGCTCGTGCTGCTCATCATCTTCATGGTGACGGCGCCCCTGATCACCCCGAGCACGATCGACCTGCCCAGCATCGGCAAGGCGAAGAAACAACCGGACCAGGTGATCCAGGTGGTGATCGGCAAGGACGAATCACTGGAGATGAAGGCGCAGGACAAGACCCGCTCGGTCGGCCTGAAAGATCTGCCCGACGTGATTCACCAGGCCCAAAGCGGCGAGCCCAATTCGGCCGTCGTCATCAGCGCCGACAAGGCCGTCAAGTACGAAGCCGTTGTCAAGGTCATGGACACGCTGCAGCGCGCCGGTGTGCAGCGCATTGGCCTGTCCGTGCAGTTGGCCAACCCCTGAACGCTGGACCGCCATGAGCGCCGTGCTTGCCAGCGATCGCCTTGAGTTCGGTCCGCCGCCAACACCCGGCGCACTGCGCTCGTTCGGCCTAGCCGTGCTGGCGCACATCTTTCTGGTCGCGGCGCTGACCTGGGGCGTGCAATGGCACAGTGAAACCGTGACCATCACGGCCGAGGCTGAACTGTGGTCAGCGCTGCCGCAGCCGGCCGCGCCCAGGCTGGTCGAAGTCGCGCCCGAGCCGCCGGCACCCTTGCCGCCTCCGGTGGCCGCGCCGGTCGAGCCACCGAAGCCAGCCGAGGTCGATATCGCGATGAAACGCGAGAAACTGCGTCTCAAAAATGAAAAGCTGGAAAAGCTGGCGCTGGAACAGCAGCGGCTGAAGAATGAGAAGCTTGAGCGCGAGAAACTGCGCCAGAAGGAACAGAAACTGGCATTGGAGAAGAAACGCCTGCAGGAGAAACAGGCGGCACTGGAGAAGCAAAAGCTGGCCCAGGACAAGCAGCGCAAGGACGCGCAACAGGCGCAGCAGGATGCCAAACGGCTCGACGCCCTGCGCCAGGAAAATCTCAAGCGCATGGCCGGTCTGGCTGGCGCCACCGGCGCCCAGGACTCAAACGGAACCGCCCTGAAATCGTCAGGGCCATCGGCCAGCTACAGCCAACGCTTGGCGCCCCTATTCAAGAGAAACATCAGCTACCCCAACCGGGATGTCATCAGTGGTAATCCCAAGGCGACCGTGGAAGTTCGCGTTTCAGCTACAGGACTGATCATAGGTTCACGTCTCATTACATCCAGCGGACTACCCACCTGGGATGCCGCAGCACTGCGCGCCGTGGAAAAGACCGAGCGCATTCCTGCTGACGAAAATGGAAATTTTGTACCCGTGTTTCCAGTCAATTTTGGGCCAAAGGACTAGCGTTTGACTGCACTCACTCGTAAATGATTTCCGCCTTGCCCGCATCCGCCTGCACGCGCCAGCCGGCTAGCGCCGCATTGGTCGGAAAAAAGCGGTAGGCCTCACCCAGTTGCAGTTCCGCCGAGGCTGCAGCGCCCGCCACCTGGCGCGCCAACGCCAAGCGCACCGCCAGACCACGCACCAGTTCGCCCTGTTCCGTCACTTCGCGGCGCGCCGGAAATTCGTTGATCATACGCGCCACATCGGGCGCCTTGCCATTGACCGTGACGCGCAGGAACTTGCCGAAGCGGCAACGCGCCTGCTCCAGATCCCAGATCTGCGTCACCGTCAGTTGCATGCCACCAGAAAAACGATCGGGCTGCAACTTGCCCATCACGATTACCAGTTCATCGTCCCTGAACAAAAGCCGGTTGGCGTTGATCAGCGCCTCGTCGGCGCGCGCTTCGATGACGCCCGATTTGTCGTCAAGCTTGAACAGCGCGAGCTTACCGCGCTGGCCGTTGATGATGCGGAAATCGGTAATGATGCCGGCCAGCAGTTGTGGCTCGCGGGTGTCTATCAAATCATCAATCTGACGCTTGACGAAACGGCGCACCTCAAGCGTCACTTCGTCGAACAAATGGCCCGACAGATAAAAACCGACGGCGGTTTTCTCGTAGGTGAGCTGCTCCTTGACACCCCAGGGCGTGACCTGCACCAGCTCGGGTTCCTGCGTGCTCGATCCATGGTCATCCGAACCACCCATGTCGAAAAGGCCACCCTGGTTCGCGTTGGCCAGCGCTGCCGCACCGAACTCGAAAGCGCGGTCCAGCGAGGCCAGCAGACTGGCACGGTTGCGCTGGATCGAATCGAAGGCGCCGGCCTTGATCAAGGCCTCCACCGTGCGCTTGTTGATACGACTGCGGTCGACCCGCAGACAAAAGTCGAACAGGCTCTTGAGCGGCCCAAACTCGGCACCTGACGGGCCGACGCCGCGGCCTTCGCGCGCCGCCACGATCGCTTCGATCGCCTGCGCGCCCGAGCCCTTGATGGCACTCAGACCATAACGGATCATCTTGTCGGAGATTGGCTCGAAACGGCCAAAGCCCCGGTTCACGTCGGGCGGCTCGAAGCCCAGGCCCATCTTCAGCGCATCCTCGAACAAGACCTTGAGCTTGTCGGTATCGTCCATTTCCACCGTCATATTGGCGCAGAAGAATTCGGCCGTGTAATGCACCTTGAGCCAGGCCGTGTGGTAGGCCAGCAGCGCATAGGCGGCCGAGTGCGACTTGTTGAAGCCGTAGCCGGCAAACTTCTCCATGTCGTCGAAAACGGCATCGGCCTTTTCAGCGGCAATGTCCTTCTGGCCGGCGCCGTCACGGAATATCTTGCGGTGCCGGGCCATCTCGTCGGCATCCTTCTTGCCCATGGCGCGGCGCAGCAGGTCAGCGCCACCGAGCGAATAGCCGCCCAGGATCTGCGCCATCTGCATCACCTGTTCCTGGTAGACCATGACGCCATAGGTCTCGGACAAAATCGAGGCCACGCGCGGGTCCGGGTAGACCACTTCCTCGCGTCCGGCCTTGCGCGCCAGGTAGGTTGGAATCAGGTCCATCGGACCCGGGCGGTAGAGCGCATTCATGGCAATCAGATCTTCGAGCCGCGTCGGCTTCGCGTCCTTGAGCAGGCCTTGCATGCCGCGGCTTTCAAACTGGAACACGGCTTCGGTCTTGCCGTCCGCGAACAGTTGGTAGACCTTCGGATCGTCGAGCGGCAGGTTCTCGAACGCGAAGTTCTCCTGACCCGGGTGCCGACGCACGATGAACTCGCGCGCGATCTCCAGGATGGTCAGCGTGGCCAGGCCCAAGAAGTCGAACTTCACCAAGCCGATCGCCTCGACGTCGTTTTTGTCGAACTGGCTCACGGCGGAGTCGCTGCCGGGCTGCTGATAGAGCGGGCAGAAATCGGTCAGCTTGCCCGGTGCGATCAGCACACCGCCGGCGTGCATGCCGACGTTGCGCGTCATGCCTTCGAGCTTGCGCGCCAACTCCAGCAGGGTTCTGACGTCCTCCTCCTTGCGCTCACGCTCGGCCAGGATCGGTTCGGCCTCGCTGGCGTAAATTGTCTTGTCGTCTTTCGGTCGATCAGCGGGCGGCAGTTGCAGGCTGACGCTGGTGCCAGGCTTGTTCGGAATCAGTTTGCTGATGCCGTCGCAAAAGGTGTAGCTCATGTCGAGCACCCGACCAACATCGCGCACCGCGGCGCGCGCCGCCATGGTGCCAAAGGTCACGATCTGGCTGACCGAGTCCTTGCCATACTTGAGCTTGACGTAATCAATCACGCGGTCCCGGTTGCCCTGGCAAAAGTCGATATCGAAGTCGGGCATCGAAACCCGCTCCGGGTTCAGGAAACGCTCGAACAGCAGGTTGTATTGCAGCGGATCGAGATCGGTGATCTTGAGCGAATAGGCGACCAGCGAACCGGCACCGGAGCCGCGTCCGGGGCCGACCGGGCAGCCGTTGTTCTTGGCCCAGTTGATGAAGTCACCAACGATCAGGAAGTAACCCGGAAAGCCCATTTTGAGAATGGTGCCGATCTCGAACTCGAGACGCTCGACATAGCGCGGCCGCTCGCGCTCGCGCCGCGCCTCGTCCCGGAACAGGTGCGCGAGCCGCTCATCGAGTCCGGCGTGCGAGGCATAGCGGAAGTAATCCTCCGGTGACATGCGCTGCCCGTCGACCTCGGGCGTCGGAAAGTCGGGCAACTGCGGTTTGCCCAGGTCCAGCGTCAGGTTGCAGCGCCGCGCAATCTCCAGCGTGTTGGCCAGCGCCGAGGGCAGATCGGCAAACAGCGCCTGCATCTGCGCCGAGGATTTGAAATACTGCTCGCGTGTGAAGCGGCGCACGCGGCGCTGATTGCCCAGGATCTCACCCTCGGCAATGCAAACGCGCGCCTCGTGCGCTTCAAAATCGTCGGCCAAGGTGAACTGTACCGGGTGCGTTGCGACCACTGGCAGACCCAAACGCGCGGCCAGTTGCACGGCGGCGATCACATGGGCTTCGTCATCGACGCGCCCGGCGCGCTGCAACTCGATGTAAAAACGGTGCGCAAAGATGCTGCCCAGTTGCAGCGCCACGTCGGCGGCCCGCTCGGCGTCACCCTGCACCAGCGCCTGCCCGACCGGGCCGCTCTGGGCGCCCGACAGGGCAATCAGGCCTTCGCTTAGTTCCTTGAGCCAGTCGAGCCTGACAAAAGCCTGTGCAGCGCCGGCATTGCGGGTCCAGGCGCGTGCCAGCAGCTCGGACAGGTTCAGGTAGCCCTGCCTGTTCTGCACCAGCAGGACGATGCGCGACAGCGTCGCCGCATCCTGGCCCAGGCCTTCGAGCCAAACTTCGGCGCCGATCAGCGGCTTGACGCCGCGCTTGCGCGACTCCTTGTAAAACTTGATCGTGCCAAACAGATTGCTCAGATCGGTGATGGCCAGCGCCGGCTGGCCATCGGCCGCTGCGCAGCGCACGATCTCGTCGATACGGTTGGTGCCGTCAACGACGGAAAATTCGGTGTGCAAACGCAGATGGACAAACATGCGTCATTCTAATTTGCGGTGCCAGCCGGCTTTGCTTCAGGATCTCTGCCGCTTTCCTGACTGATTCACCACAGCTTTTGCATCTTTTGCAGCTTTTGCGGCGCAACAAGCGCCTAAAATGATCGAAGTTACCAGGTAAGAATCTTGAAAATTCTCGTTGTTGATGATCATGCCCTGGTGCGTGAAGGTTTACACCAGGTCCTCAAGGGGCTCGATGAGCAGGTTGTGGTGCTGCAGGCCGCGCACTGTGCCGCCGCTTTCGAGCTGGTTGCCGCGCACAACGACATTGATCTGGTACTGCTCGATTACATGCTGCCTGATATGAACGGGATCGACGCGCTCGACGTTTTTGGCCAAGAACACCCTGAACTGCCCATCGTCATGCTGTCGGGCACGAGCAGTCGGCAGATGATGAGACAGGCCATGGACAAAGGGGCTGCGGGTTTTCTGACCAAGACCGGTCCGAGCCAAGACATGCTGGCCGCCCTGCGCCGTGTTCTGTCCGGCGAGGTCTATGTCCCGCCCGAGATATTGCTCGACGACGAACAGCCGGCCCATGCCGACAGCAACATAGAACGCCGGCACCAACTCACACCGCGTCAGGAACAGGTCCTGTCCATGCTGCTCGATGGCTACTCAACGCGCGATATCAGCCAGAAGCTGTTCCTGGCCGAGGAAACGACCAAGACCCACGTCAGTGCGATCATTCGGGCCTTTGGCGTGAAGACACGCCTGCAAGCGGTCCTGGCGGCCGAGCGTTTCGGCTACGGCAAGGCTCAGCGATCAACCTGACGCGAGGGCACCAGACGACGCAGCAGACTGCGCAACTTGGCCGGGCGCACCGGCTTGTGCAGCAGACTCAAGCCCGCGTCCTTGGCCGCCTGCATCAAACCCGGATCGGTATCGCCACTGATGAGGCAAGCGGGGATTGCGTGGCCGGCCCTGGCATGCAGCTTGGCAATCACCTCCATGCCGTTTTCACCATAGGGCAGGCGGTAGTCACTGACGATGACATCAGGGCTCGCGCCAACCTCGAACTGTGCCAGCGCTTCTGACATGCCATTGGCCTCGGCCACCAGGCAACCCCAGGAACGCAACAGACTGACCAGCGCCTCGCGCGCCAGAGGATCATCCTCAATCACCATGACATGCAGGCCGGCAAGATTGTCAAGCGCACGGTCACGCCCCGAGCCGCGCCGCTCCAGCACGGCGTCGGCCGGCGCCACCGGCACTTCGATGCAAAAGCGTGTGCCCTTTCCGGGGTGAGACCACATCTGCAAGTGGTGGTCCAGCAGCTTGACAGCACGTTCGACAATGTTGAGTCCTAGTCCCAGTCCATTGCCGCGGTCGCGCTCCGCGTTGCCGACTTGGTAGAACTCACCGAAGATTGCCTCGTGGTGTTCGGCGGCAATACCAATGCCACTGTCCCAGACTTCAATGCGCACGTGCTGTCCATCCGCACAAGGCCGGCAGGCCAGCAACACGCCGCCCTTGTGCGTATAACACAGGGCATTGCTGAGCAGATTTAATAGGATGCGGTGCAGCAGGGCCGGATCACTCAGCACACCGACACGGGCCGGTCGGATCCGCAAACGAAGGCCTTTCTCGGCGGCGACCACCGACAATTCTGCTCGCAACTGTTCGAAGATATCGTCCAGCGCAAACGTACGCACTTGCACCTGCATCGTGCCTGAGTCAAAACGGGAGACATCCAGCAGGCCATCGAGCAGATCCTGCATCGCCTGCACGGCACTTTCCAGGCTTTCAATCAAATGCCGGGTCTCGATCGGCAGCGGTGATTGCGCCAATCGCGCCACAAACATGCCCAGTGCATGGGTCGGCTGGCGCAGATCATGGCTGGCCGCCGCCAGAAAGCGTGATTTGGCCCGTGTTGCGGTCTCGGCTTCTTCCATTTTCTGGCGCGAAACCAGTGTCGCCTCGGCCACGCGCAACTCGAGCTCGTCACGATTCGACTCCAGACGCGCGACCATCTGGTTGAGACCCTGCTGCACCTCGCGCAACGGGTCGTCAGCCAGCAGCGGCAAGCGCAGCGACAACTGCCCCTGTCCAATACACTCGATCGTGCGCGTAAGCTGCCCGATCGGGCGCGTCACGCGTCGACTCAATCGCAGCGCCAGCACGGCGCCAAGCAGCACGCCGCCCAGGGTCACACACAGACTCAGCAGCAGGATCCCACGCCGATGCAGCAACATCGTGTCCAACGACACTTCCATCAGCACATAGCCCATCGGCTGCGGCACAGCAGGCGCTTCGCGCCCCTGGACTCGGTAGAGCTTATTGCCAACGCGTTGGTGCGCCATGATCCCCTGGGACACACGTTTCAGGCCGGTGGCCGGGTCCACCTGCTCGGACGTCTGCGCATCCAGACGAGGTGGCGTTTGGAAACTGGGATGTCCGGCACTGGCGAGCACCTGGCCGTGCGCATCCAGAATCACCACCGAGCGCACGTCGATCTCGTGCATTGCAGCCTGGGCAATACCTTCCAGTTGCGCGGCATTGGCTGCAAGAAGCGCATATTCGCTGGCGGCAGCCACCTGGTACAACAGGGAACGCGCTCTGAGGCTGTGGTCTCGGCCAGTGTCATCGAGCGTGGCAAAGACAAAAATTCCGGCCAGCAGAATCGAGATCAGCGTCACCGGCACCAGCGACGCCAGCAATAGCCGGAACCGGATACTATTGGTTTTCATGATGTAACTGCGTGGCGCCGCACTGGTTCACGCAAGCCCACTGCATCGCGTTCCAAACCCAGCGCGCGGGCTAGCGGCCGATTCAGCAGCAACTTGAATCCTGCACGTACTGCGGCGCCGCTGATAGTGCTCGTCCCTAGGACACGCCATGGGCGCTGCGGACGAGCACGACCGACGCCGAGGCCGCGTTCCAATACTTTTATTCATCCCTCGATTTTGCCCCTTTACGGCAGGGTTCTGAAAAAACAGGGGGCCATCGCACACCGGATGTGTCAAGACGAAAAAAGGCCCACATAACGCAAGACTGCGGCTTGCGGGCCTGTATCGGTCGGTGGATCAGGGTCGGAACTTCGCCGCCACAGCGGCAATGCGCGCGCCAAACAGGCGTGCCGTCTCCAAGTCACCCGCGTTCATTTCATCGGCGCTGGCGTCACCCGGCGTTTGCGCCATCGGGCCGGCCGAGGACGCGAGGTAGTTGACGTCGCTGCGCTGAGAAGCCTTGGTGTTGTTGTAGTTCAGGCCGGTGCCAGCCCACAGGCCGCCGTGCTGCATGGCCAATGTCATGAAATAGTGCAGCGTCGAATGCTTGTCGCCGTTGACGTTGGCACTGTTGGTGAAACCGCCGAAGATCTTGTCCTTCCAGGCCTGCGTGTACCAGGGCTTGCTGGAGGCATCGGCAAACTTCTTGAACTGCCAGCTCACGCTGCCCATGTAAGTCGGCGAGCCAAAGATGATGGCGTCGGCCGCAGCCAGCGTGTCCCAGGCGCTCTCAGGCAGCTTGCCGTCGGCATCGATCACCAGCAAGTCAGCACCAGCGCCCTGCGCCAC
Organism: uncultured beta proteobacterium; assembly: GCA_903920695.1. Taxonomy (GTDB): domain Bacteria; phylum Pseudomonadota; class Gammaproteobacteria; order Burkholderiales; family Burkholderiaceae_C; genus Rhodoferax. The sequence continues at coordinate 38,681 of CAIXNB010000154.1, forward strand.
CGCCTGCGCCATGCGCTGGGTGTGACCGTAACCCGAATGAAAAACCACCGCTACTTTTGCCATATCAATACTCCTGGTTGAGGTGAAAGAAAGAAGAAGTCCGTCGCAAGGCTCAGGCGCTCAGGTCAAACACCAGCACTTCAGCGTCGCTGCCGCCGCTCAGGCTGATTTCGCTCTCGCGTTCCAGCAGTGCGGCGTCGCCGGCGCTCAGCTTCTGGCCGTTGACGTCAAGCACGCCGCGCACCAGAAATACATAGCCCTTGCGCGCCGGATCCAGCGCCAGCGTGGCGCGTTCGGCGCCATCGAGCAACGCCGCGTGGACGGTGGCGTCGGCATGGATGGTGACCGAACCCTGGGCGCCATCGGGCGACGCCACCAGCCTGAGGGCACCGCGTTTTTCGGCTTCGGCGAAGGTCTTCTGCTCATAACCGGGCGCGATGCCCTTGGCATTCGGCTCAATCCAGATCTGCAGGAAATGCGTGGTTTCGTTTGGTGCGTGGTTGAACTCGCTATGCTGCACGCCTCTGCCGGCACTCATGCGCTGCACATCACCGGGCGGAATGCCGCGCACATTGCCCATGTTGTCTTTATGCGCCAGATTGCCTGCCATCACATAGCTGATGATTTCCATGTCGCGATGCCCGTGCGTACCAAAACCGGTTCCCGGCGCAATGCGGTCTTCGTTGATGACCCGCAGATTGCCCCAGCCCATGTGCTGCCCATCATAGTAGCCGGCGAAGGAAAAACTGTGAAACGATTTCAACCAGCCATGATCGGCATAGCCGCGCTCCAGCGATTTGCGAACTGTCAACATGCCATTACTCCTGAATTCCTGAATTCCATGGCCATCACTGTAGTCCTTCCAGCCAATCCCGCACGGCATGTCATTTGATGGCATCATTCAAATTATTCGAAACAGAAAGCTCACACAGTGTCAAGCCCGCGCGATGTTCTGACCCCTGATGCCCTCGCCATGCTGCAAAACATCGCTGCCAAAGGCAGTTTTGCGGCAGCGGCGCGCAGCCTCGGACTGACGCCAAGCGCCCTGACCTATAGCGTGCGTCAGATTGAGGACGCGCTCGATGTGTTGCTGTTCCACCGCAGTTCGCGCCAAGCGCAACTCACCGTTGCCGGCAACGAGTTGTTGCGCGAGGCCGGCCAACTGCTCGAAGACATTGACGCCGTCGCCAACCGCGTCAAACGCGTGGCCATCGGTTGGGAGCCGCAAATGACGATCGCCGTTGACAGCATCATCGCCAAGGCCACAGTGATGGAGCTGTGCGAGGGGGTTTTTGCGCTGCAACCCCAGACCCGAATCCGGCTGCGCGACGAAACCCTGTCGGGCACGCTGCAGGCCCTGAGCTCAGGCCAGGCCGATCTGGCCCTCGGAGTGACTGCCGACAGCATCACGCGCGGCAGCGCCCTGACCATCGGCCTGCTCGGCGGCCAGGATGTGTCCACCATCGCCAGCATGCAGGCCAAGCTCGACGCGCAGTTGCGCGGCCTGGGCTGCGGCTTCGTGCCCGAATGCATGGCGCGCGCCTACATCGAAACCGGTCGCCTGGTGACCCGACGCATGGAGCGGCCGCAGCGGCATCATGCGGGTCAACTACGCCTGGCGCAGCGAAACCCAATCCGGCCCGGACCAGGCGCTGACTTGGTGGCTAACCCAGCTTGAAAGCCCCGCTACCCGCGCTGCTTTGCTGGAGCGCCATCGAGGCGTGTAAAGTGCAAGATATACAACATCAAATGGAAACACCGTCATGACCCCATTCAAAAGCAAGAATTTCGCTGTCATCGGTGCCGGCATGGCAGGCATCGCCTGCGCCCGCACCCTGCTTCAGGCGGGGCATCAGGTCACTGTTTTTGAAAAAAGCGCCAACTTTGGCGGGCGCATGGCCAGTCGCAGCAGCCCGTTTGGCAGCTTTGACCATGGCGTGCAATATTTCACCGTGCGCGACCCGCGCTTTGCGCGCGCCCTGCAAACCGTGCCCGGCCTGTGCAAACGCTGGAGCGCCAGCAGCGTTCGGGTGCTCGACGAACACGGCCAGATCACTGATGCCAAGGTACCCAACCCAGAAGCGCACTGGGTGCCAACGCCGAGCATGAATGCCCTGGTCAAGCGCTGGGCCCAGCCGCTGCAGGAGCAGGGCCGGGTCGAACTCGAAACCCGCATCAGCCACCTGGAACGCGACGCCCTCAAGAACCAGCAATGGCAATTGCGCGGCATCGGCCCCGGTGGAACGCAGCACGTCTACTCGGGCTTCGACGCCGTGCTGCTGGCGATGCCGGCAGAACAAAGCCGTCTGCTGCTCAACAGTGCGCAAAAAGCCGATGGCCTGGCGCAAAAGATTGACCGCGTGCAGATGGCGCCATGCTGGGCACTGATGTTGGCCTTTCCCCAGGCCATGCAGCCCGGTCTCTCGGCCCTGGGGCCGCAATGGAACGCAGCGCGCAGCACGCACCACCGCATTGCCTGGCTGGCGCGCGAATCGAGCAAGCCCGGGCGCGGTGCCGTCGAGCGCTGGACGGTGCAGGCCAGCGCCGCCTGGTCGCAGGAGCATCTGGAAGATGATCCGCAGCGTGTCCACGCAAAACTGCTCAAGGCCTTCTCCGAAGTCACTGGCATCCGGGCCGAGCCCAGCCATGTCGACAGCCGGCGCTGGCGCTTCGCGCAGACCACTGCGCCACTTGGCAAGTCCCATCTGTGGGATGCCAAGACCGGTCTGGGCGTCTGCGGCGACTGGTGCCTGGGCCAGCGCGTGGAAGACGCCTTCGTCTCGGGTCTGGAACTGGCGCTGACCGTCGCCTGAGGCGCGCGCGTGGAGGGCAGCGCAGCACGCGAACTGGCAAGCCTGGGAGCCATCCCCTATATCGGAAGATTCGCGCCCTCCCCGACCGGCCCACTGCATGCAGGCTCGCTGGTCGCAGCTTTGGTCAGCTGGCTCGACGCTCGCGTGCACGCCGGCCAGTGGTTGGTACGCATCGAAGACGTGGACACAGCGCGCTGCGTCGCCGGCACCGAGCGCACCATCCTGCAACAGTTACAGGACTGCAGCCTGCACGCCGACGCGCCGCCACTCTGGCAATCAGCACGCAGCGCGCACTACCAACAGGCGCTAGACCAGTTGATCGCACAAGGGCTGGCCTACCCCTGCCACTGCAGCCGGCGTGACATTGAAAACGCGATGCTTCACAACGGACAGGCACCGACGCGCCACGCTGATCTCATCTACCCGGGCACCTGCCGCCCCACCGGGCCCAATCACAGCGACCGGCTGGCGGCTCAAGGGCCGCAGGTCTGGCGCCTGCGCACCGATCTGCCTGACAGCGGACGCGTCATTCACTGGCACGACCGCCGACTCGGGCCGCAGCAGCAGGACGTTGCAACAGCGGTCGGCGACTTTGTGCTGCAGCGCGCCGACCGCTGCTTCAGCTACCAGCTCGCCGTGGTGGTGGACGACGCCGCACAAGGCATCAGCGATGTGGTGCGCGGCGAAGATCTGGTGGACAACACGGCGCGGCAAATCCTGCTGCAACGCGCGCTCGGACTGCCGATGCCGCGCTACCTGCATACGCCGCTGCTGCTGGGACCCAACGGCGAAAAACTGTCCAAGCAAAACGGCGCGCAGGCGCTCGACACCTCGGATCCGCTGGCAGCACTCAACCAAGCTGCTGCGGTTCTGGGCTTGCCGGAGCAGACCGGTAGCGTGGCGCAGGCATTGCAGACCTGGATTGCAAACTGGGTTTCCATAAGCGCTCTGTTTCGTCATTGAGCGAAGCGAAGCAATCCATGCTGCATGGATTGCCACGTCGCTTCGCGCCTCGCAGTGACGAAGGGAGGCTGAGCCTTGCCGTAACGAAGGCGGCCTCGCCTCTCTACAATCCATCCCCGTGAGCACACCCCAAACAAACCCAACCCAGAGCGCGCCTGAGGGCGTTGCCTTTCCCAAAGCGATCAAGAGCTACGTGCTGCGCGCCGGGCGCACCACCACCGGCCAGGCCAAGGCCGTGGCCAAAATCGGGCCTCAATTCCTGCTGCCCTACCAAACGCAGGCGCTCGATCTTGGCGCGGCCTTTGCCGGCGCCAGCCGAGCCGATGAAGCCGCCGCACACCCCGTGATCCTGGAGATCGGCTTCGGCATGGGCGACGCCACAGCCCATATCGCGGCCCTGCTGCCGCAAACCAACTTTCTGTGCTGCGAAGTTCATGCGCCCGGCGTCGGCGCGCTGCTCAAGCGCATCGGCGAGCACGACCTGCACAACATTCGCATCGTGGCCCATGACGCGGTCGAAGTCATCGACCAGATGCTGCCACTGCAAAGCCTGGACGGCGTTCACATCTTCTTTCCCGACCCCTGGCACAAGAAACGCCACAACAAACGCCGCCTGCTGCAACGCGGCCTGGTTGCCAGGCTGGCAGCGCGCCTGAAGATCGGTGGCTACCTGCATTGCGCGACCGACTGGCAACCCTATGCCGAGCAGATGCTCGAAGTCCTAAGCGCCGAACCGCTGCTACGCAACCGCGCGCTGGCGGCACATCCCGAACTCGCCGGCTATGCACCCAAACCGGCGTATCGCCCGCTGACGAAGTTCGAGAATCGCGGCATCAAGCTCGGCCATGGCGTCTGGGACCTGGTGTTTGAACGAATTTAAGAACCCCAGACCCTTAGCGCGCGACGGTGTGGGTCCGAGTTGCGTCGGCCTGCCCGCTGGCGTCTGGCCAACCATGCTGGATTTCTTTGTCGAACGTTTTCCGGCCATCACACGCGCGGTCTGGCAGGCGCGCATGGCGCAGGGTCTGGTGATCGACGAGCATGGCGGGGCAGTGAAACCGGAACGTCCCTACCAGGGCCATTTGCGCGTGTACTACTACCGCGCGGTAGCGTCCGAGCCGCGCATCCCGTTCGATGAAGCCGTGCTGTTTCAGAACGCGCATCTGGTGGTAGCTGACAAGCCGCATTTCCTGCCGGTCGTGCCCTCGGGACATTACCTGCAGGAAACCCTGCTGCTGCGCCTGAAGCGCAAACTGGGTCTAACCGACTTGGTACCGCTGCACCGCATTGACCGCGACACCGCCGGTCTGGTGCTGTTCTCGGTGCAACCGGCAACGCGCGCCGCCTACAGCGTGCTGTTCAGCCAATCCCGCATTCGCAAGACCTACGAAGCCATCGCGCCCTGGCGCGAAGACCTGACCTTGCCGTTGACGCGCGAGAGCCGGATTGTGGAGGCCGGCCACTTCATGCTGCAGCATGAAATCAGCGGTGAACCCAACGCCATCACACAGGTCGAACTGATCACACAACGTGGCGAGCTTGCCCACTACCGCTTGCGCCCGGTCACCGGCAAGCGCCACCAGTTGCGCGTGCACATGGCAGCGCTCGGCCTGCCCATCGTAGGCGACGGCCTCTACCCCACGCTAACGCCTGAAGGCCAGACCGACTACGTCCATCCGCTGCAACTGCTGGCCAAGTCGATTGAGTTTGTCGACCCGCTCAGCGGCGAACAACGTCGCTTTGAGAGCCAGCACAGCCTGAAGCTGACATAGGACGCGTACCCCTGTGGCGCATGCGAATTATCAAATCGGGGCTGGGGCTCGCGCTATTTTGCGCCAGTGGCGCAAAATAGCGGCCATGAACAGCCAAGCCACTCACGCCAGCGGGCAACCGATTCCGCCCGAGCTGCCACCCGTGCCCTTTGGTGCGCCGCCCGAGCAGGAACCCGACACGCCGCCGCAGGCCTCTGAGCCAGCGCCGTTCGAACGACCTCCGCCCGACACCGAGCCCAGCACCGTGCCAGCACCGAAGGCCTAGTTCGGCCTGCACTCAGCCGTCCTTGCCGTCGAGCCGCGGGCGCAGCAACCAAGGCGTGTAGCGCCATAGGTAGATCAGGAATGCGGCACTCCAGGCCAGACCGGCCGCCAACAGGGCAAAAACATACAGCGACGGCGCCAGCAGCGGCAGCAGGGCCAGGTCGAGCACGGCGTACAGCACATAAGGCCCGATCAGCGCGGCAATGCGTGCCGCAAGCCATAGCAGAACCAACGCCGCCAGCGCCGGACCGCGCGGTGTCGGCAAGCCGGTCCAAGCCTTGGCCGCGGTCAACACGAAGCCGACGATGATGGCCACGGCGAAACCAAACAGCATTTCGTGGGCATGCCAGAACAAGGGCGGCAGCGTCGACGTCCAGGCCGGGTGACCGAGAAACAGGACGATCCAGATTGGCACCGCCAGCACCGCCAACAGCGTGCCGGCGAGGTAGAACGGACGGAAACCCAGGCGCAGCACAGACAAACCCTGCAGCGCTGGCATGGGCGCTGCAGCGGCCTTGAAGATGGGCAGGAAGTTGGTCGTCATGCTGGTGGCGCAGTAGGTAGTTCGCTGTAATTTAATAAATGCATTTTATATACATGTTAAATCAAATTGGGCCTAAAATCAGCCTAACGCCAATCTGAATGCCTTCGATGCGACTGACCGACTACACCGACTACACCCTGCGCGTCCTGATGTTTTGCGCCCTGCACCCAGAGCGCTCGGTCACGATTGCTGAACTGGCCGACAGCCACGCGGTTTCGAAGAATCACCTGATGAAAATCGTCAACGATCTGGCGCGCCAGGGTCTGTTGCAAACCACGCGCGGGCGTGGCGGTGGCCTGCGTCTGCTGAAACCCGCAACCGACATCCGCATCGGCGACGTCGTGCGCCAAACCGAAACCGACTTTCGCCTAGTTGAATGCTTCGACAAAGCGAGCGACAGTTGCACGCTAACGCCCAATTGCCAGCTCAAGCAGGTCATCGGCAACGCCCTGCAGAACTTTCTGAGCGAACTCGACAAAGTGACGCTGGCCGATGTGACGCGCGCAAGAACTGCGACGACTGGCAGCGCCAGCATCAACATCAAAGCATTGAAGAAAACTTCGGTCTAGTCGAAGGCTTCAGCCAGCACTTGCAGCACGCGCGCATTGGCCTGCACGCGCGCCGCCAGGTTCGGCCCGACGTGCACACCCTGAGCCGGATTGACACCGCTCGTGATCTCGCGCCAGAGCGTGACCACGCCAACCGGATTGTCAAATCCGTGGTAGCTCTCGGCGTAGACCTGAACCTGCGCGCCGACTGTGCGGCCCAATTCAACACAAGGTGTGGGCGGCGTCCAGTCGTCAAGTGCACCGAGCAACAGTTGCAGCCGCGTGCTGGTTTGATAGCCGCTCTTGAGTGCGCTGGCGCAACCGGGGTAGAAGGCAATGGCAACGCCGACTTTGATCGGCTGCGCCAGCACTTCTGGTTGCGTGCTGTCCGTTGCTTCAAGCACTGCACTGCCGCCGTGTGACCAACCCAGCAGCGCGAGTTTGGAAGCGTCGGCCCAGGGCTGCGCCGCAACCCAGTTCAGCGTTGCCAGCGCGTCACGCCGTCGCTCGCGTTGCCCAATCGTGCGCTCGCGCAGCTTCTGCGTGCACAACTGCGCCACGCCGCGTGGCGTCAGGCTGTCGGGAAAAACCACGGCATAGCCCTGTCCCACGAGGCTGTCGGCCATGGCCTGATGGCGCGCGCTCAAGAGCCCCTTGCGCGAACCCACACTGGCAAACAGACCGCCGCAACCATGCAACGCCACCACCGTGGCGCGCGATTTGACTTCGGTTTGAAAGACCCAGGCTGTGATTCGGGTGCCGTCCAGGCTGCTGAGGGTAACTTGCTGCGGCTGCGCGGCGTGGGCGGGCCAGACGGCAGCAATCAGCACTAGCAGGTAGCCCGTATGGAGCCAAAGACGTAATACGGGGACAGCGTGCGCCAACAACCCCGTATTGCGCTTCGCTCGATACGGGCTACGCATCTGGGCTCCCGGTAATGACGAATTACTCAACTCAAAGCTTGGCCGAGACCCAACCCAGCACGCTGTCGAGCGCGGCGCCGAGCTTGGCCGGTTCGGTGCCGCCGGCCATCGCCATGTCGGGCTTGCCACCACCCTTGCCGCCGAGTTGCTGCGCGACAAAATTGACCAGTTCGCCGGCCTTGACCTTGCCCACCGTGTCGGGCGTGACACCGGCGGCGATCTGCACCTTGTCGCCGTCCACGCTGGCGATCACGATGACGGCGCTCTTGAGCTTGTCCTTGAGCTTGTCCATGCTCTCGCGCAGGGTCTTGCTGTCGGCCCCTTCAAGCCGTGCCGCGAGTACCTTGACACCATTGACCGTTGTGGCCTGCGTCAGCAGTTCATCGCCCTGGCTCGAAGCGAGCTTGCCCTTGAGCGCGGCGACTTCCTTCTCCAGCGTCTTCATGTGCTCCAGCACGCCGCCGATGCGCTCGTTGAGCTCGGCCACCGGCGCCTTGAGCGTGCCAGCCGCCTGCGTCACCGTGTCTTCCAGGTCCTGCAGGTAGCGCAGCGCGTTCTGGCCGGTGACAGCCTCGATGCGGCGCACGCCGGAAGCGACACCGCCCTCGGTCACGATCTTGAACAGGCCAATGTCGCCGCTGCGCTGCACGTGCGTGCCGCCACAGAGTTCGCGGCTCTCACCGATATCGATCACGCGCACCGATTCGCCGTACTTCTCGCCGAACAGCATCATGGCGCCAGTCTGCTGCGCCGACTCGATGTCCATTACACGGGCCTGCGTCGCGGCGTTGCTCAGGATCTCGGTGTTGACGCGCGCTTCGACCTCGCGGATCTCGGCATCGGTCACCGGCGCGTTGTGGGCAAAGTCGAAGCGCGTGCGCTCGGCATTGACCAGGCTGCCCTTTTGCTGCACGTGAGGGCCGAGCACCTCGCGCAAGGCCTTGTGCATCAGGTGCGTCACGCTGTGGTTGCGCTGGGTGGCGGCGCGCAGCGCAGCATCCACATGGGCCGTCACGGTATCGCCGATCTTCATCGCACCGCTCGCAAGTTGGCCATGGTGGCCGAACACGTCGGCTTTGATCTTCTGCGTGTCCTGCACCTCGAACAGCGCGCCGTCACAGAAGATGGCGCCAGCGTCGCCGACCTGGCCGCCGCTCTCGCTGTAGAACGGTGTGCTGTCGAGCACCACGACACCCGCCTCGCCCACCTTGAGTTCATTCACCGGCGTGGCGCCGGCATAGAGCGCCAGCACTTTGGCCTGTTGCGTCAGACGCTCGTAGCCAACAAAATCATTGCCGTCACCACTGTAATCGAGTGCCTTTTCCATGCGGAACTTGCCGGCCGCACGCCCCTGTGCTTTCTGTTTTTCCATGGCAGCGTGAAAGCCAGCTTCATCGACCGATAGATCGCGCTCACGACAGACGTCGGCGGAGAGGTCAAGCGGAAAACCAAAGGTGTCGTGCAGTTTGAACGCGACATCACCCGGCAGCACGGTGACGCCGCCTTCGAGCGCGGCGTCCAGAATCTGCATGCCATTCGCCAGCGTCTCAAAAAAGCGTTCTTCTTCCGCCTTGAGCACCTCGATGATGCGCTGCTCGTCGGCTCTGAGCTTGGGATAGGCCTCGCCCATCAGCTTGACCAGATCGGGCACCAGCTTGTGGAAGAACGGCGTCGTCTTGCCCAGTTTGTAACCGTGGCGGATGGCGCGGCGCACGATGCGGCGCTGCACGTAGCCGCGCCCTTCATTGGATGGAACAACGCCGTCGCTGACCAGGAAAGCGGTGGCGCGGATGTGGTCGGCGATCACGCGCAGGCTCTTGTTGCCCAGATCGGCGCAGCCGGTTTCGCGCGCCGCGGCCTTGATCAGGGCATCAAACAGATCAATCTCGTAATTGCTGTGCACGTGCTGCAGAATGGCGGCCAGGCGCTCCAGACCCATGCCGGTGTCGACGCAGGGCGCGGGCAACTTGACCAGGCTGCCGTCGGCCTGCATGTCGAACTGCATGAACACATGGTTCCAGATTTCGATAAAACGGTCACCGTCCTCACCCGGGCTGCCGGGTGGGCCGCCGGGGATGTGGGCCCCGTGGTCGTAAAAAATCTCGGAGCACGGACCGCAGGGCCCCGTGTCGGCCATCATCCAGAAATTATCGGAGGCGTATTTCTTGCCCTTGTTGTCGCCGATGCGGATGACGCGGTCTGCTGGCAGGCCGATCTCCTTCGTCCAGATGTCGTAGGCCTCGTCATCGTCCTTGTAGACCGTGACCAGCAGCTTTTCCGCCGGCAGTTGGTAGACCTCGGTCAGCAGTTCCCAGCCCCAGGTCAGCGATTCGCGCTTGAAGTAGTCGCCAAAGCTCCAGTTGCCCAGCATCTCGAAGAAGGTGTGGTGGCGCGCCGTATAGCCCACGTTCTCCAGATCGTTGTGCTTGCCACCGGCGCGCAGACAGGCCTGTACCGAGGCGGCGCGCACGTAGGAGCGTTTGTCGCTGCCCAGAAACACATCCTTGAACTGCACCATGCCCGAGTTGGTGAACATCAGCGTTGGGTCGTTGCCGGGCACCAGCGGGCTCGACGCCACCACGGTATGCCCCTTGGATTCGAAGAAGTCGAGGAATATCTTGCGGATATCGGCGACGCTGGCAGGGGTAACAGGTGAATTCATGGCGGCTGCAGAGTGGTTGAGCCGCAAATTTTAAGTCATCAGACCGCTTGCCTCTGATTCTCCAGGAAGGCAAAGACCTCGGGATCTTCGCAGTAGGCAACATTGAAGCGGAACCAGGAACTGGTCTGCAGATCGGGGCTGAACAGATGACCGGGCCCGAGCAGGATGTCCTGCTCCGCGCCCTTGTAGGCCACCTCGCTCGCATTGGGCAGATCGGGATGGCGCGCCCACAAAAAGATGCCGGCCTTGGGCTCGGTGAAGATTTCGAAGCCGATGGCCAACAGCCGCGCGGCAGCACCCTGGTGCGCCAGCGCCAGGCGCTCGCGCACACCCTTGATGTGTTTGCGCCAGCGGCCGTCAATAAGGGCGCCGTGCGCCAGGCGTTCGCTGAACTCGGAGGAAGTCAGGCCCGAGATCATCTTGAGCTGTGCCAGGTCTTCCAGCAGATCGGGTGCAGCGGCCAGATAGCCGACCCGGATGTTGGGCGAAATCGTCTTGGAAAAACTGCTGATGTAGATGACGCGGCGCAACTGGTCCAGACTCGCCAGCGAGGGTCGTGGCTCGGGATCGAGATCGGCGTAGATGTCGTTTTCCACCACCAGAAAATCATGTTTGTCGGCCAGTTGCATGACGCGGTGCAGGTGCGCCAGTTGCGCCACCGAACCGGTCGGGCTTTGCAGGCGCGGCTGGGTGAAGAAGACCTTCGGTTGCTGCTCGATTACGAGACGCTCCAGCGCAACCAGGTCATAACCAGTCGGCGTGCGCGGCACGCCAAACAGACGCGCACCGAGAAAGCGCAAGGAGAACAGCAGGTTCGGATAGCCCGGATCATCGACCAACACGGCGTCACCCGGGCGCACGAGACGGCGCGCCACCAAGTCCATGGCCTGGCTCGACCCTTGCGTCAGCAGCACCTGCTCGGTGGTCACGCCGATTTCCTGCTCGGCCAGCAGTTCGCGCACCAGTTGGCGCAACGGCGGGTAGCCCTTGGGCTCGCCATAGCCTCCCAGGTCCACGTTTTCCGCAGCCAGGGCGCGCAGGCTGCGCCGCACGCCTTCCTGAAACAGCCACTCGCCGGGCAACCAGCCGCAGCCCGGCTTCATGCGCAGGGCGCGATTCTCGAAGATGCGGCGCAGATACCACATCGAGTCAAAGTTGAAATTGGGGCCGATTCCGGGCGCACCGCTGTCGGACAGCGGGCGCTGCTTGACGAAGAAGCCCGAATGCGGACGCGAGGCAAAATAGCCCTGCGCCACCAGTCGGTCGTAGGCATCGACCACGGTGAAAACGCTGACCTTGTGGGCATGGGCGAACTGGCGGATCGAGGGCGCCTTGGCGCCCGCACGCAGCGCACCCAGGTCAATGACGCGGCGAAAACCTTCCACAACCTGCTGGACCAACGGCGTCGAACTGTGAAGATTGAGCGTGAACAAGGATCGGACCCAAGGGTTTAACTGTACAGGTAGAGCTTACTGCACAGTACGCCCCAAATATCGCCGATTTTGTATATGGTCGCGCTGCCGCTTTGGGCCTATATTGCGGCCATCTGCAACCCATTTACCGAATGACTGGAGTGATATGCACCGCGAACCGCAACTCAAAAATGCCGCCCTGATGGCGCGCCGCCAAGCCGCCATTCCCCGTGGCGTGGGCCAAAGCCATGAAGTC
>CAIXNB010000155.1 GCA_903920695.1 uncultured beta proteobacterium
AGGCGTAGCCACCAAATACATGCCCAACTACCTGGCCTGGATGCGCATGGCCGAGTGGTACAAGGGCGACCTCAAGCCCGAGTATTTCGTCATTTCAGGGCTTGGAAGACAGCTCATCAATACGTAATGCGAACAGAGCCTTGGAAACACAGGCCTTTGCTCAGGCCCTCATTGGACAAGGTTTCAAAAGGGCCAAAGCCTTGGACGGGCGTATCATGCAAGAAATAAATACGTTTGCTCAGGGAAGTAGTCGCCATGGCTGTCGAAAATGCATACATCGGTCCCCCCGCTGATTTTTACAGACAGCTACTGGATATTTCCAGCGACCCCATTTTCTGCTTCGCCCCGGATTTCCGATACCTGTATGCAAACCAGGCATTTGCTGCCGGAATCGGCAGAAATCTAGAGGAAATCGTCGGCCGAACAGTCTGGGATGTCTTTCCGAAAGATCAGGCGGATAAGCGCGCAACCCTTGCCAAGTGGGTATTCGACCACGGTGAGGCCAAGGCACACGAAATGCTGGTTCGGGGGCCTAATGGCGACCGCCATTACCTCACGACGGTGACGCCGATTTTCGGTAACCAAGGCCAGGTGAGTTCCGTATTGGTAAACGCCAAGGACATCACCAAGCGCAAACAGGCCGAAGCGGCACTGAGCCAAAGCGATACCTTCTTGCGGATAATCATCGACTCTGTTTTCGATCAGGTTGCGGTGATCGACCAGGACGGCATGATCGTGCTGGTCAATGAACCCTGGCGCAGGTACTCTCTGGAAAATAGTCTGCAACCCGGCAAGCCGGCCCCATGTACGGATGTGGGAACCAACTACATGGATGTTTGCCGAGCCAGCGCCGGGAGTCCTGAGGACGGCAGCCAAGCGGTCCTTGAGGGACTCCAGGCGGTGCTGGATGGGACGCGCCCCAGCTTTAGCATGGTCTATCCCTGCCACTCTGCCGATCAGCAGCGCTGGTTCACCATGCGCGCATTGCCTTTGGGAGGTAATCGGCACGGCGCGGTGATTGCACATACCGACATCACTGAACAGACATTGGCCAACGAAGCAGTGCTCCACAGCGAAAGTCTACTGAAATCCGTGACTGCCGCGGTCCCTGGTGTTGTCTTTCAGTTTTCCAGAACGTCTGATGGCGAGTGGAAATTTCTCTACCTCAGCAAAGGACTTGAAGACCTGTACGAAGTCACCGCAGAGGAGGCCCGTCGCGATCACCGCGTGATGGCTGAATGCGTCATGTCAGAGGACAGAGAATCGCTCCAGGAGGCTGTGAAGCGCTCGGTGAAAGGTTTGAGCGATTGGGAGCATGAGCATCGCATTCGAACGCCGAGCGGGAAGATCAAGTGGGTACGGGGTAATGCGACGCTCCAACGTCAGGCAGACGGCAGTGCATTGTGGACCGGGATCCTGACCGATATTTCCGAAAGCAAACAGGCAGAACAACAACTTGAAACCAGCGAAGCGCGACTGAAACTGGCTTTAAGCGGTGGCAAATTAGGACTTTGGGACTGGAATATTCCCAGCAGCGAGGTGCTGTACTCCGAACACTGGTTCTCGATGCTGGGTTTACCGCTTGGTCAGGCAAAGCGCGATCTCGACAGCTGGCTTAATCGCGTACACCCAGACGACTTGGCGACCGTCAATGCGGCGCTTGAAGCCCACCTGAAAGGGCAAGCGCCAGCATACGAGTCCGAACATCGCGTGCGTCACCAGGACGGTCATTGGTTGTGGTTGCTTGATCGCGGGAGGGTTGTTGAATGGGACAAAGCCGGAGCACCCTTTAGGGCCGTAGGCATTTATTTCGATATCACAGACCGGAAAAATCTGGTGCATGCCCTGCAGTTAAAGAATCTCGAACTCCAGCATGCCACGATGGCGGCAGAAAAAGCCAACCACGCCAAGTCCCAATTCCTGTCGAGCATGAGCCATGAGTTGCGCACACCGCTGAACTCCATACTTGGATTTGCACAATTACTGGAATCTGGCACCCCTGCTCCGACTGCATTGCAACATCGCAATATTGGCGAGATCTTACGTGGGGGCTGGTATCTGCTTACGCTTATTAACGAGATCCTGGATTTGGCACTCATCGAATCCGGAAAGCTTGCATTATCAATGGAACCCTTGTTGCTGTCGAAAGTCATGCTTGACTGCCAAAGCGTGATCGAACCAATGGCAACAGCACGTGAAATCAAAGTCAACTTTCCCCCGTTGAACAGTTCATTGCTTATCGTCGCTGACCCCATTCGATTGAAACAAGTCATCATCAATTTGCTCTCTAACGCCGTCAAATACAACCGCGCCAAAGGAACTGTGGACGTCAAAGTCAGTAGCGGCGAAGAGCGCGCATTGCGCATCAGCGTTCACGACACAGGGGTGGGCATTCCTGCAGAGAAGCTGTCGCAACTATTTCAGCCATTTAGCCGGCTTGGGCAAGAGGGAATTACAACGGATGGCACAGGTATCGGACTGGTTGTTACGAAGCACCTGACCGAATTGATGGGCGGCAGAGTAGGCGTCCAAAGCACATTAGGTGTAGGCAGCATTTTTTGGGTCGAATTGAACGCAGGGCAGGAACCTTCCCCAAGCAAAGACATCCAGCCAGATCTTGCAGGACGCCCCAATCAAGTTCGTGCGGACGGTACAGCCTGTTCGATTTTGTATGTTGAAGACAATATTGCCAATGTCGAATTGGTAGAACAAATGCTGGCTGATCGCTCGCAACTGAAACTGCTTCGAGCTCAAGACGGGATCCAGGGTATTGAAATGGCTCGCGCCCATCTGCCAGCCGTCATCCTGATGGACATTAATCTGCCAGGACTCAGTGGCTTGGAGGTGCTCAACGTTTTGCGTCAGGATCCCGCTACCAGTCATATTCCAATATTGGCAATCAGCGCAAATGCGATGCCATTTGATATCGCCCACGGTCTTGCAGCTGGATTTTTTTGCTACCTAACCAAACCATTCAAGATCAATGAGTTTTTGGAAATGCTGGATTCGGCGTTAGTCGTTGCGCTCAACAAGGCGCCTACAACACAGGCGCAGCCGGAATTGAACTGAGTGGGTGCATTGCACATCATGGCCTCTTTGAGTCGCACAGATCAAAATGCCCGTTCGAAAGTCAGCTCACCTGGCTGAAGCGCGCCTTGGCGTCGTCGCGGATCATGTCCGCCGCTTTTTCGGCCAGCATCACGGCTGCGGCATGGGTGTTACCTGACACCAGGGTCGGCATCACCGAGCAGTCAACAACGCGCAGGCCGCTCACACCATTGACCCGCAACCGGATGTCCACCACGGCACCCGGGTCGCTACCCATGCGGCAGGTGCCGACCGGGTGAAATATGGTGGCGCCATGGTTGCGACAGAATTCGAGCAGGTCGGTGTCGTCGGTCACGGTTGGGCCAGGCTCGACTTCGCGCCGCACGTAGGGTCGCATCGGAGCCGATGCGGCGATTGCGCGCGCGGCCTTGACGCCGGCCACGATGGTGTGTCGGTCCTGCGCGGCGGCCAGATAGTTCGGCTGAATCTCGGGCGGCTCCAGTGGGTCGCTGGAGCGGATGCGGATGTGTCCGCGTGATCGCGGCCGCAGTTGGCACACTGACAGCGTAAAGCCCGAGTACGGGTGAACCTTGCCGCCGGCCATGTCGGCCGACAGGGTGGCAACGTGAAACTGGATGTCCGGTGTCTGCGCTTCATACGGCAGCGCGTGCATGAAGGCGCCGCCCTGATTGATGCCAACGGCCAATGGCCCTTGGCGAAACAGCAGCCATTGCAGACCGATTCGGATCCGTCCCAACCATGAATTGAGCTGGTCGTTGGTGGTGATGTGCTGCGTGCATTCGTATCCGAGCCGAATCTGCAAATGATCCTGCAGATTCTCACCGACTTCGGGTGCATCAACGTGCAGTGCAAAGCCGTGCCGCTCCAGCAAAGCGCGTGGTCCGATGCCCGAGAGTTGCAGCAATTGTGGCGACTGGATGGCGCCGGCTGCCAGCAGCACTTCGCCTGTGCAGCGCGCCTCTTTCAGAACGCCCGCCTGCTGGTAACGTACAGCCACGGCGCGTCGGCCTTCGAAGACGATGCCGGTGGCCACGGCACCGGTTTCGATGCGCAAGTTGCTGCGGCCACGGGCGGGCTTCAGGAACGCGCTGGCAGTGCTGCAGCGCCAGCCCTTGCTGGTATTGAGTTGGTAGTAGCCCGCGCCGCTTTGATCGGTGCCGTTGAAGTCCTCGTTGCGCGGCACACCCATGCTGGCCGCGCCCCCGATGAAAGCTTCGATCAACGGGTGGCGTGCTCCAATGTCCGACACCTTGAGCGGGCCGTCGCTGCCGTGAACGCCCGGAAGCGACGCCTCGCCGGCCCTTGATCAGACCTCTTTCGCGGGTGGTTTGACCCGACGCAACCGCTCAAGCATGCGCTTGACCCAGGCGCCAGCATCATCCACGTAGGTGAACACGGCAGGAATCACGAGCAGGCTCAGCACGGTGGAGGTGATCAGGCCACCGATCACGGCAATCGCCATCGGTGAGCGAAAGCTCGCGTCCGAAGCACCCCAGCCCAGCGCAATGGGCAGCATGCCGGCGCCCATGGCGATGGTGGTCATGATGATCGGGCGTGCGCGCTTGTGACAGGCGTCGAGCAAGGCATTGAGCCGGCTCTTGCCAGCCACCACCGGCTGGCCGTCGGAGCCGTCGTGCCCGCGACGCGCCACGATGGCGTACTCCACCAGCAGGATCGAGTTCTTGGTGGCCACGCCCATCAGCATGATCAGGCCGATCAGCGAGGGCATGGAAAAGCTCTTCTGGGCCAGCAGCAGGCCCACAAACGCACCGCCCAGTGACAAAGGCAGGGCCGACAGAATGGTGACCGGGTGCAGGAAGTCCTTGAACAGCAGCACCAGCACGATGTAGATGCACAGCACGCCGGTCAGCATCGCCAGGCCAAAGCTGGCAAAGAGCTCGCCCATCACCTCGGCGTCACCCACCTCGATCACCTTGACGCCAGCAGGAAGGTTCTTCACGCTGGGCAGCGCCAGCGCGATCTCGGCCACATCGCCAAGCTGCAGGCCCGAGAGTTCCATCTCGAAGTTGATGTTGCGCGCACGGTCGTAGCGGCCAATCACGGCCGGTCCACCGGTTACCTCGAGCTTGGCGACCTGGCCCAGCATGACGGCGCCGACACCGGGCTTGGTGCTGGGCACATGCAGGCGCTCCAGCACGCTCAGGTCCTTGCGCGCCGCGCTGTCAAGCCGTACCACAATCGGAACCTGGCGCTGCGGCAGGTTCAGCTTGGACAGCGCCACATCAAAGTCTCCCAGTGTGGCGATGCGCAGCGTGTCGGCAATGGCCGCGCTGGTAATGCCCAGATCGGCGGCGCGGGCAAAGTCGGGCCGCACCGTGATTTCCGGGCGGATCAAACTGGCGCTGGAAGCCACACTGCCCAGGCCGACGATGGTGCGCAAATCTTTCTCAACCGCCAGCGCCGCCGTCTGCAACAGTTCCGGGTCTTCTCCGGTCAGCACCAGGATGTACTTCTCGCCCGAGGCACCCAGACCCACCTTGATGCGCACACCGGGTAGCGGCTCCACGGCGCTGCGAATCTGCTTTTCGATGGCCTGCTTCACCGGGCGCTCACCGCGCGCAGTGAGCTGGATCGTCAGCGTGGCCATGCGCGTCTCGCTGGCACCGGCCGAGGCAAAAGGGTCGCCGCCGGCACTGCCACCGCCAACCGTGGTGTAGACGCTCTTGACCTGGGGAACCTTGAGCACCAACTGGCGCGCCTGCTCCGCCAGCTCCAGCGTCTGCGTCAATGTCGCCCCGGGCGGCAGCTCCAGGTAAACCTGGGTTTGCGAGTTGTCATCGGGCGGTATGAAGCCCTTGGGCAAGAGCGGCACCAGCGCCACGGATCCGGCAAAAAAGGCAACAGCCAGCAGCAGCGTCCACCCCCGGTGCCGCAGGCACCAGGTGGCAGCCCGGTGGTACAGGGTGAGCCAGCGCGGCTCATGGTACGCAGTGACGATGGGGCGCAGGATGTAGGCTGCCATCATGGGCGTGAGCACGCGCGCCACCACCAGCGAGGCAAACACCGCCAGCGCCGCCGTCCAGCCAAACTGCTTGAAAAACTTCCCGGCAATGCCGCTCATGAAGGCGGTCGGCAGGAACACGGCAATCAACGTGAAGGTGGTGGCAATCACGGCCAGACCGATCTCGTCTGCCGCCTCCATGGCGGCCTGGTAGGGCGTCTTGCCCATGCGCAGATGGCGCACGATGTTTTCCACTTCCACGATGGCATCGTCCACCAGAATCCCCACCACCAGCGAGAGAGCCAGCAGTGTCACCACGTTGATGGTGAAACCCATCTGGTGCATGCCGATGAAGGCCGGAATGGCCGACATCGGCAGCGCCACCGCCGACACCAGCGTGGCGCGCCACTGGCGCAGGAACAGCCACACCACCAGCACCGCCAGCGCTGCGCCCTCGTACAGCAAGTGCAGGGATCCGATGTACTCTTCCTGCGCTGGCGTCACAAAGTCAAACGCCAGCGTCAGTTCCATGTCCGGGTGTTGCACCTTGAGCTCGTCCAGGGCTTTTTGCACCGCTGCACCTACCGCCACTTCGCTCTCGCCGCGGCTGCGCACCACCTCAAAACCGATCACCGGCACGCCGTCCAGCAGCGCGGCAGAGCGCGGTTCGGCAACGGTGTCGCTGATGCGGGCCACGTCGCTCAAGCGAATGCGCCGACCGTCTGCCAGGGACAACTCGATCAGCGCCACCTCAGCTGCGCTGCGCACCGTGCCCAGGGTTCGCACCGGCTGTTCAGCCACGCCCAGATCGGTGCGGCCGCCCGCAGCCTCGGTCTGCACCATGCGCAACTGGCGTGACACCTCGGCCACCGTGGCGCCCAGCGCCTGGAGCTTCAGCGGATCAATCGCCACCAGCACTTCACGGTTCACGCCGCCGACCCGGTTCACGGCACCGACACCGCGCACGGAGATCAGCTTGCGTGCGATCTCGTGGTCAACAAACCAGCTCAACGCCTCGTCGTCCATCTGTGGCGCCTGGCCTGCGGCCTTGGGTTTGGTGCGCACGGTGTAGGCCAGGATCGGTTGGCCGGAGAGGTCGATCTTCTGCACGATGGGGTCGCGCAGGTCGGCTGGCAACTCGCCGCGCACCCGGGATACGGCCGAGCGCACATCGTCCACCGCCTCCTGGGTTGGCTTTTCCAGACGGAACTCGGCGGTGATGGTGACCACGCCATCCTGAACCTTGGTGTAAATGTGTTTCAGGCTTTGCAGACTGGCAATACTGTCTTCGAGCTTGCGCGCGACATCGTTCTCAAGCTGGGCCGGCGCCGCACCGGGCAGCACCGCCGACACAATCACCATGGGCAGATCGACGTCGGGCATGTTCTGCACCTTCATCGCCTGGAACGACAACAGGCCGGCAAAGCTCAGCAACACGAACAGCATCACTGCCGGAATCGGGTTCCTGATCGACCAGGAGGAGACATTCATGTCAGGCGAGCTCCCTATTTGCTGGCCGCCTTGGCAGGCGGCACAGCCGCTTCAACCACGCGTACCAGATCACCGTCGCTCAGAAAGCCGCCACCGGTGGCAACCAGTTTGTCTTCCGGCTTGAGGCCGCTGAGGATCTCGACCTGATCCCCGAGCAGCCGCCCGGTTTGTACCTTGACCTGTGCCACGCGCTTGTCGGCGCCGACCCGGAACACGTAGTTGAAGCCGTCGCGCACCACCAGCGCGGTCTGCACGACGCTCATCGCGCTGCTGCTGCCGAGCTCGAACTCGCCCCGCGCAAACATACCAGGCTTGAATGAATTTCCTTGGGATGCCCCTGGAAGAATATCGACGTAGATCAGGCCGTTGCGGGTTTGCGCGTCCACCGTGGGTGCGACCATGCGCACGCGGCCGCGAGCCTGGGTGCCGTCGGGCGCGGTGATGAGCACGCCGGTGCCGGGCTTGATGCGGCCCAGCTCGGTGGCCGTGACTTCGGCACGCCACTCCAGCCGGCCCTGGCGAATCAGGCGAAACATCTCCATGCCCGCGCCCAGCACCGCGCCTACCGAGGCGCTGCGGGCAGAAACAGTGCCGCTGTCGGGTGCCAGCAGCCGGGTGTGGCTCAGGCGAAGTTGCTGCGCGTCGAGCTGCGCCTGGGCTGAGGCCACGCGGGCCTTGGCCATCAACTCGGCGGTGAGCAGCTGATCGACCTGTTGCGCACTCAGGGCACCTGAGCTTTGCACAGCGCGGGCGCGTGCGGCGTTGGCAGAGGCATCCGCCGCAGCGGCCGTGGCTTCCATCAGAGCGGCGCGTGCCAGTGCCACATCGGCCTGCACGCCCTCTGCGGCAAAGGTGGCCAGCAACTGGCCCTTCTGTACCTGGTCGCCAACGCCGGCATTGAGTTCCTGCACGCGCAAGCCGTTGACTTCGGCGCCAATGATGGCATCCTGCCACGCCACGACGTTGCCATTGGCGCTGAGCTTGAGCGGCAGCACGCTGGTTCTGGCCTGGGTGAGAGTCACGGTCAGAGCGGGCTTGACGCCCCCTGGCGCCGCCTCGTTGCCTGCCGCGTTGGAGCGTGCGGCCAGCAGACCGAGGCCTGCCATGGCGAGCGCTGCCAGCAGCAGGCCCAGGGCACGGGGTTGGGTTTGAAATCGGTTCATGGTGCAACAAATGGTTGATTCACAGAGACAGCGGTGGCGCTGGGGTCAAAGCCATCACCCAGCGCGCGGTACAGCGCCACCCAGGCGCGATGGCGTTCGAGCTGGAGCGTCAGTTGCGTCGACTCCGACGCCAGCGCCATGCGGCGAGCCTCTTCGAGCTCCATCACGCTGGCCAGCCCCTGCGCATGGCGTGCCTGCGTGGCCGCCAGCAGCTGCATGTAGCCGCGTGCAGATACGCTGGCATCGTCGCGTCGCGCCTCGGTCGCCTGCAGGTTGACCAGCGCTTCCTCCACCTCGCGCACCGCCTGGCGCACGACGGCGCGGTAAAGCGTCACCGCCTCACCGTAGCGCGCCTGCGCTGCCGTTACATTGGCGGCGCGCTGGCCGCCGTCAAACACCGGCAGGCTCAAGACCAGCGGACCGAAAGACCAGGTGTTCAGGTTCGTCGTGACGCCCTCGCTGTCGTAGCGCAGGCGGCCAATGGACCCGCTCAGGTTCAGGCGCGGATAACGCTGCGCCTTGGCCACACCCACTTCGACACTGGTCACCACCAACGCGCGCTCGGCCGCAAAAACGTCCGGGCGCTGGGTGATGGTTTGCGCTGGAACAGCCGTGACCGCCAGCGGCCTGGGTTGCGCTGGAGCAGCGCGCGCGCGCGCCATCTTCTGCCGCAGGTCCGGCTCCGGCAGTGCCGTCAAGGCCACCAGTGCCTTGACCGTCAGATCGCACTGCGCAGCCTGCTGCGTTGCGCGACTGCGACTCTCGGCGGCGCCGGCATGCGCCAGCGCAGCGCTGGCGGCGGGCAACAGGCCGGCCTTGGCCATCGCGTCCGTGAGCCGGGCCGTCTCGGCGCGCGAGGCAGCGTCCTGCTGTGCCAGTTCCAGCACCGCCTGGCAGGTATGCGAGCCGAAATACAGATTGGCCACTTCGGCCGCTATCGAAACCCGCGCGTCATGCCACTGCGCCTGTGCGCCCTCGATCTGCGCCTGCGCCGCCCGGCTGGCGGCCCGGTTGGCACCCACCAGATCAAGCTCCCAACTTGCCTGCAGGCCGGCCTGAACGCTGCTGGCCAGTGGCAGGCCCGGTTGGGTCACGGAGCGAGAGCCGGCCAGTGCCGCGTTCACATTGGGAAGCAGCACCGCCGTGGTCGCAGCCTGCAAGGCACGAGCCGCCTCAATGCGCGAGAGCGCCTGCGCCACCGAGGGTGCGGCTGCCTGTGCGGCCTCAATCAGCGCCACCAGTTCCGGATCGCCCTGCTGTTGCCACCACCTGGAGAGGGAACCAACTGCGCCCTGGTGGGGCAGTGGTGCCTGCCACTGCGGTGCTGTCGGGGCATCGACCTGTGCTTCAGGCAGGGTGATGGCGCAGGCCGACAGTGCCAGTGGCAGGGCGATGGCGGTAAGGAGGCGATAGAAGATGCTGGCGCTCATTGCATGGCCTTCAAGTCCTTGAGAAGAAGAAAAAGATGCAAGGGGTTGGTCGCACTGGGTTCGAACTCCCATTGGAGATACCAGCTCCGGGCCGATTCGTCCTTGGCATGGACCTCAGGGAAGTCAACCGAGCAGCCCCTTCTCATTGAGCAACTGATTCAGCTTGGGTTTGGCGGCAACAGGTCGGTTCAAAGCGGCTTGAAACTCGCTCCACTTCTGCGGTGTCAATTCAAACCGAAAGCGCTCGGCAAGGGTCTGGTTGGCAGTGTTCATTTTCAGGGTCCTCTCTGGTCCAATGGCCCGATCACAGCGACCGGGCATTGTACTGACTCATGTACGCACCCCGGACGGCGATTCAGCGGTTGATCTGGCAACAATGGCCGAGCTTGCGGGCTGCGCAAACCGAAAGCTGCTGGTCAAGGCAATAGCCTGGGCGCTGGCCAACAAGCCACTGATTCAGGCCGAATGGGACAAACTCAATGGAGCATGACAATGCGTGAAAAGCTTCCCCCAATTCACCGGCGCCACATCGCTTGGCAACATGTGCTTGAACGTGCATTTTGAGGGCGGTTGGAGCGCTGAGCTTGACCTGTCCGAATTCGTGGCTGGATTCAAAAGCCTCAAACCCCTGCGCGATGCGGATCTGTTTCCCCGGGTTGCGCTAGAGGAATGGGGTAGCGGCCTGACGTGGGACGAAGAAGGTCCGTTGTCGATAGCGGCCACCACGGTTTACCGACTGGCCGTCGAGCAGTCAAACGACCGCGCGCGCAGCTTCGATGCATGGATGATGCGGCACGGGTTTTCGGCCAGCAAAGCGGCTGACACTCTGGGTATATCGCCCCGGTGGAGTCGGGCACGCGGTGACATTGCTTTCGCGAATCGAATAGATGGTGCGGCTGTCAACTACCAGACGTTGAACCCAATGCACTCAACTGCGGCACTGTGCCCGAAGCGGAATTTCAGACCTAGCAAGTAACCGCCACTAAACAGACGATCGGCGTTTGACATGAGGCGCGATCGGAGATGGCAGGTCGGAAACGTTCGTTCGCCGCATAGGGCCGGACGTTCTCCGTCACAAGACTTAGAATAGCTACAGCTACAGCTGCACCGCAAAAACGCAAGGTGTCTGCCAACACAGAGGGAGACCGCATGGCGCGACGCGCATTCTTCAGCTTTCATTACGAGCGGGATATCTGGCGAATCAACCAGATTCGTAGCATTCCCAACATCACAGGATGTGCCGCTGCGGGCTTCCAAGACGCTTCGTTGTGGGAAGAAGCCAAGAAGACAGGCGACGCAGCAATCAAGAAATTGATTGACGAAGCGTTGTACAACACGACAGTGACTGTCGTGTTCATTGGAAATCAAACCGCAAATCGCAAGTTCATCAACTACGAGATCGAGAAATCCATCGCACGCGGCAACGGACTCGTTGGAATTCAGATTCACCATATCAAAGATAGCGGTCAGAACGTTGACGAGCCGGGTGCAACACCGAAGTTGCTTTCCGAAAATGGCTTCAAGGTCTATAAATACGTCGACTATGAGGCGCTCGGGAAACGCATTGAAGAAGCCGCAAAAGCAGCGGGCAAGTAGGAAGATGCACCCGTGGCTTCGGCATTGCAATTGCACTCGGACCTAGCCCATCGAATCGCGGCCAACTTGCGAGTGCACATTGACCCGCAGCCACAGGGGGAAACATGACGAGACGAGTCTTCTATAGCTTTCACTATATTCCCGACAACTGGCGCGCGTCTCAGGTTCGGAACATCGGCGCAGTAGACGGCAACCAAGCTGCGACCGACAACGATTGGGAGACGGTGAAGAGGGGTGGCAACGCCGCAATCGAACGGTGGATTGACGGTCAAATGAGCGGCCGATGCTGCACTGTTGTCCTGATAGGAAGTGACACCGCGAAGCGCAAATGGATCGACTACGAGATCCACAAATCCTGGAATTCGAAAAAGGGTGTTGTGGGCATACATATCCACAACTTGAAAGATGCCACACAGAGCCAGAGCGGAAAGGGGTCGAACCCATTTGGGTACATAAGTATGCAGCGCGGCAACGCCAGTCTCTCCTCGATCGTAAAAACATATGATCCGCCTTACTCCGACAGCAAGCTAGCGTATGACTACATCAAGCAGAATCTGAGCGCCTGGATCGAAGAGGCCGTCCAGATCCGCAACGCTTACTGATCGCACACGTCATGGCACTCTATCGAATTGCAGTCCTCGGGTCGCCTACTGTGGCCCAGTTGAAGGCCTTGAGGAGCTACCTTGAGGATGCGGAGGTTCGCTTCAAGCTCAAGCCCGGCATCGACATTGAATTGTCAGTCGACCCCACCTCCTTTCGACCCGACTCAAAGTGCTCGGCTGTAGCCATCTTCTTTGGGGGAAAACGTTCGATTGAGGTCGACGTCGGCTCAGTAGTCGACGCCAGTACCATCCCGATTTTGCCCGTTGCCTCTCGTGCGGACAAGGTCAGCAAAGAGATTCCCCTTCTGTTGGCCGGTCTGAATTGTGTCTTCTACAAGGACCACGGTTGCGAAAGGGTGTTCGCGTCGCTGCTGGAATGTTTGGGGTTGCTGCCGAGGCAGCGACGAGTGTTTCTGAGCTACCGCCGAAATGATGCAACGCCGGTAGCGATCCAGTTGTTTGCCGAGCTGTCGGCGAGACACTACGAGGTATTTCTCGACACGCACAAGATCGACGCTGGCGTCAATTTTCAGGAAAGTCTGTGGCACAACCTGTGCGATGTCGATGTTCTAGTCATGTTGGATACGCCTGCGTATTTCGACAGTCGCTGGACAGCCGCCGAGTACGGGCGCGCGTTGGCCAAGGGCATCGGTGTCCTGCGCGTCCAGTGGCCAGATTTCACGCCATCCAAGATCACCGGAACTTCCAGCTTGGTGGAACTCGCTTCGACCGAATTCGAGTCAGACCAGACGCTTTCTGTCGGGGCGTTGGCGCGAATATGCGACAACCTCGAGAACTTTAGGAGCCTAGCCCATGCAACACGACATCAGAGCATTGTGAATGCGGTGCAGGACGCGATTACCAAGGTGCAGGGTAGAGTCGACGGCGTTGATGCGAACCGCGCAATGCAGATCACCCTGCGCTCAGGCCGCAAGTTGGTCGTGCAGCCCACGCTGGGGGTGCCCACCGCCGTCACTTTGCAAGGTGCACTGGATCGAGCGGGCACAACTGATTCCGCCATTGTCTTTGATCACATTGGGATTATGCCCTCGTGGCTGCAGCACATGGACTGGCTTAAGACCAAGGTCAAGGGTGCCCGGTGGGTCAGGATGACGGATGCCGCCTGGGATTTCGGTGGATGGGAGGCTTGACATGGGACGAATTTTTCTTTCGGCAAGCGTTCCTGTCCACGGTCGTGGAGACTTCTTTGAATCTGCCAATCCATTCCTGATCCAGTTTGCAGTCAGAGAGTTGCTCACCGTCTGCCTTGGTCGACGCACGATCGTCTGGGGCGGCCACCCCGCCATCACGCCGATGGTCTGGGCGGTGTGCGAGAGCTTGGGGGTGGAATATGCATCGGCAGTGAAGCTCTATCAGAGTAAGCTCTTCAAGGATGTTTTTCCCGAAGAGAACCTAAGGTTTAAGAACATCAACTACGTGCCCGCCATAGGCAATGACCTGCAAGAGAGCCTGAAACGGATGCGTCGTGCGATGCTCCGCGGGAAGTTCGAAGCAGGCGTATTCATCGGTGGTATGGAGGGAATTTTCGACGAGTTCGATATGTTTAGCACACTGCATCCTGGAGCGAAAATTGTCGCGCTGCGTGCGCCAGGCGGCGCCTCCATGCAACTGGCGCGCAAGCTTCGTCAGAGGAACGATGGTGTGGACTTCGCAAGAATTTTCCATCGCCAGCTTAACGTTTCGGCGGAAGAACCTCGAAGGATGCGGAGAAGAGCGGAATCCGATTGATGCGAGTTCTTGCGCGTGGTGTTTGCCCAGAGGAACGCATCGCAAGCCTGCCAGCTCCAGACATTCACCAGGGTTGGCTATTGGTCGGATGCGACCGTTCGGTATTCCAAAGTGACCGCCACGAAGCAGACTCTCAATCAGTCATGCGTTGAGGTGCTACAGATCAGCCTTCCCCGAAATCAGGCTCCAAGCGGCAATCGATCGATTCAATAAGAAAAGCCCCAAATGGGGCTCTTCAGTCGAATCAAAGTGCAAGAGAAAACTACTTCTTGGCAGCTGGCTTTGCCACCTTCTTCGGTGCCGCTGCTTTCGGAGCAGTCTTTGCCTTGGGCGCCACCGGAGCCGGTGTTGATGCGGCCGGCACAGCCTTTAGGGCAGCGCGATGATCACGCAGGGACTTGATTTCCGCAACGATCTTGTTTTTGCGCTCAGTCAGCTTTGCGATGCCAGCACTAATCCGTGCGAGCACCTTGGCTGTCTTGGAAATAGGGGCCTTCTTCGCAACTGCCTTGGCAGCCGGCTTCACCACTTTGGCAGGAGTCGCCGCCTTCTTTGAAGTTGTCACAGTCTTTGGAGACGTTTTTTTCGCAGTTGCCATTTTCAAATTACCTTTGTTATTTAACCGGCTGAGATATTTCAGCGGTGCCGTATTGTCACCAGTATTTCCGTTCGCCGCCGTCGTAGGCCCTCAAGCTGCAGGTCGCTTTATATGAGCGTGGCCACAGTCGTCACGAGAGGTCGCATCTGCGATGTAATCCTGTTCGGTGAGATTTGCCTTGAATTCGAAAGAGTGCTGCTGAATATGCAGGATGGCGAAGCAATTAACTCTGCCTGAAGTGATGTCGAGCGGACAGCTGTAGTAGCGATGACGGTTGTGTAGGGTCGTAAGGTGTGATTTGGATCTGTCTGAAATAGACGCGATGATCCGAACTCAGGTCCTTGAAAACGTCTAACACCACACGGATCCCGCAGCGGCAATAGCGGGAGCACCAGCGCAAGCGGCTAGGCAGCTGCGGCGTGCGGCGTCGAACTTTTGTTGATCGACGAGTTTCTGCCCCGACGGCTGCTACCTGACCCTGCAAAGCAGGCCCTGGAAGAACTCTGCGAAATCAACGAAATGTCCATGACCGCCTACCTGACCGAGTACTTCGCCAGCTACCTGTTCGGCCATCACGAGTTGATGCGAATGCGCGCTACCAAGTCGGGGTTGTATGAACCCCTGCCTGAGCAGCGGTATTGCGCCATTGCACCTGACGGCCCCGAACCAGAGCCAGAGGTCGAGCCGGATCTTGGAAAAAACATCTATGCGTTGAAGATTTGGCTGCCGGAGAAGATCAAGGATGGTATTCGGTCTAGAGCCGATCGCGCTGGGGTCACTCTGGGTGAATTTTCCCGTGCATTGATTTGCACACACCTGTTGGGCATTGAATATTGGCTAAAAGTAAGCGGGTGCTCGATCCTGCTGCCAGCACTTGGGAGGACCAGCCGAGCGAAAGCTAACCAGTTTTTAGGCATGAATCAGACAATTCTGCAACCCGCTGGCATGTCAGAGTAAGAGAAGGTTTACCAAGGCCGCTGCCGCCGTTCGTGTACAGTTCTATCAAGGCTAGTCAGGGGTATGCTGGGACACTTGCAGCCAGGCGCACTGGATACGATAACGACCGAGCATGCTGGAGCACAAGATTGAGTGATATGCAAGGCCGACAGTGGTCAAATCTATTCAACTCGGGGAGTCAATATGTACGTCAAAACCATCATTTGCCTCGCAAATTCGCGCAAACCGCCTTCTGGTAGGTGCATTGCTGGAAAAGAATTCGAGGGCAACAAGGTGGGTAAATGGGTTCGGCCAGTCAGCGCAAGACCTGGCCATGAGGTCTCCGAAGAAGAGCGGCGCTATGAAAATGGCATCAGGGCGCAGCTCTTGGATATTGTGTCAGTGCCCTTGATTCATGTCGCTCCGTTTGATCATCAGGTTGAAAACCACGTTTTGGATGACACGTTTTGTTGGACGAAGACCGGGACTGCCAACTGGACTCAGGTTGTTTCCTGTGTGGATGCGTTTGATCCGGCCTTTTGGGGGAATTCGCAAAGCACATTTCACGGACAAAATGACAAAGTTGCCGAGGCCAAGGCAATTAGGACTGGCAGTTCACTGAAGTTGATTCATGTTTCCGATTTGGAGGTTGTGGTTCACGTTGAGGGTGGCTATCGAGGGACTCCCGGACGACGACGTGTGCGCGGTCGGTTCACCTTGAATAACACTCCTTATCTGTTGTCCGTAACAGATCCTAAAATTGAAGAAGCGTATTTGCTCCGGAGCGATGGAAAGTACCCTGTCGGAGACGCCGCGCTTTGCGTCAGCTTGGTAGAGGTCTGGAATGGCTTTGCCTTCAGGGTAATTGCTTCCCTTATTACTCAACAAAGATGTGCTCAAATTAATGGCCACTGAGATATACACGGTCGGACATTCGACTCAATCAATTGAAAAGTTCCTTGGCTTGCTTCAGAAGCAGGGCGTGACGGCTATTGCTGATGTACGGTCTACTCCGTACAGTCGGTTCAATCCGCAGTTCAATCGGGAAGATCTCGGTAGCGCGTTGAAGGCGAACGGAATTCGCTACGTATTTCTTGGCAAGGAACTCGGTGCACGTAGCGACGATGAGTGTTGCTACATTGACGGAAAAGTTAGATATAAGCTGCTGGCGAAAACGCCGCTTTTTCAGTCTGGCATCAACCGAGTTATGGAGGGCGCTGAGACTCTCAAAATAGCATTAATGTGCGCTGAGAAAGATCCACTGGATTGCCATCGGACAATTCTCGTTGCCCGAGAACTTGTAAATCGCGGCGCAAATATCACACACATTTTGCAAGATGGTTCAACCGAGTTGCACCGGGATGCGATCGCGAGGTTGATTGCCAAAATGGGTCTTGGTGAGGCAGACATGTTTCGTTCAGAGGAACTCACCGTCGAAGATGCCTACGAAAAGCAAGGAGAGCGGATTGCATACGATAGAAAAGCCAATCGCGGAACAGCAGTAAAGGACGCTGAAGTTGCGTACAACGAAGAGGACGAACAGTGAAGATTTATACGATTGGATTCACAAAAACATCAGCGGAGGGCTTCTTCACGCGCTTAACCAAGTCGGGGGCAAAGAAGCTAGTTGATGTTCGCCTAAACAATATTTCTCAGCTTGCGGGGTTTGCAAAGAGAGACGATTTGAGATATTTCACAAAGCAGATATGCGGTATGGGCTACGAGCATGTTTCCAAATTGGCGCCAACTCAGGATATCTTGGATGAGTACAAGAAGAATGGTGGCGCATGGGACGTTTACGAGAACAAGTTTCTTGATTTGATGGCCAAGCGCCGCATTGAGGATATTGATCCGCAGCAACTTGATGGCAGCTGCCTACTTTGCAGCGAAGATAAACCTCACCATTGCCATCGGCGACTTGTTGCCGAATATCTTCGCAACAATTGGACAGATGTTGAGATAGTCCATTTGTGATAATGATTTGTCGACATGGTTTTTTCAGGACGGTCGTTATTGGTGGATGTACTTTCCCGATGTACTGCCATTCGTTTGACACGCTTAATCCCGATTTCTTCAGGCTGGATTCCAGAAATGACCAGGCGCGTCGCATTTCCAGTTGCACCTGCTGACCTGTCGCGCGCAATCAAGGGATGGATGCGCTGGGCCGCTTCGCCGGAAGGAATCAGACTAAGCCGGGCGCCAAAGGGCTTACGACTCATCACCAAGCACTTATGGCAGATGATGGCGATTGGCGTGTAGCCATTTATGATCTACGTACTCGACCAGAACTATCTCCGGGCTGAAGAATTGGGAAATCTTATTGCGGCAGAGCCGCATTCCAAATTCGTGATTCCCGACATCGCTCTATTGGAGATGTGCAAAGGGGATAAATGGAAGGAAACCATACAGAGGTCGTTCGAAATTCTCAGCGCCTGCCCCGGCCGTGTTTTCCATTCGCTCTCAATCGGAGAAGGGTTGAACTACGAACTTGAGCACGGTGAGTCAATTGAAGGGAAGCTTCTTCCTTGTAACTTTCGACGTTTTGCGAGAGCTATCCTCGCCAATGTGGCAGCGGGTGGAGCTGGCAACGCAATTGACATAATTAGAGCAAAGATTCTGGATGCTCAACTGGACATACATCTGATTGAGTTGAATCATTTAAACAATCAACAGAGCTTGATCCAACGAGTCGGCATTATTGAGTCAGCCCTAACCGGCGAGCCATTAAGAATATTGCGAAGCGGCAAAGCCAGTCGTGAAGATCGCTTGGCTCTTATCAGAAACGTGACACTTGATCTTTGTTCAACGTTTCTTCAGAACCATGGCCTATCGGGAAATAAAGTCCGCGTACTTCTAAAGCAGAAGCCACTCGTTCTTAGGTTCTTCTATGTCAGCGTCCGCCATTGCGTTGATTGGGCTGCAAAAGGCGGAGTCTTATCAATGGCTCCAGAAAAACTTTCCAATGACATTCTCGATCAAGACTATGTGCTGGTTGGCTCCTTTTTTGATCGCTTACTGTCCAAGGAAACTAGGGTTCAAGAAGCTGATGCCGACCTTCGTGAATTCATGCGAAATGGCTAACCCATCATTCCACCGGACGCTGCGCGAAAAGTTGCGCAGACCGGTGAATTCAGACATTAAGGCGGCGCCACGGGCGCGGTTGCGAGTGACCGGTGTGGAGCACCCGAGTTCATCAGTTAGTGACGTAAGCCTATGATTCTTATAGTGGTGTGCATCAAGCGCTCCACTACAACAGGGACATCTGGGCGTCAAGTGTTGGCTTTTTGATGGTCAGTGCCGACAGGACTTTGGTATGTTCCTGG
>CAIXNB010000156.1 GCA_903920695.1 uncultured beta proteobacterium
AAAAAAGTGTGCGCCACGTCATCATGCGGATCAAAGTTGATTTGATCCGCGTTTCCCTGGCCACGGCGCCAAAGGTGCTGCGTCTGGTATTTGGTCACCTGGACTTTCAGGTCGA
This sequence comes from uncultured beta proteobacterium, assembly GCA_903920695.1. GTDB lineage: Bacteria > Pseudomonadota > Gammaproteobacteria > Burkholderiales > Burkholderiaceae_C > Rhodoferax. The sequence continues at coordinate 116 of CAIXNB010000156.1, forward strand.
TCTCGGTCTGGCCTGCGCCGGCGAAGAGGCCGAACTGATACCGGTGCGCCTGGCCATCGTGATGGCAACGCGTCGCGCCGGTCTTGCGGCTGCAGTCGATGGTGTGACGCTAAGCACCGGTGATAGCGCGCAATTGAAGGCGGATGCCGCGCGCAGCCGGCGCAGCGGCTTCGGCGCCAAGCTCTGTATCCATCCAGCGCAGGTGGCGCTTGTGAATCAGGCTTTTGCGCCGAGTGCCCTTGAGTTGGACTGGGCGCAGCGCGTGCTGGCGGCTTTTGCTGCCGCTGGCGGCGGTGTTGTCACAGTCGATGGCCGCATGGTCGATGCGCCTGTGGTGCGGCTGGCGCAGCGCACCGTAGCGCAAAGTCGTGCCATTTGATTAGTCGATGTATGGCGCTGTCGAGCGCCACGGGCTCACGCCGGTTTGTGCGTGAGCGTCATGGCCGTGTGGCCTTCGGCCAGTTCGGCTGTGGCTTGGCGTGCGGCGGCCTTTTCACCGGCGCTGGCGAACTTGCTGTAGCGCCCCAGGATGCTGACCAACTGGCCGTAGATACGGGGGTTGCCGGCCAGACACTCGGCTTGATCCAGAAAATCGGGCTCACCCGTCAGGTTGCCGACCAGACCACCGGCTTCGGTCACCAGCAGCGAGCCAGCGGCCACGTCCCAGGGTTTGAGGCCCAGCTCGAAAAATCCGTCGGTGTAGCCGGCCGCGACATAGGCCAGATCGAGCGCGGCAGCACCGGGGCGGCGCAGGCCGGCGGTGCGCTGCATCACGTCGCCCATCATGCGCAGGTAGGTGTTGAAGTCGTCAGTCGGGCGGAACGGGAAGCCGGTGGAGATCAGGCATTCCTGCATGCGGATGCGCTTGGAGACGCGCAGGCGGCGGTCGTTCAGGTAGGCGCCGCGCCCCTTGGTGGCGGTGAAGAGGTCGTTGCGGCTCGGGTCGTAAATGACAGCCTGCTCGACCTTGCCCTTGACCGCCAGCGCAATGCTGACGCAGTAGACCGGCAGGCCGTGAATGAAGTTGGTAGTGCCGTCGAGCGGGTCGATGATCCAGACGAATTCCGAATCCTTGGCGCCGTGTTCCTGGCCCGATTCCTCGGCCCAGATGCCGTGGCCGGGATAGGCAGTGAGCAATGTTTCGATGATGATCTGCTCGGACGCGTGATCGACGTCGGTGACGAAGTCATTGACCAGCTTTTGCGAGATGCGGACCGACTCGACATCAAGCGCGGCGCGGTTGATGATGGCGCCAGCGGAGCGGGCCGCCTTGACGGCCACGTTGATCATGGGATGCAGATTGGGGGACATGGCTACTCTTTTGAATATATTTGCGGGACAGACCTTTAGTTCTGTCCTCTCGGCGACCGTCATGCCGGACTCGCTCCGGCATCCATCGATTGTGGGCCAAGCCCGCAGCGTCAGCCTCATGAGCCGGCGACAATAGTGTGATTTTAACCGTCACGCTGATTTTTCACTTTCCCGCCCATGCAAACCCGTTTTATCCTGATTAACACCAGCCATGCTGGCAATGTCGGGGCCGCCGCCCGTGCCATGAAAACCATGGGCTTCGAGGATCTGGTGTTGGTGGCGCCGCGCTGGGCCAATGTATTGCGACGCGAGGAGACGATTCAGCGCGCCAGCGGGGCGCTTGACGTGCTGGAGCATGCGCGCATCGTCGCCACGCTGGATGAAGCGCTCGAGGGCATGACGCACTTGTGCGCCACCGCCATGACACCGCGCGACTTCGGGCCCCCCACAGGGACCCCGCGTGAGCATTTTGCGGCGCTGGCTGCCAACGGCGCGTCGTCATCGACCGGCTTGGCGCAACAGGGCGTGGCCTTTCTGTTCGGCTCGGAGCGTTTCGGCATGCGCAACGATGATGTCTACCGCTGTCATGTGGCCTTGAGCATTCCGAGTAACCCACAGTTTGGTTCGCTCAATCTGGCCTCGGCCCTGCAAGTCATCGCCTACGAGTGGCGACTGGCGCTGGGCGGCTACGCGGTCTACGAAGCCACGACGCCGGCCGTGCTGGCCGATGCCAGTGAACTGGCGGGGATGCTGGCGCACTGGGAGCGCGCGCTGGTGAGCATTGGTTTTCTGGACCCGCAGGCGCCGAAAAAATTGATGCCCCGGCTCAACCAATTGTTCAACCGGGCGGCGCTGACGCAGGAAGAAATCCATATTCTTCGCGGCATTGCCAAGATGATGGACCAGAGCACAAGACCCTAGGGAAACGCGGATTTATTCGATGAATTTGCCAACCTGCACAGGGACTCAGACGTTATGGTGGGGT
>CAIXNB010000157.1 GCA_903920695.1 uncultured beta proteobacterium
CCCAGATGTCCCTGTTGTAGTGGAGCGCTTGATGCACACCACTATAAGAATCATAGGCTTACGTCACTAACTGATGAACTCGGGTGGGATCGTCCCGAATTGCTCCGCCAGTTTTGTGACTCCAATGTGAGGGGGTCAGTCGCAACCTGACTCTGCTAACAGGCATCCGTGGTTTGAATCTTCGACGACATGATTTGTCGCGTGTTTCGCCTAAGCTGAAAGGTCCCCAACTACTTTCCAGGTGACCTGCATGTCCGGTACTTCAGAGTTCGTCACGTTTCTGAGCGAAACCAAGCAACTTCACCTTCCGACGCTTCGGTTTGTCCTGCGCTGCGTCGTCGCAGCAGGCAACTACGACCAGCATTTCGGCGACGATGGTGAGCGCCTGTTGCGGCTTGTCGGCCCCGCCCTGATTTGGCCAGAATCGATGCGGATGACACTGTCTGCCAAGTTCACGAAAGAGATCCCGAGCCACCCTGTTGATTCACATGACACTGTTTCCTTGTGCAAACTGCTTTTGACAAACCCGACTACTCTGTGGAGCGCCTTTCAGACGAATATCCTGAGCACTTGGCAGCGTGAACCAGAACTGATCCGGTGCGCCTTCGCTGACACACTGGCTCCGCTGGAGTCCGACAAGCTTCGCCACTTGGGCGAGCACGAAAATCTTGCTCATGCAGCAGCGCTGTACAAGTTGAACCCGCTTGAGATCGAAATCCTCCAATATGCAGTTACTGCAAAGCAATGGGCCGGATTTCGCAATTTCCTGAAACACCTGCCAATGGTATCGATGGGCGCCGCCTGGGGCTTGTTTGCGGCAATGGTTGGTTGCACCGAACCCGAACTGCGAAAAGCATTCAAACCCACGCAAACCTTGCGCTCAAACTATCTTGTCAAGCTCGATCGCGCCCCCGATCACTTTGATGAGTTCGTCAATGTCGGTCCGGTGGCGTACCGTCTTTTTCTCTTGCATGCCGACACACGTGAGGGATTACAAGCCACGTTTCTTCAGCCCCTAACCCCATCCTCTCTCACAACAGCCGACTTCCCCCATCTGTCAGAAGAATTCAAGTGGATTGTTGATTGCCTCAAGACTGCGACACGGACGCAAGAGCGCGGCGTCAACATCCTTGTTCAAGGCCCAACCGGTGTCGGCAAGACCGAGCTCTCTCGGCTCTTGGTACAGGCTACCGGGCTGGCTGGTTTTGAGATCAGCGCCGACACAGACTGCACGGACACAGTTCTTGAAATCACGACACGCCTGGAACGCTTCGAGTGGATGCAGGGAATCTTGCAAACCCATGCCGGTGCCGTCATGGTCTTTGAAGGTGTCAACATCGCCGCAGACCATTGTGAAATGCTGTTGAAAGAGCGACTGGACACCAACACGGTCCCAACTCTGTGGATCAGCGATGAAGCCAAGCCGATGGACGACTCCATCCTTCGACGCTTTATCTATCATTTCAAGATCGGCCATCCCCCAGCGAGCGTGCGCCGGCACCTCGTGACTCAAGCCACGCCCGACTTCGCCATTGAGCCGGGAAAGATAGAGGCAATTGCGGCAGACCACAACTTGTCGCCGGCGCAACTCGCCATGGCAGCACGCTTTTCGCGACTGGGCGCCGGGGCAGATGCAACCTCAAAAACAAAGGCGCTCCTGGGCGCCATCGAGGCCAGTCAACGCATAACGGGTCGCCCCTCACTCGGACTGCTGCAGTCAACTGGCAGTTCGACCTGGGACCTCGATGCGCTGAATCTGGAAACCAGTGCGCCACTTTCGCGGATTCTCGACGGGTTGCGTCGTACCGGTTGTGCAAGTCTGGCTTTTCACGGTACTCCTGGCACCGGCAAATCCTCACTTGCTGCCTATATTGCCAACACGCTGGACCGGCCTCTCTTGACCAAACGCGTCTCGGACCTGGCAAGCAAGTGGATTGGCGAGACAGAAAAATCCATCGCCAACATGTTTCAGGAGGCGGCAGCCGACGGCTCCGTCCTGTTGCTGGACGAAGCAGACAGTTTTCTGCGGGACAGAAACCTGGCGCGTAGCCCCTGGGAAGTCACACAAGTCAATGAACTGCTGCAACAGATGGAAAGCTTCCAGGGCGTGTTCATTTGCGCCACCAACCTGATCAAATCTCTCGACACAGCGGCAATGCGGCGCTTCACCTTCAAGATCAAGTTCTTGCCGCTGGACGATGTACACCGGCGTCGGATGCTTGCGACCTATGCCCTGTCTGATGCCAATGCAGATCTGCCATCGCCAATTGGCGCGCGCCTGGCTGCTTTGTCGCAGCTTGCACCGGGCGATTTCGCAACGGTGCGGCGTCAGGAAGTGCTAATCGACGAGCGCTTTAGCCTCGAATCCTGGATCACCGAACTTGAGCGAGAGCATGCCGTGCGCGTCCCAATGGCCAAACGACGTGCTGCGTTCGTATGAGCGAAAGTATTTGTCGCCCGCCGGGGCAACCATGACTTGGCGCACCATGCCATAACCAAAGACTAAATATGCAAGTTCCCAACTTCGCTGCGTTGCACAAGCAAACCGTCACAGACGGCCTATGTCATAGCTACGCTCAAGCGATGCACCAAAACCCGAAGTTCTACAAACTTTGGCGCTCAAGATTCCTGACCCACCTGTGCTCACCGAAAGCTGACCCACCGAGTGCGCGCCTGTTTGTGATCGGTCGCGCACGAAGGACTTCAAG
>CAIXNB010000158.1 GCA_903920695.1 uncultured beta proteobacterium
CGCCCTGTTCCTGCATGGTCACGCCAATCATCTGCTCGGCCATTTCCATGGCGATCTTGGTGTGGCTGATAAAGAGAAACTGCGTCTCGCGGCTCATGCTCAGCACCAGCTTGGCGTAGCGTTCGGTGTTGGCGTCGTCAAGCGGCGCATCAACCTCGTCGAGCAGACAAAAGGGCGCCGGATTGAGCTGGAAAATGGCAAACACCAGCGCAATCGCGGTCAGCGCCTTTTCTCCGCCCGAGAGCAAATGGATGGTCTGGTTCTTCTTGCCCGGCGGCTGCGCAATCACCTGCACACCAGAGTCGAGAATCTCTTCACCGGTGATCACGAGGCGCGCGTTGCCGCCACCAAACAGTTCCGGGAACATGCGACCAAAGTGCTGGTTGACGGCGTCGAAAGTACCCGACAACAGGTCGCGCGTTTCGGCGTCAATCTGCTTGATCGCTTCCACCAGCGTCGACATCGCCTCATTCAGGTCGGCCGACTGGGCATCGAGGAAATGCTTGCGCTCGCTGGCCGCCGTCAATTCGTCGAGCGCCGCCAGATTGACAGCCCCCAACGCGGCGATGTCGCGGTGCAGCGCGTCGATCTCGCCTTGCAGGCCTCCGAGTCGAACCCGGCTCTCAGTGATCAACTGCACCAACAACGCCAGATCAGCCTGGGCATCAACCAGCAGTTGCGTGTACTGCTCAAAGCCCAGTCGTGCCGCCTGTTCCTTGAGCTGGAAATCGGTAATGCGCTGGCGCAGCGGGTCAAGCTCGCGTTCCAGCCGAAGGCGCCGCTCGTCGCTGGCGCGCAGTTTGGCCGTCAGATCGTCGTACTCGCTGCGCCGCGACCCCAGTGCCAACTCGCGCTCGAGCTTGAGCGACAGCGCGCTCTGCAGGCCAGCGCGCGCCGCCGCGTCGTTAAGCTGTGTCAGTTCCTGTTGTGCCTTCTCAGCCTCGGCCTTGACGTCTTCGGTCTGGCGCTGTGCGGTCTCAATGGCGCGTGCCAACTCAGCCTTGCGCGCATCCAGGCTGCGCATGGAGAACACTGCCTCCTGCGCTTGGCGCTCCAGGCTGCGCTGCTGCTCGCGTGACTCGGTCAACCGGCGCTCGGCCGTGATCACATGTTCGTCAAGCGTGGCGTGGCGCTCCTGGGTATCGGCGAGCTGCATGTCGAGCTCTTCGAAGCGGCCTTCGGCGGTCACACGGCGCTCCTGCAAGTCGTCGAGCTGATCGTCGATTTCGGCCAGATCAGCGCCAATCTGCGCGCTGCGCTGGCGCATCTGTTCGGCCGCCTGCGTCAGGCGCAGGCTTTGCACCTGCAGTTCATGCGCACGGCTCTGGGTCTCGGCTGCTTCGCGCCGGCTCTGCACCAGGCGCTGCGAGCCATGCGCGTAAGCGGCTTCGCTGCGCACCAGGCTAACGCGCGCTTCCTCGCTGATCAGGGTCTGGGCTCGCAACTGCTTTTCCAGGTTCTCGATTTCCTGGGAGCGCGCCAGCAAGCCTGCCTGCTCGGAATCGGGCGCATAAAAGCTCACGCTGCTGCGACCCACAGCGTGGCCGCTCTTCACAAAGATCAACTCGCCGCTCTGCAGTTGGCTGCGGCTGGCCAGCGCCTCTTCAAAGCTGGCTGCGGTATAGCAGCCGTGCAACCAGTCGGTCAGCACAGCGCGCTGGCCGGCATCGCCAACGCGCAGCAAATCCGACAGGCGCGCCAGGGTCGATATGCCCATGTTGGGCAAGGCCGCTACCGGCGGGCTGTAGAACGCGAGCTTGGCTGGCGGTGCATCGCTGTCAAAAGCGCGCAGCATCTCCAGTCGCGAGACCTCCAGCGCCCCCATGCGCTCGCGCAGCGCGCCTTCGAGGGCGGTTTCCCAACCAAGCTCGATGTGAATGCGGCTCCACAAGCCCTGCAGGCCGTCCAGCCCATGCTTGGCCAGCCAGGGTTGCAGCTTGCCATCGGTCTTGACTTTCTCCTGCAAGGCCTTGAGCGCTTCCAGCCGCGCCGACAGGTCGGCCAGGCGTGCCGATTCGGCATTGACGCTTTGCTGCTGCGCGCGCCGATTCTCATCAAGTTGCGGCACGCTGTCCTGCAACTCGTGCAGGCGCGCTTCCATCACGCTGGCCGTCTCCTGCGCCGCCTCCAACTGTTCCTGCAGTTCCAGTAGGCGCACTTCGTCGGGTGCGGCCAGGGCATTGCGGTCGGCCATCAAGCGTTCGCGCCGGTTGCCAAACTGGCGTGACTGTTCCTCGATGCTGCGCTGCTCGGCGGCCAGCACCTGGATTTGCTGCTGCACCTGGGCCACGCTGGCGCGCTGTTCGTTGGCTACTTTCTGTGCCTGGCGCAAAGCTTCTTCCAGTGCGGGCAACTGCTGCACCTGGTCTTCCACCTGGGCCGCCAGCAGTTCAGTTTTTTCCTCGCCGACCATGGCCAGTTCGGACAGGCTTTCAATCTCAGCCTGCGCGTCGTCCTGGCGCGTACGCCACTGCGCGCCCTGCTCCGTGAGCGTGATCAAACGCTGTTCGACGCGCTGGCGCCCTTCCACCACAAAGCGGATCTCGGCTTCGAGCCGACCGACTTCGGTGCTGGCCTCGTACAGCAGACCCTGTGCCTGATTGACCTGGTCACCGGCGGCGTAATGGGCCTGGCGCACGGTCTCCAGTTCGGCCTCAATGTGGCGCAGGTCGGCGACCTGGGATTCGAGCGCGTTGACGGCGCCTTGGGCGTCGGTCTTGACCTTGACCTGCTCGGCCTCGGATTCGCTGCGCCGCAGAAACCAGAGCTGGTGCTGCTTGAGCGTGACGTCGGCCATCAGCGCGTTGTACTTCTTGGCCACCTCGGCCTGGCCTTGGAGCTTTTCCAGGTTACCGGTGAGCTCGCGCAGAATGTCCTCAACCCGGGTCAGATTGGTGCGCGTGTCACTCAGGCGGTTCTCGGTCTCGCGCCGACGTTCCTTGTACTTGGAGACGCCCGCCGCCTCTTCCAGAAACAGGCGCAACTCCTCGGGTTTGCTCTCGATGATGCGGCTGATCGTACCCTGGCCGATGATGGCGTAAGCGCGCGGGCCCAGACCCGTGCCGAGGAACACGTCCTGCACGTCGCGCCGGCGCACCGGCTGGTTGTTGATGTAGTAGCTGCTGGTGCCGTCACGCGTGAGCACCCGCTTGACGGCAATTTCGGTGAACTGATTCCACTGACCGCCGGCGCGGTGGTCGGCGTTGTCGAACACCAGCTCCACGCTGGCGCGGCTCGCCGGCTTGCGCGTGGTCGTGCCGTTGAAGATCACGTCCTGCATTGACTCACCGCGCAATTCCGAGGCTTTCGATTCACCGAGCACCCAGCGCACCGCATCCATGATGTTGGACTTGCCACAGCCGTTCGGTCCAACCACGCCCACCAGTTGACCCGGCAACATGAAGGTGGTGGGTTCGACGAAGGACTTGAAGCCCGATAGCTTGATGGAATTGAGACGCACGGATCAATTAGGCAGTGAAAATGGGATGCAGCGGCCCGGCCGCAACACCCGCGAAACAAGGCGTCATGATACCTTGGCGTGCGCCAGCGCCATGACTTCGTGCGCTGGCAGCGTCTTGAACCGGTGATCGCTCCAGACCTGACGCCAGTGCCGCGCTCCCGGCAGGCCGTGGCGCAGTCCGAGCATATGGCGCGCCACGTTCGGCCAGGGCGTGCCGTACGCGGCGGCCTCGCGCGCCATGTAGTCCACCATCTGCTGCTCGACCGACTCGCGCGTCAGCGTGCCGGATTCGGCCCCGTAGAAAGCTTCATCCCACTCGCTGAGCCACCATGGCTGGTGATAGGCCGCACGTCCGAGCATGACGCCATCCACGTGCGCCAGATGCCCGGCCACCTGTTCAGTGCGCGTAATGCCGCCATTGACCACGATGGTCAGATCCGGGAAGTCGGTCTTGAGCCGGTAGACTGATTCGTAGCGCAGCGGCGGGATGTCGCGGTTTTCCTTTGGTGACAGGCCTTTGAGCCAGGCGTTGCGGGCGTGCACGATGAAGACGCGGCAGCCGGCCTGCGACACGGCACCGACAAAATCGCGCACAAAGCCGTAATCCTCACAGCGGTCGATGCCGATGCGGTGCTTCACCGTCACCGGTATCTGCAGCACATCGAGCATGGCCTTGACGCAATCCGCCACCAGCAGCGGCTCGGCCATCAGACAGGCACCAAAAGCGCCACGCTGCACGCGCTCACTCGGGCAGCCGCAGTTCAGGTTGATTTCGTCGTAGCCCCACTGCTCGCCCAGGCGCGCGCAGTGCGCCAGATCGGCCGGCTCACTGCCACCCAACTGCAGCGCCAGCGAGTGTTCCTCGGCGTTGTAGCGCAGATGACGTGCCACATCCCCATGGATCAGGGCACCGGTCGTCACCATCTCGGTGTAAAGCAGGGCGTGGCGCGTCAGCAGGCGGTGGAAATAGCGGCAATGGCGATCAGTCCAGTCGAGCATCGGCGCGACACTTAAAAGCCGCGCCCTCTGTAGATCGGTTTTCCCAATGGTAGAGGGGCTATCGGCTATTGTCTGATTCACGCTGATTTATGGGCTTTTTGGCCTATTTCGGGTTATCGGTGCTACATTCGGTGCTACAAAAACTCCATGTAGCACTCAAATGGGAATTGTCTCACGCAAACGCAAAGACGGAACCATCGGCCACACTGCGCAAATTCGGCTCAAGGCCGGCGGCAAGATCATTTTCACAGAATCTCAGACCTTCGACCGAAAACAGCCCGCTGAGGCGTGGCTGCGCAAGCGCCTGACTGAGCTGGCCGTTCCTGGCGCGCTGATTAAGCCCAAGGACCCTCTGCTCAAGGATGTGATCGACACCTATAACAACGACAAGCTGCGACCGCACGGAAAGACCAAGGACCAGGTGCTACGCAGCATCAAGGCGGCTGACCTCGGCGACATGCGCTGCTCGCAGATCACCAGCCAGGAGCTGGTGAAGTTTGCCCAGTCGATCGATGCGCAGCCCAGTACCCGTGCCAATTACATGTCGCACCTGGCGTCTGTCTTCAGTGTGGCCCGGCCGGCGTGGGGTTACCCGCTGGACAAGCAGGCGATCGATGATGCACGCTTGGTATTGGCTAAGCTCGGCCTGGTTGGACGGTCCAAACACCGGTCACGTCGGCCAACGCTTGACGAACTTGACCGGCTGATGACGTACTACACCGTGGTCGAGCTCAAGCGAAAGGACAGCATTCCAATGACGCGCGTGATACTGTTTGCCATCTTCAGCACGCGCCGCCAGGAAGAGATCACACGCATGGTCGGAAAAGACCTGGACAAGGCCAATCTGGAGATCGTCGTGCGGGACATGAAGAATCCGGGAGAGAAGATCGGCAACGATGTGACAACTGCGCTCACGCCAGAGGCGTTGCAACTGATCAAGCTGCAGCCGGCGACCGAGGGGCGAATCTGGCCTCACAACGCCGAGTCAATCAGCACGTCATTCGCCAGGGCTTGCCTGTTCCTTGGCATCGAGGACCTTCACTTTCACGATCTACGCCATGACGGAATCAGTCGCTTGTTCGAGATCGGCTGGAACATCCCCCGTGTCGCCAGTGTATCTGGCCATCGATCATGGAACAGCCTCAAGCGCTACACCCACATGCGCCAGGTCGGAGACAAGTACAAGGACTGGCCGTGGCTGGACAGGATCGGACTGAAGCCTCAAAACAGCCGCGCCGGCTGAGCATTAACATCCCAGCTGCTGATCAGCAGTTCCATGCGATCGACGCCCTGGCCACCGCCTACTGTGTACTTAATTGGGACCTCTTCGATGTGCAGGCCGGCGAAGCACGCGCGGATCTGCGGGTGATCATTGATGCTCAGCAGCGCCTTGCCCTTGATGCCCTTCATGATCTCGGCCATGGCCTCGTACTCTGACCAGGGGAAGGGCACGCCGTAGCCTTCGGTCTGCCAATACGGCGGGTCCATGTAAAAGAAGGTGTGCGGCCGGTCGTACCGGCGCATGCACTCCTTCCAGTCCAGGCGCTCGATGTAGGCGCCATGAAGCCGCAGGTGCGCAGTGCTCAGGTCTTCTTCCAGGCGTAGCAGGTTGACAGTGGGCGCCGGCGCCGTGGTGGCTGTGCCCCAGCTCTGGCCCTGCACGCGCCCGCCAAAGGCCTGGTGCTGCAGATAGTAGAACCGGGCGGCGCGCTGGATATCGGTCAGGGTCTCGGCCGGCGCGTCCTGCGTCCATTTGAAGATCTCGCGGCTGGAGAGCGACCATTTGAACTGGCGCACGAACTCCTCCAGGTGGCTCTTGACGACCCGGTACAGGTTGACGACGTCGCCATTGATGTCGTTGATGACCTCGACCTCGGCCGGCTGGCGCAGAAAGTACATGGCCGCACCACCGGCGAATACCTCGACGTAACAGGTGTGCGGCGGGAAGCGGCGCAGGATGGTGTCTGCCAGGCGGCGCTTGCCGCCAAGCCAAGGGATGATGGGTGATGCCATTGTGAGGGGTTCCAGGTGGGTTGTTACACTGGGCCCGCCTCCCGGGAGGTGGCAGGGCCTTGGCTGGCTTACGGCTTGATCGTGGATTGGCGGCTAGTTCGGGTGTTAGTAGCACCCGGGCTGGTCGCCCTGTCTTTACGGTGGCGGGTGACTCCTATCTTGGGTGGCGATCTGCGCGTCTCTTACTTCCAAGACGTAGGGCCTGCAGCTGGCATAGGCGATGTTGATGTCGTCAGCTTCTTTGGTGAGCCCAGCGAGTAATCCACTAAGCTCTGCTGAAAGTAGCCCGCCGGCCTGGGTAGGGTTTGCTGGACCACCACCGGTGGCGGCGGCAGCTTGATTTGTGGCGCCACCACCACCACCCCCACATCCGGCGGCGTTCGGGTCGCGCAGCCGGCCAGCAGGCTCAGCAATGCGGCGCAGGCGGTCAGACAAATCGGCAACGGTCTTTTTGTGGTCAGCATCTTGTAGCTCCTGGTGGTTTTTGAAATCCTGCAGCGCCTGCTCGGCGCGGTGCACCTTGTCGGTCTCGCTGGCCAGTGTGGCGGCCGCTTCGGCCTTCTGCTTGTTAATGATGGCGGTGTCGACCGCGAGCTGGCGATCTGCACCGCGGCCCTCGATGTAGCGCTCGCCAAAGACCAGTGCGGCCAGCAGCACCAGGCCGATGACGAATTTGAATTGAATGTCAGTCATGCTAGTCTTCGTCCTTTAGCCAACTTTCAATCATGGACATCACAGAAGCTGTTATCACGGCAATAAAAATGTTGATGGGCGCACTGATCACAATATTTGCGAAGTGGATTGTGGAGATGGTTAAGGACACAATGACGGCAATGAATGTTGCGGCCAAGGCGAGAATCGTCTTCTCGAAAAGAAATCGTAAAGTCTTCTTCGACATCATGTTGGTCCTCTTTTATTTTGGCCTGTTGGTGAAGTTGGCAACTGATACTGGATCAGCATCCAGACTGGAAACGCTCTTGATGATCGGTTGTGTGCTCTTCATTCTTTTCACACTTATTGGAGTTCTTTGGGAACTTTCGAAACAATCGCATGAGCGTGAAAGAGCCAAGCTGAAGCAGGAGAAATAAGTCACGCGACCCCCGACAGGCAAAGGTCGCGCTCCAGCACGCGGCGCTTGGTCAGGCCTGGCAGCGTCACGGCTACGCCGGCGATCCGGGCCTTGTCCCATTTAAGCAGTTCAGTGCATGCACCGCGATGGTCGCCGGCCGCCAGTTTTCTGGCAGCGGTTGACTTTGTGCTGTTGCAGGCAATGCTTGCCCCGACGTTGTACGCGGCGTCCGCAAAGGCGGCGAGTACAGGGGCCGGTAAGCCCGGCCGGCAGGTGTCCACGGTTTGTACGACATCGCTCATCTCCTTTGTCAGCATTGCTTTGCATTCGGGCACCGTCCGAAAATCGGTCATCTTGACGCCCTTGGTCGATCCCATGCAGATGGTCGGCAGGCCGGTCACGTCGCGGTAGGCGTACTGGCGCAGGCCTTCGCAGGGCCCGGCAATGGCAGCGGCCAGCACCAGGGCGACGGCGCGCTTGTTGGTTTCTTCGGCCATTACTGTTTATCCCCACCTTTGAGCGTGTAGTAAAAGACCACCACTGGCGCACCGATAGCCGTTGCCCACTTCACGAGTGCGCCGAAGATTCCGATCACCTTGAAGAACGACTTTCCCAAGCGCAGGATTTCCAGCACTTCGCTCGTATCGGAACTATTGATGTCGAGTTTGTTTTCGATGCGCGTCATTCGCTCGTCGCCCTTTTGGAACCGCAGATTCACAATGTCAAGTCCGATACATCCGCCGTCCTCATGGTGGATGTTGATGTCCGACAATCGGCGCTTCGGCAGCTCGTCGGCAATCTGTGTAAGCGAGGGGTAAATATCCATCTCAGACATGGGTGACTCCTGTTTATGTGCGAAGCGCTTGCAGCGCCTGATCCTGCGTGATGGCCAGGCTGTAATTGGTCGCCAAAAAGCCGGCAAATAAAGCGCTGCGGTCGTCCGGGTAATACGTGAGCTGCAGTCGGTATGCAGCAGCCTCGATACGCAGTCGCGCGGCTGGAAACAACTTGTAGATGGCACCGAACACGGCCGGTGCAGTGATGGCCACATAGGCCCACTCAGGCCGCTGCAGGGCATATACGATGCCAGCAACGATCAGCATCGCCAGTGTTGTCAGCAGCCATTGCTTTGCGTGCAGCATCTCGTGCGCGAGCAGCCCAGCGTCGCCACGGTAGGCTGGGCGGACCAGGATTAACGGGCCGGCAGTGATGGCGGCAAACCGAGCCGGGATGAAGCGGTCGGTGTAAATGGTTATGTGCGGGATCATTTGTTGCTCCTGATAAAAACAAACTTCTTGAGCACGCTCTCACGCAATGCCTTGGCGTTGGCGTGCGCGGCGTGGGCTACCCAGCTTTGCACCGACTGACCAATGCGCTCCAGGCTCACTTTGCCGTCGGCATACTGCCCTTGCAGCCTACGCAGGGTGTGGTAGATACGCTTGATTGAGCTTTTGCGCAGGCGCCGGTGCGTGCACCAGATCCGATAGCCCAAAAAGTCCAGCGCCCGGCCGCGCACCAACCCAAGCGGGAAGATTTGCGTCTTTTGATTGGTCTTAAGCCCGAGATGCTGGTCAAGAAACTCTTCAACCAGAATGCGCACGCGCTGCAGATGCGCCTTGTCGTGGTGGATGATCACAAAGTCATCCATGTAGCGAACGTAATTCGGTTCACGCAAGGCGTGTTTCACGAACAGATCAAGCTCATGCAGGTACAGGTTGGCGCCAAGCCTGCTTGTCAAATTTCCCAAAGGCACGCCACGGCCGTACACGCAGCCGTCGAGCGTGTTGGCTGAGTCAATGATGTGGTCCAGCAGCGCCAGTGTCTTTTTGCAGGCAATGCGCTTGCGAAAAAGAGTCTTTAGAGTGGCATGGGTGATCGATGCGAAATACTTCTTGATGTCGGCCTTAAATACCACCACGTTCCCATGCTCACGCTTGACTTGGCGCAGCATGGCTTGTGCACGGTCAGCACCTCGGTGCGTGCCGCGATTCTTACGACAGGCATAGCTGTCTGCAATAAAGCCTCTTTCCCACAACGGGTCTAACACCGCCACAATGGCGTGCTGCACTACACGGTCACGAAACGGAAGTGCTGCAATGGGCCGTTTCTGCGGCTCGTACACGTCAAACTGGTGGTACTTGCCAACGCGGTAAGTGCCCCAGATCAACTCGTTTTGCAGGGCGATGAGGTTGCCCTCTAGATCAAACTCAAACTGCTGCACGCCACCTTTTTCGCGCTTACCTTTGCTGGCGCGCAGATAGGCGGCATGCAGGGCCTCGAAACTGTAGATTTGCGCAAATAGGTTGTTGTAAGTTTTGGCCACATAGTCAATCAAAAAATTACCCCGAGGGGCGGCAGGTCCGAACGTTCGCACACAAGTGCTACCAGAACGGCCTGCCTGTTTAATTTTTCGGCTTCGGGTTTTCGCCCTGGCCGAGGAATGCGCATCCTTTTGAGGGGTGTACTGGCAGCGGCCCCGTAAGGCCACTGCTTCTGACGGTCCCCAAGAGCCGGGCCGGGCCCCGATGTTGTCGTTGGCATTCGAGCGATCGTTGTTGAGGTTCAGCGCAGACAAGCCGGCCGTCGCCCCGTTGTTCCAATTGCCAAGCCGGATCGGGAGCTTTTTCAACGCGCATCCCCCACAGTCGAAGTGCTTGTCGAAATCGAGCGCAGCCAGCCACCCAGCATGCGTCCGATTTCATCGTTCAACTTCGACCAGTGTTCGTACTTCTGAAAATCGAGATAACCAAATTTTTTGGCTGTGCGCAACTGATAGCGCAATAGCGCTACCTTTGCATCCAAGTCCTTCATCGTTGTTTTTTTGTGATACCGCTTGTTGCAGATGATGACCAGTTCCAGTAGATCCCACATGCAATGCAGCATCTCTGCGGAAAGCACATGCATCTCGTACTTTGGAAACTGGCGCAACGCCGTGCGTCCGTACAAAATCATGGCTTCAACCCGCTGCAAAATCAGCAGTGCATCAGGTTCGTCTTGGTCTGTCATATCAAAAAGTTTTGAGTTCTAGAGGTGGGCTATCGCCCACCCGTTCAGATTACAGGTGGCAGATTTCAGCGTACAAAGCCGGGCCGGGCCCCGATGTCGTCGTAGGCATTCGAGCGACCGTTGTTGAGGGCCAGCGCAGACAAGCCGGCCGTCGCCCCGTTGTGCCAAGAGCCAAGCCGGATCGGGAGCCGTTCGCCCGTCACATCGATCCAGAATCCGTCGCTATTCGCGGCAGGGGTTGCAATGGTGCCGCCCAGCAGAGACGCGACCGGCATCAAGCCAAGCACTTTGAGCGTCATCAGAGCGCCGGCGCCGGTCACATAGCTGGCCATGCCTTCAAAAGCTGCGCCTGAGCCCAGTACCAAGGTTTGTGCGGCGCTGCCGCTGGTGGCGTATTTGACTGTGTTGGCGCTGCCTGGTGCCACGAAGCAGGCGGCAACGGTGGCCGCTGTTCCGTCGATGGCCCACCACTTGGATGACCCTGCCGACATATCGATGGTGTTGATGACGCCATCATTCTTTGGCACAGTGCTGGCGGCGTCGTTGCGCAGCACCTGGATCTCGCCTGCGTTGATACGCATGCCTGGCGACCACTCCCAAACGTTTCCGACCAGGTCCGCAATCCCGGTACTGGCGTTGTTATGCCGCCAAGACACGGGACCAGAGCCGGTAAGCGTGCGTCCCGTGCCACTGGCTGTGCCTGGTGCAAGCCCATCGCCTCGACGGCCAGACTCCCATGTAGCATCGTGGGCCACGCCCCAGTTTGTATTGCCGCGGGGCGCGAAACTATTCATGCGGCACCACAGGGCAATGCCGGCGTAGCAAGCGTTTGGTATTACATGGTGTCCAGCGCCGCAAGCCCTGGCGTAAGCCACGAACTGATCATGATTCAGGGTGTTGGCCGGGTCCTGGCCAGGCAGGCTCAGCAGCTCGCCATTTTTAACAACACCTGGATAGGTACCGAAAAAATATTCTGATTTGGCGGTGCCGTCTTGCCCGTAAAACATCGGGTGCGGGTCGGTGTAACCGGTGACGCCGACGGCAGCGCCGGTGAATTGCGGAATGATGTCCATGAAAGTCGGCTGACCCAATGTGCTGTAAAGCACGGTCTGCGCGCCGCCGCTGGCGGCCTCGATGCTCATGCGCAGGGAGTCGGGGACGGAAATAGTGAGGGACATGATGGTTCCTTAAGGTGCGGGTGCGGGAGTGGGCGCTGTCGTGTCGGGCAGCGGGAAGAGTGTCAACGTCGTCTGGCCGGCGTGGCAGGCCAGCACGGCGGCGATCACCGGCGGCGTGCCGGGCTCGAACTGCAGCGCGCTGCCGGTCCAGTAGACGGTGTCCGAGTTACTGTTCGGCCGTGGCAGGGTCGGCAGCGTGAGCGTCGATTCCTCGTAGGCCAGCGTGACATAGCCGGGTGTTTCGGTGGCGTCTGCGATCGGCGCAGTGCCTTCGGGTCGGATGATTTCCATGGTGAGTCCTTATTGAGCGGTAGGGAAAATGGTTTTCCAGCGCAGGCTGGCGCTGGTGGCAGAGCCGGTGATGGCGAGAACAAAGCCGTTGGTGGCGCGGCTTTGCACCAGGACGTGACCTTCGGCGCCCAGGAACGGCGCGGCGCTGTCGCACTCGACGACCACCTGGTAATTGGCATTCAGGTATGCCCTTGGCAGGGTGACGGCCACTGAGGCGTAGGTGCGCGTGAATTCATTGCTGGCAGACTGGGTGACTGTGCAGGTGCCGGTCTGCGTTTTGTAGGCGCTGACGTCATCGATGCGGCGCTGCGCCAGTGCTGCCAGGTCAACCGCGGCGGCAAGCCCATAGGCCAACTGGACGACGGTCGCGGAAACTGCCGCGTCTGCCACAGCGCCGGCCGCCTTGGCAGTGGCGTCCGCTGCAGCGGCGGTCAGCACCGAGCTGTTGGCGGTTGCCTGAGCGGTGCTGACGGGCTTGGCACTATCGGCTGTGTTGTCGACGTTGCTCAGACCGACGTCGGCCTTGACTATTCCGGTTGGCGATGTGATCGCCGGTGCCGTCAGGGTCTTGTTGGTCAGTGTGGTGGCGACTGAGTCAAAGTAGGACTTGAGGAACGCTTTCAGGTTGGTGAACGTCAGCCAGCGGCCGGTGCCTGTCACCACATCCCTGATGGCGACCTTGTCGGTGTCGACTGGCGGCGTCTTGTCGGCAACCGTCAGCAGGAAGACGTTGGAGTTGGTCGCAGCGTAATCGTTGACCAGGGCGGCGGCCTGGTTGGCCAGGTCGCGGATGTAGGACTGCGTCGGGATGATGGCGTAGGCCTGCGCCGACGCATTGGCACCCAGGTAAGCTGGGCTGATCGTCAGGGCAACGCCTGAGACCACAGCCACGATTTCATAGATCTTGCCGTCAGGCCCCAGAAGGCCCTCGCCTGCTGCCGTTCCGCTGATGAAGTCGGTGCCGCTGCCGGCCACAGTGGTGCTGCCGTTGGTGACGGAAATGGTTCCCGTTCGATACCATGATGTCATGTTGTTGCTCCTTAAATGGGTTCGGTTGGCCACGTCACATTTGACGGGTCGGGTTGGTTGGTGATGTCGCGCAGGGCTTGCCGGTATGAGGTCCAGGCCGATTGCGTTGCACCTGGTACGTCGGGCAACTGCGTCCAGTCAGACGCGCTGAGCAGGGCATTGCGCTGTACACGCACGGCTGCCCACAGGTCGTCAGGCGTGCGGGGATCGATCCACTGTTTGGTGGCGTAATCAAACTGGTGAAAGATCGAAGGCTTGGCTGGCTTCTGGATGATTGCGCCGTCTTCGAAATACACCTGGTCGGGCCAGTACCCAGTCTCATCGAGGACAAAGAAACTGGAGCTATTCATTTCGGCGATGGCTTGCGCGTCGTCCTCGGGCCCGAGCTGCTGGCGGATTTTGAGGCTGCCGTCGGCGTTGAAGATGTGCAGGTAAATCACCGGTAGCTCCTCAAAAGCGTGAACCGCGCCAGGTGGTTGCCGGTTGCGTACTGCTGCAGTGCATACATGTAAAGCGTGTGCGTGCCTGCAGCCAGGCCGGAGTAGAACGTCGGGATCGTCACCGTGCCGTCATCGCCTCCGGTGTAGTAGTCGTAGGACGTGTATCCGTCGATCTGCGCGCGCACCTCGAACGTGCCAAGGATGTTGCTGGTCTGGAAACCGTAGGTCAGCAGGATCGATGCGTTGCCGGCGTGCTCCATGGTGAAGGTGTAGGTTGCCCAGCTGCCGTTGGGTATCCACTGGAAGGTCGACAGAAACTCGGTTGCAGACTTCGACACGATATTGGCATTGGCGATCAATTGGCCATTGATCGTGATGCCGCCCGTCATGTCATAGACGATGTTGTTGACTGGCGTGCCAATGGCAAAGGTGCCGCTGCTGTTGAAGACGGCGCCATACCCGGTCATGGTTCCGGTACCGGACGGACCTACTGCAGGCGCAAGGCCATTTGAGACAGTCAGGCCCTCGGCGTTGATCGAGCGGGCTGAGATCGAGCC
>CAIXNB010000159.1 GCA_903920695.1 uncultured beta proteobacterium
AGTGAGCTGCGTACCACAGCGGCGCAGATGCAGCCGCCACACCTCAGCTTGAAGTCCTTCGTGCGCGACCGATCACAAACAGGCGCGCACTCGGTGGGTCAGCTTTCGGTGAGCACAGGTGGGTCAGGAATCTTGAGCGCCGAGGTCAAGTGTGCGACCCATAGAGAACTGCGCTTCTTGTGGTCGCGATTTCGATACCAGACAACCCCACAGGGTGTTAGTTCTCTCGTTTGAAGAGGCGACAGAGGCCAGCGTCGAGCAACTGGACGTCAGATATCCAGCACGCTTTTGCGGAAGTTGCGTTCCCACCTGAATCGTCTGGATTCGATGTGGTGAGCGGACTCCTGGACACCACCACCTTTACCGCCTTTGGTTGGCACAATCTGAAAAAATGTTGGACCGAAGGATTGACACGGATCACGTCGTGATTTCTGACAGGTTGAGGTTATGCCCTGCGCGATATCCAGATGGTATACACGGCAAGCGCGATGGCGATCAGCACCATGGCATTCAGGGCACTGGTCAGGAATGCGATCTTGACTGACATGGCGCCCACTTGGGCAAAGGCAGCGGCGACCGATGCAGCGGCAAGGAATGGGAGGAACATAGGGATCCTTTCGGTTGGTAGGGACAAAGAAAAACGCCCAGGGTGATTAGCCGAGGGCGCAAGAATGGAGTGACGATTCGACCTATGCAGGCTTGGCGTCAGTCAGGGTGATGGTTGCAAGTGGGTTGGCGTGGCTAACAATCATGTCGGCTTGGTCGCTGGGCGGTATCGGCCGGGTCGTCGAACTCAATTGCATGGAGCCTATTGCCATCTGGTGAACGAACATCAATTCGCAATTGCCAATCTACTTGAAGGCGGCATGACAGGATCATTTCTCCGACGAACCATTGGCGAGTCCCCACTTTTCCATCAGTTCTGGTGTAGCTACGTCGAAGGTGTGTGTGTTGACATTTGAGGCCATCCCGTGAGCTTCATTTTTCGCAGATCATATCTGTGCCAAGGTGATAGGTTGCTCACGGCATCTGCGTCTTTCTGTCTGACGACAATATCACTTGCGACTTGACGCGAGCGATGTCGGCGCGCATCCGCTCTTCAATCATGTCGCGCTCAAACTCCGCGAACACGCCCATCGTCCCTTTCCTTCTGGTGCCCGATGTGGGTGGCCGAATCACTTGACCGGGAATTGTCGATGTTTCAACTTTAGAAAACACTGTTTAACTCGAAGCACTGTGCCCGCAATGTCTTGAAGTTGTTCGGTGGTGTCTGTAATCGGTTGAATGTGCTCGTCTTCAAAATGCCGACCTGTTACTGCCTTCTTTAAGGCAAGTACGCTGCTACGGCACGCCGCAAGTTCTCCTGCATCAGAGCAAATGTCATTGAGCGAGCCTGTTTGCAATGTAAGGTCTTGCAGCACCATTTTGATGACGATTTCAGTGTTGATCGACCTTGCTGTCATGTGGTAGTCGCGCGCAGATATGAGCAATGTGCCGGCAATTGTCCCAAGGGCATCAGCAGACTTGGCTAGCATTTCGCGTCTCGCCTTGTCTCGATCGCGTTCAACTGAACGGCGATGAACAACAGTCCAACCAATCACGACGATGGCCGCCTGTCCATCAAACCGAAATATTTCTGCGCCGACTGAAAAGCTTTCGGCCCCCATAATTAGCGTAATACCTTGCCAGCATCGTCGATATAGCCATTCACTTCTTCTAGCAGGATGGGATCGAGCGTGACCAAGTTCAGCCGGTCTCGCAGGTCCGATGATGTCATTCTGAGGCTGCGTATCAATCCACCAAACGCTTCTTCGAGAAATGATGAACCGTAGCCGATAGTTCCGTCGAGTTCAACTGACAGACTCTTTCCTTCTCGCAATGGTTCCTCCAAGAAGCGCTCACGGAAGGCCTCGCCACTGGTATCGCCTTTGCTTTTGTATCTGCCAGAGGGGTATCGTGTGAAATCACGTGCAACATTAATTGTGATCATTTTGTGACTCCTTTAGCGGAAGCTTCCACCACACAATGGTGCCACCGATGTCAATTCCAAGACCCCCATTATTGCGTTCAGCTTCTTTCCCTTTATCGAAAGCATAGCGCATCCATCCAGTATTGCTGGTAACAACGAGCTCGCCAACACCATGCTTTTCAAGTAACGAGAGAGCGTCCCTTGATCCTTTTCCGCGGTGTCCTTGATGGGTTCCTGATCGACCGTATTCCATAGCCGTATTGATTGCCAAGGCATCACGATTTTGGCCGGTAAACACTGAGGCTGTCGTTGCAATGAACTGTTCTGGAATGGTTTCGTTTATTGTCTGGCGATATCCACACCCAAGATCACAGACAGCAAGAGTGAATATGCCGTCCTTTATTTGCGAAAACATCCACCACTTCGTACCGAGTAACCCTGTAAACCCGTCTTTTCTCGGCTTCTTGTATGCATGATCAACAGAGTTGGCTATTGCCTCACTGACGCTTCGCCAAACGCCACTTACTTCAAGCTGTCTGGCATGGTCACGGTTTGCCCTTTCAGCAATGATTTCAACCAGTGAGCCAATCTTGTCTCCCGTTTGATTGACCCCTTTCGTAGCTTTCCAATATACAACGTCGTCCCGCTCAGGGATCACGTCGCTCCCATCCCCTGTCAGTTGATGGATGCCGATCTGCTTGAGCACTTCGCGAGGCCTACGAAAGCGCGGATCAATGATCGTTATAGGTTTTGGCAAATTTGACGAGGACACAATCCGGTCAATCTCGGCAAAAAGTAGAATCGTTGCGGGGACGGCGAATGTTTCTGTGCGCTTGAAATCAAGAAGTACTGGCTGACCCTCAATAAGAACCCTATGCGATACGGCACGAAGAAACTTGACTACTTCCACACCAGCACCGCGGACTATGTTGAACGCTGATGGGGCTTTGATTATTCCATCAGGTCTAACAAATCGATTTGAGATCGGAATCTGGTGTTTGCCGCGTCTTTTTTTGCGCTCTACGAAGCGGTATCGAGCAATACGACCTTGTCGGAGCCATAGATATGACGTTGGCTTTTTCAAAGGTCCTCCACCGAAACCGCACTTTGCCTTGAAGATTGAAGATTAACAGTGTACTCAAGGATGGAGGGCCATTTCTGGGAATATTTTGTCCAGGTATGTCCAACAGCATCCAAATGCATGCGGCTCAAAACTGGTACCAGACTGGCACCAAGAGAACCAAAGAAAAAAGCCTGCTACCGATTAAGTAGCAGGCTTTTCTATGCCCATAGTCTCAAGGGCAAGGCGCACGGTGGCAGGGCCGAGCCATAAAGGCCCAACGGCTTTTCAGCATACATCCACAACAGATCGACCGAACCAATGCAGAACCCAATGATTTGCAATGGTCCACGGCGGACAAGAAAAAAGCACTTGACCCAAAGGGCTAAGTGCTTGATTCAGTTCGGAATTTTGGCTCCCCGACCTGGGCTCGAACCAGGGACCTACGGATTAACAGTCCGGCGCTCTACCAACTGAGCTATCGAGGAATAAGCCACAAATTATAGCGTCTTTTATTGGCCGCTCTTGAGGCGTGGAAACACTTGGCTTCAAATTCCCCACAAAAAAGTGGAGCTCTACATGGAGCCAGACGCCTAGTCAAACACCGGCGATTCGACGCCCAGCACCTTGTGCAGTTTGGGGCTCGTCGTTGTGTACTGCAAGAACACCTTTTTCTCCGGAAAAATGATCGGCATGGCGCCGAAAGCGGCCAGCGCGCATTCGTGGAAACCGCTCAGGATCAGCTTCTTTTTTCCGGGGTAGATGTTGATGTCGCCCACGGCAAAAATGCCGGGTTCGCTGGTGGAAAATTTCTCGGTATCGACCTTGAGTTGCTTGCGTTCGATGTCCAGCCCCCATTCGGCGATGGGGCCGAGTTTGGGCGACAGGCCAAAGAACACCAGCAAGACGTCAAGCGGCACGACCCGTGTCACACCATCGGCGCCAGTAACTTTTATTCCGGTGAGCAGGTTGTCTGTTTCCTCGATGCCGGTGACCTGACCGACGATGAATTGCATCTCAAGCGCGTCGCACAGTTCCTTCATCTTGGCCACGTTGGCCGGTGCGGCCTTGAAGCCGTCGCGACGGTGGATCAGGATCACGCTCTCGGCCTTGTGCGGGCTGTCTTTAACAAATTCAAGCGCCCAGTCCAAGGCCGAGTCGCCGCCGCCGACGATCACCAGGTTCTTGCCGGCGAAGTCTTCTGGTTTGCGCACGCGGTAGAAAAGCTGTGAATCTTCGTAGGCGTCCAGTCCTTCCACCCTGAGGGCGCGGGGCTGGAAGGCACCGACGCCGGCTGCGATGAAGATGGTTTTGGTCAGGAAGCGCGTGCCCTTGGAGGTTTCAACAAAGAAGCGGCCGTCGCCCTGTGTTTCAACCACGGTGACTTCCTGTCCGTAGTGGAAAGTCGCACCAAAGGGCTCGATCTGTTTTAGCAGGTTGTCGGTGAGTTCGCGCCCGGTGCAGACGGGTACCGCCGGGATGTCGTAGATGGGCTTGTCCGGATAGAGCTCGATGCACTGGCCACCGGGGTAGGCCAGTGAATCCACGACGTGGGCCTTGATTTCGAGCAGGCCGAGTTCGAATACCTGAAACAGCCCGACGGGGCCGGCACCGACGATCACGGCGTCAGTTTCTATAGGGTCTTGATGGTTGCGCACAGGGAACTTGGTTTTGGGAAAAAAATCGGCGTGAGTCTTCAGCGGATCAGGTATTGCAGCTTGCCGGTCTTGTCTTTCCACTCCTCGGCTTCGGGCAGCGCCTCTTTGCGCTTGGTAATGCCCTTCCAGCTCGGCAGCTTTGCCAATTCAGCGTTGATTTTGGTCATGTGTTGCTGGTCGGCCGGCACATCTTCCTCAGCGTAGATGGCGTTGACCGGGCACTCGGGGATGCAGACAGCGCAGTCGATGCACTCGTCCGGATCGATGGTCAGGAAGTTCGGGCCTTCGCGGAAGCAATCCACGGGGCAAACGTCGACGCAGTCGGTGTACTTACATTTGATGCAGGCTTCGGTGACGGTGTGTGTCATTTTGAATTCTTCGACGGATGGGTGAAAGCAGAGAATTTTAATTGATCAGTACAGCCCCAGCGGTATTGTGGGATGCCGTGTCCACCAGGACCAGCGAACCCAGCACGCGGGAACGCTTGTAGGGCAGCACGGCGATGGCCTCCTGAAGGGTCAGATCGACGTGGCCGATGGTGTTGGCGCCCAATTGCGTCGCATCCTCTTCAGCCAGGGTGTTGATGTCGAGCCGGTGGACAATTCGCTTGATCTTGGCCTTGACCCAGCGGTGACCGTGCAGCGCCCAGTAGACGCGGCCCGCCACCAGGGGTTCGTCGTCGAGCCAGGCTACCGTGGCCCTGATTTCACGGCTGGCGTTGAAATGACTGGTCGGCGCATCAAAGCCAGCGCTATCTGCGGCCGTGTCAGTGTCGGCGGCCAGCAGCCAGTCGCCGCGCGAAACATCCACTTCACGGTCCAGCACAATGCCGGCGCTGTGACCTGCTAGAACGCTGCCCGGCTGACGTGTGTAGCGCAGCACCTGGGCTACGGTGGCAGTCTGGCCGCTGGGCAATACCTTTATTTTCTGTCCGATCTGTGCGCTGCCGCTGGCGACACGGCCCCAGAAGATGCGGCGGCCCTGCGATGTATCACTCGATGCGGAAAACTTCTCCACCCACTGCACCGGAAAGGCGAAGGGCAGGGCGGTTTCTGCGGGTGTGACGGGTAGTTCCTCCAGAATCTCAAGCAGGCTCGGGCCGTCATAGTTGCACCAGAGCGGCGCTGGTGTCACAACGTTGTGGCCCTTGAGTGCGGATATCGGCACGATGGCCGTTACCTTGATGCCAGCGGCTGCGCTAAAGGCGCGCAGTGCATGGCTGATCTGGGCAAAGGCCAGCGCCCCATCATCGAGCGCGTCGAGTTTGTTGACGGCAAAGACGATGGACGGAACCCGCAGCAGGCTCACCAGCAGCGTGTGGCGCCGGGTCTGGGGCAGCAGGCCGTGACCGAAACCGGAGCTTGGCGTGGCTGCATCCGGCACTTGTGCCCAGGCCAGCTTGGTGGCATCGACCAGCACCACAGCGGCGTCGGCGCTCGATGCCGCTGTAACCATGTTGCGCGTGTACTGCTCGTGGCCAGGCGCATCCCCAATGATGAACTTGCGCTGCGCTGTGTTGAAGTAGCGATACGCCACGTCGATGGTAATGCCCTGTTCGCGTTCGGCCGAGAGGCCATCGGTAAAGAGCGCCAGATCGGCCTCGCCGCTCTTGGAGACATTGGCCAACTGGTCTTGCAGCACCGAGCGGCTGTCCACCAGCAGGCGCCCGATCAGCGTGCTCTTGCCGTCATCAACCGAGCCGCAGGTGATGAATTTGAGCGCTGCGCCGGTATCGACCGGTACGCTGGGCATTGTCGCGCTGGCGCGCTCGGCTTGAAGTGTTGTTGCAGTCATCAGAAGTACCCGTCTTTCTTGCGCTTCTCCATCGAAGCCTCGGAGGTTTTGTCGTCCATGCGCGTGGCGCCGCGCTCACTCACGTCGGCCGCCAGTGTTTCAATCACGATCTCGTCGGCCGTGGTGGCCAGGCTTTCCACCGGGCAGGTGCACGTGATGTCGCCCACAGTGCGAAAACGCACGGCGCGGGACTCGACGCTTTCGCCAGGGCGCGCCGGGGTCAGGTCCGTGACCGGCACCAGCAGGCCTTTGCGTTCCACCACCTCGCGCTGGTGCGAGTAGTAGAGCGAGGGCAGGGCGATGCGTTCACGCGCGATGTACTGCCAGACGTCGAGCTCGGTCCAGTTGGAGATCGGGAACACGCGGAAGTGTTCGCCCGGTTGCAGCCGGGTGTTGAACAGGGTCCAGAGTTCGGGCCGCTGCGCCTTGGGTTGCCACTGGCCGAAGCTGTCGCGGTGCGAGAAGATGCGTTCCTTGGCACGCGCTTTTTCCTCATCGCGGCGGGCGCCGCCGATCAGCGCGTCGAAGCGGAACTCGTCAATCGCTTCGAGCAGGGTGACCGACTGGTGCACATTGCGCGATTCGCCCGGGTGCGCCAGGCGCACGGTGCCGCGTGCCATGGAATCCTCAACGCTGCGCACGATCAACTCGGCCTGCAGTTCTTTGGCGCGTGAATCGCGGAAATCGGTCACTTCATGGAAGTTGTGCCCGGTGTCGATCATCAGCAGCGGATACGGGATGCGGCCGACGCCAAAGGCTTTTTCGGCGCACTTGAGCATGACCAGTGAGTCCTTGCCGCCGGAGAACAGCAGTGTTGGGCGCTCAAACGCGGCGGCCACTTCGCGCAGGATGAAGATGGTTTCTTCCTCCAGCGCGTCAAGGTGTGAGTTGCTCAGGTGATCGGGATGGTGCGAATGGGGCATGGTCTGCAGCAGCTCGGGATTGATACGGGCGTTCATGGGGTGGCTCTCGCAATGGCTTCTTCGGATTGATCGGCAGGCTTGACGTGCAGGCCGCATTCTTTGGCCGCTTCGTTTTCCCACCACCAGCGCCCGGCGCGAAAGTCTTCGCCCAGACTGATGGCGCGGGTGCAGGGTGCGCAGCCGATGCTGGGGAAGAACTGGTCGTGCAGCGGGTTGTAGGCAATCTGGTTCAGGCCGATGAAATGCCAGACATCGCCCCAGCGCCAGTTGGCCAGCGGGTTGTACTTGACGCGGGTGGCGTCCGTGTTGTCGATCAGCGGCACGTCGGCGCGCGCGCCCGACTGCTCACGGCGCAGCCCGGTGATCCAGGCGTTCATTCCCTCGAGCGCACGCCCGAGTGGCTCCATCTTGCGGATCTGGCAGCAGTCCTTGCGCAGACTGATGCTGCGGTACATCGCATCCTGGCCTTCGCGCGCCACGAACTGAACGACCGCCTCCGGCGCCGGTTTGAAGACCTGGACCGGTGCGCGCGAACTGGTCTGCAGTTGCGCCAACAAGGCCAGCGTTTCGGGGTGCAATTGGCCGGTCTCCAGCACAAAGATGCCGATGTCGAGGCGCAGGCTGTTGATCAGGTGGCTGATGACCACATCCTCGGCGCCCAGACTCGATGCCTGGGCGATTCGTGCACTAGCGCCTGCCGCCAACGGTGCATGGTCTTGCGCCGCCTGTTGCAGCACGCTGATGGTTTCGGCCAGCCTGAGGTCGAAGTCAGCCGAAGGGCGTGCGTTGAGTTCGATCGCGCTCATGGCGCAATGCCGGCGCTGAATTGCGGCTGCGTGTGGACGGCATCGCCCTGGTAAAAGGCCGGGTAGCGATCAAACTGGCGCTGCGCAAAGTCCGGGTTCTGGTCAGCGCGCAAGACCGCGCTGTCAAAGCCGCTGCGCTGCATCTGCACCAATTGGTCGATCAGCACATCGCCAACGGCGCGGATTTCGCCTTTGAAGCCGAGCCGGCGGCGCAGCAAAAAGGCCTGGCTGAAGGCGCGGCCATCGGTGAATTTTGGGAAGCTCAGATCGATGCGCTCCACCCCTTCGAGTTGCAGGGCGCGCGGGTCGGCATCGTTGGCCAGTGCAATCACCTGGCTGCGATCAGACTCGGCGGCGTGGGCGTGGGCGGTGATCAATTTCATGTTCGTTCCTTTCAGCCCAGTTCAGCTTCAGCGGTCTGGCGCACGCTGTTGGCGGCCTGCTTGAACCGGTCCATGCCGATCCGTCGGAACGTGGCAATAAAGGTTTCACCGCTCGCGCGTTCGCGCCGGTAGGTGTCGAGTACGGCTTCGATCACGTCTGGTACTTCAGCAGCGTCGAAGGAGGGGCCGACGACCTTGCCGGGCTGCGATGCGCCACTGAGCGTGGAGCCGTCTGAGCCGCCGAGCGATACCTGGTACCACTCGCGGCCGTCCTTGTCGACGCCGAGAATCCCGATGTGGCCGCTGTGGTGGTGGCCGCAGGAGTTGATGCAGCCGCTGATGTGCAAGTCAATCTCACCGAGGTCGTGCAATTCGTCCATGTCCTGGTAGCGTTCGGTGATGGCCGCGGCGATCGGTAGCGAGCGTGCATTGGCCAGCGCACAAAAGTCTCCGCCGGGGCAGGCGATCATGTCGGTCAGCAGGCGGATGTTGGCGCGTGCCAAACCGGCTTTGCGCGCGGCGCGCCAGAGCTCAGGCAGTTGGGTCTGATGGACCCAGGGCAGTAGCAGGTTCTGGTCGTGCGTGACGCGGGCTTCGCCGGCCGAAAAGCGGTCGGCCAGTTCGGCAGCGGTATCGAGTTGGCTGGCGGTGGCATCGCCCGGCGCTTGGCCCAGCCGCTTGAAGGACAGGGTCACAGCGCGCAGGTCCAGGTTCTTGTGGGGGGCCACGTTTTGCTGCAACCAGCGGCTGTATTCGAGCGCATCCTTGGCGTCGGCTTGCGGCGGATGGCTGGCGTCCGACCCGGGCTGCGGCACTGCGTGTTGCAGGGCCGGTGGTACGAAAGAAGCGGCCACACGGTCTAGTTCTTCCTGGGTGATGGTGTGGGGCGCACCGTCCTGCGTGATGATGTCCTGGTACTCAGCTTCGACCTCGTCGATGAAGCGTTGACCTTCGGCTTTGAGCAAAATCTTGATGCGGGCCTTGTAGGCGTTGTCGCGCCGACCCCAGCGGTTGTAGACGCGCACCACGGCTTCCAGATAGTTCAGGATCTGGTTCCACGGCAGGAACTCGCGCAGCGTACTGGCAATGATGGGCGTGCGGCCCATGCCGCCGCCGGCCAGCACCTTGAAGCCGATCTCGCCAGCCGCGTTGCGCATCACGTGCAGGCCGACGTCATGCCAGGCCGTGGCGGCGCGGTCTTCGCGCGCGCCCGACACCGCGATCTTGAACTTACGCGGCAGAAAGGCGAACTCGGGGTGCAGCGTGCTCCATTGGCGCAGGATCTCGCAGAACGGGCGCGGGTCAACGATCTCGTCAACCGCGATGCCGGCGCGCTCATCGCTGGTGATGTTGCGGATGCAGTTGCCACTGGTCTGGATGCCGTGCATGTCGACCGATGCCAGCAGGTCCATCACGTCGGCGCTGCGCGTCAGGGGAATCCAGTTGAACTGGACGTTCTGGCGCGTGGTGAAGTGCCCGTAGCCGGTCGGAAGATGGGTCGTGCCAAGCTTGCCCTGCGTGCTTTGCGCCGTCTGGTAGACCGCAGCGCTGGGTTGGTCGTATTCGCGCGCAATCTGTGCCAGCACGCGCAACTGGCGGCTCGACAGTTCGCCGTAGGGCACGGCGACGCGCAGCATCGGCGCGTAACGCTGCACATACCAGCCGTTTTGCAGCCGCAGTGGGCGGAAATCGTCATCGCTGAGCGTGCCGGCCAGGTTGCGTTCCAACTGGTCGCGGTACTGCGCGGCGCGTTGCGCTACAAACTGTCGGTCAAAAGCGGTGTACTGGTACATGGTTTCTTGTGCATGGTTGAGGGCAACGTGCTTCGTGCGCGTCGGTCTGTCGGACGGAACTTATAAAGCGATGAGTTTGGCGCCGGCATAGGCCAGCAGGACGGAAAGCAGGGAGCGGATCACACGCTCCGGAATACGTGACATCAGATGCGAGCCAACCCAGATGCCCGGCAGCGAGCCGGCGAGTAATTTGCCCAGCAAGGGCCAATCGACCGATCCCAGCGACGCATGGCCCAGACCTGCAACCAGTGTCAGCGGAACGGCGTAAGCGATGTCGGCCGCAATGATGCGCGGCAACGGCAGCATGGGGTAGAGCAGCATGAGCACGGTGACGCCAACGGCGCCGGCGCCAACCGAGGTCAGGGTCACCAGCGTGCCGATGACAGCGCCGAACAACAGTGGCAGGCTCCAGTGGCGTGGCGTGGCGGCCAGGCGTTCCTGCCCGCGCAGCACGCTGGCCGGCGCTGCCTTGCCGCGCAAAGCCTTGTACAAGGTGGCAGCCGCCGTCAGCAGCAGCGCCGCGCCCAGTGTGCTGGTCATCAGGCTTTGTACCTGGATGCTGGCAGCGCCGACTTGATGCAGGACGAAGAGGGTGATCAGCGCGGCCGGAATGCTGCCAGCCGAGAGGTGCAGCACGACACGCCAGTCCACCACGCGGGCGCGCGCCAGTTTGACCGAACCGCCCATCTTGGTGAAGGCTGCGAACAGCAGGTCGGTACCGACGGCCAGATAGGGTTTGATGTCAAAGAAGAAGATCAGGATCGGCGTCATCAAGGAGCCGCCACCGACACCGGTGAGCCCGACCACGAGGCCGACAAAAAAACCCGCAAAGATAAACGCCAAGTCATGCATGGATGCAGACTGTAGCGGCGTGCCCTTAGATTACAAACTATATATTAGTGATGGGTATATAAAAAATCAGTATAAGGAAGCGAGGCGCCCAAAATCAGGCCGCAACCCAACGCCTTCCTCTCACCCGCTCAGATGAGCCAGCGCCCCAGCAAGGCGTCTTCCAGCGCCTGTTTGCAGGCATCGGCATCGACTTGCATGCAGACCTGCGAGACGCCATCGCTGCGCCGGTCAGCCGGCTCGGCACCCGCGTGGTAGTTGCTGCTCAGCACCGTTTGCCCCTGCAGCGGGCCCTCCGTCAGCACGCTGATCCGTCCGTGCGCCAGACCAAATAGTTCGGGTTGCACCAGATAGAGAAAGGCCAGCACGTCATGGCCGAAACAGCCGTGGATTCGCGCAACATGGGGGTGCCGGTGGCTGTAGAAGTTGGCATAGAAACTGACCGCCTGATGCAGGGTACTGGTCGCCCGGTGCTGTTGTTTATCTGCAATTCTCTTGAACATCGAGAGCGGCAGGATCACGCGGTGCGTCACATCCAGCCCAACCATGGTGAGTTTCCAGTTGGCGGCAAAGACCTGTGCTGCGGCGTGCGGGTCGTTGGCGATGTTGGCCTCGGCCACGGCGGACACATTGCCCGGCTCCAGTACCGTGCCGCCCATCAGGATGACTTCACGCAGCAAGTGTGGCAGTTGCGGCTCGATGGCCAGGGCCAGCGCCAGGTTACCAAGCGGACCGACTGCCACCAGCGTGATTCCGCCGGGCTGCGCGCGTGCCATGTCGACAATGAACTGCGCCGAGGAACGGGGGTCGAGCGTGGCCTGCACTGGGAATCGCTCAGGAAGATTGCCCAGACCATCGGCGCCATGAATATGGGCTGGCGGCACCGGCGCCGGAATGGTCAGGGGCGCGGCGCTGCCTTGCGTTACCGGGATTTTCACGCCGGCAAGGGCCGTCAGATACAGGGCATTGATGGCCGCCTGCTGCACCGTGACGTTGCCAAACGTGGTGGTGATACCGATCACCTCGATGACGGGATGGGCCAATGCGAAGTAAAGGGCCATTGCGTCATCGACGCCGGGGTCGGTGTCTAAAATGACCTTGTAGGGTTTTGGGTTCATGCTTCAGGCATCAAAGCCACCGTAAGTTCTGAGTGCGGCGGTTTGCGCCGGCGTGGCCTCTGGTTGCCGGGCCAGAAAGCCGCTTACTTCAGCTTGCGTCGGTATGCTCGACTGCGCACCGGGCCGGGTGCAGGCCAGTGCGCCGGCCGCGCCGGCCTGGCGCAGGGCCTGCTCCAGACCGCTGCCCCGGCTCAGCGCTGCTACCAGCACGCCGCAGAACGTGTCGCCAGCGCCTGTGCTGTCGATGCTTTTCACAGCAAAGGCCGGCTGGGTCAGGATCACCCCGTCGCAGCGCGCGCAACAGCCGTGCGCGCCCAGGGTTACCACCACGCACGGGACGGCGATGCGTGCCAGGCACTCGGCAATGCTGCCCTGATGCCCGGCCAGCAGCGCCAGTTCGCCTTGGTTGACGATCAGCATGTCGAGCAGCGCGAGCAGTTCGGCGTCAAGATGCTGCGCCGGGGCCGCATTCAAAACCACTTTGACGCCCTGCGCCCGGGCCGCCCTGGCGTAGGCGGTGACGGTCGGCACCGGTGTTTCGAGTTGCAGCAGCAGGTGGCTAAAGCCTGCCAGTGCCGGCAGGTCGGCGGCGCGCAGCGCAAGATTGGCGCCGGGCGCGACCGTGATCGCGTTTTCCGCATCGTCCGAGACGCAGATGAAAGCCGTACCGGTGGCCTGATCTGCCACACGCACGACGTGGCGTTGCACACCGGCCACGTGCAGGGATGCCTCCAGTGGCACTGCGTAGGCATCGTCGCCCAGCGCCAACAGCATGTGCGTTGGCACGGCACCGGCGCGGGCAGCGGCAACCGCCTGATTTGCGCCCTTGCCACCCGGATAGGTTTTGAAACCGCGCCCAAGCACGGTTTCACCCGGCGCGGGAATATGCGCGGCGCGAACGACGAAATCGAGATTGGCCGAACCGGCGACAAAAATCATGGGCAATTCCGTTCGCAGGATGCCAAAGTCAGGCCCGCCCGGTCCGGGCAATCAGGCGCTGGGCGGAACGTAACCTTGGGCTGCGTCGGCACCATCGCCGAAAAAGTGATTTTCCATTTGTCGCGCCAGATACTGGCGGGCGCGGGCGTCGGCCAGATTCAGGCGGTTTTCGTTGACCAGCATGGTCTGATGCTTGAGCCAGGCGGCCCAGGCTTCCTTGCTGACGTTCTCCCAGATGCGCTTGCCGAGTTCGCCAGGGTAGGGCGCAAAGTCAAGACCTTCCGCTGCTTTGCCGAGTTTGATGCAGTTCACAGTGCGTGCCATGTGGAGCCTTTTTCGAATACTTGTAAAAAGGGCAACTTTAGCAAGCTTTCGCTGGTCTTTGTCCGCTGCGGTAAAATCAGGGTTATGGCAAAAGCAGACACTAAAACGAAAATGTTGGCCGATGGCCTGCGTTACAAATCCAAAGTATCGGGTTCTCCCTTCACCGCGGCAACCTCATTCGGGGCTGCAACCATGTCGTGCTTTCTGTGTGGCAAGCATCGCGCTCGCTCGCAGATGGTGACGCGCAAGATACTCGGCAAATCCCAGGCCGTGTGTTCGCCTTCGTGCAAGGCAGCGGACGAGGCTGCTTCCTAAGCCACTGGATTGAAGCGGTTTCCTGCGGATTGCAGGAACTTTGTTCCCTGGAACGCGACCAAGGAGTGGATGCTTCGTTCCGTGGTTTTCTCGTTTAAGGATGACAATGATTTTCAAGACACTATTGGATTGGCTGGACAAATCCCCGCGCGCGGTCTTTCTCTGGCTCGCTGCGGCCTGTGTCGGCATGTTGGCCTTCGGCCAGTACCTGCAGCACAGCCTGGGTATCGAACCGTGCCCGATGTGCATCGTCCAGCGCTATGCCGTTGTCTTGGTGGCCGTGGTTGCTGGCCTGGCAGGCGCCAGTAGTAGGGCTGGCATGCATCTGGCCGGCGCCGTTCTGTTGTTGCCAAGCGCCGGCTTTGGCGCCTACGTGGCGGCCCGGCAAAGCTGGTTGCAGTTGTATCCGCCCGAGGTTGCGAGCTGCGGGCGCGATTTTTATGGAATGATCGAAACCTTCCCCTTGCAGCGCGCCATTCCGATGATCTTCAAAGGAAGCGGCGATTGCAGCAAGGTTGACTGGAGCTTTCTCGGCGGCTCCATCGCCAACTGGTCGTTCCTGTCTTTCAGCGCTTTTATCCTGCTCGGCCTGCTGCTGATTGCCCGCCACTTCAGCCGCGTCAGGCGCTGACCAGTTTCTTCACCAGCACCTGGCTCTTGCGGTCCCAGTTGTACTTGCGCTTGCGCGCTTCCGGCAGCCAGTCCGGATCGACCAGCACGAAGCCGCGTTTGAGAAACCAGTGCGTGGTGCGCGTGGTCAGCACAAAAATGCTGTCGAGCCCGGCTGCCCTGGCGCGCTGCTCGATGCGTTTGAGGACCTTCTCGCCATCACCCTGACCCTGCACCTGGGGTGACACCGTCAACGCAGCCATCTCGGCCGTGCGGGCCTCTGGATAGGCGTAGAGCGCCGCGCAGGCGAAGATGACGCCGTCGTGCTCAATCACCGTGTAGTTGCCGACATCGCGTTCGATCTCGGTGCGGCTGCGCTTGACCAGCGTGCCGTCCTTCTCGAAGGGTTCGATCAGTTGCAGAATGCCGCCCACATCTTCCACCGTCGCTTCGCGCAGGCTTTCCAGTTTCTCGTCAACGACCATGGTACCGATGCCGTCATGCACGTAGACCTCAAGCAGGATGGAACCGTCGACGGCAAAGGGAATGATGTGGCTGCGCTCGACCCCGCTCTTGCAGGCGGCAACGCAATGCTGCAGGTAGAAGGCGGTGTCGGTTGGCTGGTTGGCAGAGGGCAAATCCGCCAGCAGCTTTTCGGCAGCTGCCAGCGGCAGTTCGGTATCGATCGGATTTTCTTCGCCTTCGGGCTGGCCCGGATGGATGCGGATGCCGGGAATTTCGGTCACGAAAATCAGTTTATCGGCCTGCAAGGCAACGGCCACTGAGGTGGCAACTTCTTCCATCGTCAGGTTGAAGGCTTCGCCGGTGGGTGAAAAACCGACCGGCGAGAGCAGCACCATGGCGCCGAAATCGAGCGTCTTGAGGATGCCGGCCGTGTCCACCTTGCGCACCAGTCCGGAGTGCTGAAAGTCCACGCCGTCGACAATCCCCACCGGTCTTGCCGTGATGAAGTTGCCCGAGATCACGCGCACTGTGGCGCCAGCCATCGGCGTGTTCGGCAACCCCTGGCTGAAGGCGGCCTCGATCTCGTAGCGCAGTTGTCCCGCAGCCTCTTGTGCGCAGTCAAGCGCAATGCCATCGGTGATCCGCATGCCGTGTGAATAGCGGGAGCTATGGCCCTTGGCCGCAAGTTGTTCATTGACCTGGGGTCGAAAACCATGGACCAGCACCACTTTCACGCCCATGCTCTGGATCATCGCGAGATCCTGCGCCAGCGACTGCAGCTTGCCGGCGGCGATGGTCAAAGCTGGCTGACCATGAAGCGCGCTTTTGTCGATGTCGGGTTTACGCAGGAGTTCGCTGAGGACCATCACTTTAATGTGAATGTGACGCACAACTATTGTGA
>CAIXNB010000160.1 GCA_903920695.1 uncultured beta proteobacterium
CTGGCAATCGCTGCCGGTCTGATTGCACAGCCCTAAAGGACCATCACATGCTCAAAAACGCCATGCAACACTGTGGGCTGATCGCCATCCTGAGAGGGATTCGTCCGGATGAAGTCGCGGCCATCGGTCTGGCGCTTTACAAGGCCGGATTCAGAGTGATCGAAGTGCCTTTGAACTCCCCACAACCGTTTGAAAGCATACGCATCTTGCGCGCAACCCTGGCCGCAGACTGTGTGGTCGGCGCCGGCACCGTGCTGTCAACGGCACAAGTTGCCGAGGTAAAAAATGCAGGCGGCGAAATCATCGTGATGCCGCACAGCGATGCCAAAGTGATCGCTGCTGCCAAACAGGTGCTAATGGCCTGCGCGCCAGGCGTGGCCACCCTGACCGAAGCCTTTGCCGCGCTGGCCGCAGGCGCTGATGTCCTGAAAATGTTTCCGGCCGAGCAACTCGGCCCCATCGTGGTCAAAGCATGGCGCGCGGTCATTCCGAGCGACGTTGCTTTGATTCCGGTGGGCGGGATCACACCCGTCAATATGGCGCCCTTTGTCGCCGCGGGTGCATCCGGTTTTGGTTTGGGCTCAGCGCTCTACAAGCCAGGCTTGAGCGCAACACAGGTTGGCCAGAATGCCGCCGAATTCATGGCCGCCTGGCGCGCCACGCAAGCGCAGAAATCAAGCTGATTCCAACAAGAACCGCATGCTTGTTGACAGACGCATTCATCAAGAAGAAAGCGAACCATGAAAATCACCAAACTGACCACTTACATCGTGCCCCCGCGCTGGTGTTTTCTGAAAATTGAAACCGATGAAGGTGTGGTCGGCTGGGGCGAGCCGGTGGTTGAGGGGCGGGCACACAGCGTTGCGGCTGCAGTTGAAGAGCTGTCCGACTATCTGATCGGCAAGGACCCGCGCCATATCGAAGACCACTGGACCGTCTTGTATCGCGGGGGCTTTTATCGCGGAGGTGCCATCCACATGAGCGCGCTGGCCGGTGTTGACCAGGCGCTATGGGATATCAAAGGCAAAGCACTCGGGGTCTCGGTGAGCCAACTGTTGGGCGGCCCGGTACGCAACAGTATCCGTGTCTACTCCTGGATTGGCGGCGACCGCCCGGCGGATGTCGCCGCAGCCGCCACGGATGCTGTGGCGCGCGGGTTTACTGCGGTCAAGATGAACGGAACCGAAGAATTGCAGTTCGTCGATTCGTATGAAAAAGTTGAAGCAGCCTTGGCCAATGTGGCAGCGGTGCGCGACGCAGTCGGTCCTCACGTTGGCATCGGCGTCGACTTTCACGGTCGGGTCCATAAACCGATGGCCAAAGTTCTGATCAAGGAGATGGACCCATACAAGCTGATGTTCATCGAAGAGCCAGTCCTGAGCGAAAACTACGAGGCGCTCAAGGAACTGGCGCCCTTGACCAATACCCCCATCGCGCTAGGTGAGCGCCTCTATTCGCGCTGGGATTTCAAAAGAATCCTCAGCGAGGGCTATGTCGACATCATCCAGCCCGATGTCTCGCACGCCGGTGGCATCACGGAAACCCGCAAGATCGCCACCATGGCCGAAGCCTACGACGTCGCCCTTGCGCTGCACTGCCCGCTGGGCCCGATAGCGCTGGCCGCTTGTCTGCAAGTCGATGCCGTGTCGTACAACGCCTTCATCCAGGAGCAAAGCCTGGGCATCCACTACAACCAAAGCAACGACTTGCTGGACTATCTGACACAGCCGGAAGTCTTTGCCTACGACAAAGGCTATGTCTTGATTCCGCAAGGTCCGGGATTGGGGATTGAAATCAATGAAGACTACGTCAAGGAGCGGGCCGCTGTCGGCCACCGCTGGCGCAACCCGATCTGGCGCCACAAGGATGGCAGCTTCGCCGAATGGTAAAAACACCAGTCCGGGTGCGAATCAGCCTTTGACAGCGCCCATCGTCAGACCCTTGACCACGTATTTCTGGAAAATCATCGTCAGAACGATAGCCGGCGCCATGATGGCCACCGCAGCAGCCATCACACCACCCCAGTCGACTTCGGCGTACGACAGGAAGTTGTAGACGGCGATCGGCAGGGTCTTGGTCCGCTCCATACTGAGCACTTGCGAGAACATGAAGTTGTTCCAGGAAAAGATGAACGCCAATGTCGTGGCGGTGATGATGCCGGGGCCGGACAGGGGCAGGATGATCTTCAGAAACGCCATCTGCCGCGTGGCACCGTCGACCATGGCTGATTCTTCGAGTTCACGCGGAATTCCGCTGAAATAGGTCGACATGATCCAGACCACGATCGGCAGCGCAATCAGCATATGAGAGAGGACGAGTGCCACATAGCTGTCCATCAGCCCGAGTCGCGAGAAAATGATGTACCAGGGCATCAGGAAGGAAATGCCGGGCATCAGGCGCGCCAGCAGGATGAAGACGGCGAGCTTCTTCTGCGCGTAGCGCGAAATCGAATAGGCCGCCGGCAGTCCCAGCAGCAGCGACAGACCGACCGACATCGTGCCGACAATCGTCGAGTTCAAGAAGTATTTCAGGAAGTCCTGTTCCTCGAAGACCTTGCGGTAATTCCGTAGCGTCGGCTCAAAGAGCAGCTTGGGCGGCCAGGCGATGATGTCGACCTGTGTCTTGAACGACGAGCTCAGCATCCACAGGAAAGGGAACAGCACGACCAGCGCAATGAACAGGACCAGAAGGTAGAACAGGATGTTGCTGGCGAGCTTTTTCTTCATGGCGGCTGCTTAGTTTTCGCTGGAAGCGCGCAGTTTCATGATGCCCAGGCTACAGAGCAGCACCACCAGAAACAGCGCCACCAGAATGACCGAGGACTGGCCCATACGGAAATACTCGAAGCTGTACTTGAAGCCCATGATGTTGAGCGTCTCCGACGCGTAACCGGGGCCGCCGCCGGTCATGGCGAAGATGATGTCGAAGGTCTTGAGCGCATCAATCAGACGCAGAATCATCGCCGTCAGAATGACCGGCATGACCATCGGGATGGTGACATAGCGCAGAATTTGCCACTCGCTGGCACCGTCCACGCGCGCCGCTTCGACCGGCTCCTCCGACAGACCGGCCAGGCCGGCGAGCACGATCAGGGTGATCATGGGCGTCCACTGCCAGACATCGACCAGGACCAGTGAGGCAATGACCGTGTTTTCGCTCGAGACCCAGCGGCCCTGCGGCAGCCCGAGCGCATGGAGGGCGAAATTGAGCAGGCCGATGGTCGGGTCGTAAAAAAGATTGAAGACGATGCCCACCGCGACCGGCGTGGCCACCAGCGGCAACAAGAGCAGCAGCTTGGCCAGGCTCCGGCCGACGAAAGCGCGGTTCAGAATCAGGGCAATGGCAACGCCTAACACGACCTCGATCGCCACGGCAGACGCCGTGAAAGAGAAGGTTCGGCCAATTGCGTGCAGAAAACGTGGCTCGGAGAAAACGCGCAGGTAGCTGTTGAGACCGACAAAGGCCGGTTCCATCCCGGATGTGAGATTCCAGTTGGTAAAGCTCAGGTACAGGGTGTAGAGAATCGGAAATACCATCAGCAAGCCGATGAAAACGACGGCCGGAAGCGGAAACAAAATCCGCAAATTCCGTTCGGTAAAGCTTGACTGGATCATGACGGTCCTTCTACGCGAAAGTTCTTGAGCGATCTTGATCTGGCATGCGCGCCGTCTACCGAGGTGAACGGCGCGCGTACCAGTCAAACGGCAGGGCGCTTATTTGCCGAATTCGCCGCTGTCCTGCAGCAGTTCGTTGACCCGACCAACCTTTTCCTTGGCCAACTGATCGAGCTTGGTGGACGTGCCCTTGGTGTTAATCGACTCGATGATCACTTCGCCGATGAGGTCGCGCGCCTCGCCCACGGCGCTCATGTAGGGCCGGTCAACCGCCGTGCCATGCTTGGCAGCAAAGGCGCGCGTCTCGATCAGGCCCGGATTCATCTTGCTGCGCACGACCGGGTCCTCCCACACCGATGAACGTGCCATCGTGATGTTGTCCATCATGCCTTTGATCGCCATTTCCTTGCTCGACGCCCAGTTCAGGAACTTCATGGCCATGTCTTTCTTCTTGGACTGGCTGGCCACCGAGATGCCCCAGGACGAGACGATGAAAGGCGCATTGGTCTTGGGTCCGGCCGGGAAGTTGGCAATGTCGAAGTTGGCCACCGGGATTTGCGTCTTGGACTGATCGACGACCTGGCCGTAGAACACCGAGGCGTCGGTCCACATCGCGACCTTGCCGGCCTGGAACAGCGGCATGATGTTTTCCCATGACATCGACGTCACGCCTTTGGGGCCATAGTTACCGAGCAGTTTGCCGTAATAGCGTACCGCGTCGATGGCCGGCTTCGAGTCGAAGACCGCCTTGCCTTTGTCGAGATACTGGCCGCCGTAGTTGAAGATGTAGCTTGAGGCCTGGGTGACGGCTGCTGCACCCTTGCCACGCGAGGCGAAGCCGGCAACGCTTTCGGAGTTGAGTTTCTTGGCGGCTGCCTCGAGCTCATCGAAGGTCGTCGGCACTTTCAGCCCCGCCTGTTGCAACAGGTCCTTGCGGTAGTAAAGCACTTGCCATTCGGTGACCAGCGGAACGATGTAAGGTTTGCCGTCAAAAGATGCGGCGTTCATGATGTTTTTCGGATAGTCGTTGAAGTCGTAGCCAGGCAGGGGCGCGTACCAGCCGTTTTTCGAAAACATCTTGCCTTCTTGCAGCGGGCGCGTCATGAAGACGTCGACAGTGGAAGACTTGGTCGCGAACTCGGTGGTGAGCTTTTGCGTCAGCTGGCTTTCCTGCAAGCTTTCGACGTTGACCTTGATGCCGGTGCTTTTCTCGAACTGTGGAATCGACAGCTTGAGCAATTCACCGTACGGGTGGTTGGCCACCAGCACGCGGATTTCACCCGATTGCGCCATTGCACCCGCGCACAGGCACAAGGAAGTCAGTGCGAGCCCGATTTTTGACAATTTGTATTTCATGAAAATCTCCAAGTAAAAAGAGCAAAGAACCATCCACCCTAAACGATGACGTCTGACGTGTTCTTGTCGAACACGTGCGTGTTGGCCATCTTGAAATCAATCTGTATCGTTTCGCCGACACCGATCGGCTGCTTCGGCACGGCCATGCGCGCCACCAGGGCATGCGCGTCGCAGCTCAGGTGCGCGAAGATCTCGGAGCCGAGCAACTCCACCACCTCGGCCCTGGCGCTGATCGTGCTGCCGGCGTCAGCACCCGCTTGATGCAGCGCCATGTCTTCCGGGCGAACGCCGAAGACCACTTCCTTGCCGGCGTACGCAAGCAGATTGGCGCGGAAGGCTTCAGGCAGGGCGACGCGAAAGCTGCCACCATCGATGAACAGCTGACCGGCCTCGCTCACCAGGCGGGCGTCAAAGAAATTCATCGCCGGCGAGCCGATGAAGCCGGCGACGAAACGGTTGACTGGCTGGGCATAGACGTCCATCGGTGCGCCGCTTTGCTGCACCACACCCTTGTTCATGATGAAGATGCGGTTGGCCATGGTCATGGCCTCGACTTGATCGTGCGTCACATAGATCATGGTTGCACCCAGGCGGCGGTGCAGTTTGCTGATTTCGGCACGCATCGCAACGCGCAGCTTGGCGTCCAGATTGGACAGTGGCTCGTCGAACAGAAACACCTTGGGCTTGCGCACGATGGCGCGGCCTACCGCCACGCGCTGGCGCTGGCCACCGGAGAGTTCTTTGGGCTTGCGCTCCAGCAGTTCGGTGAGTCCGAGAATGTCGGCAGCCTCTTGCACCCGGGCGTCGATCTCGGCTTCGGAGAGCTTGCGAATCTTCAGGCCGAAGCCCATGTTTTCGCGCACGTTCATGTGCGGGTATAGGGCGTAATTCTGGAACACCATGGCGATGTCGCGATCCTTGGGAGCCATGTTGTTGACCAGCGTGTCGCCGATGTAGATTTCGCCCGAAGTGATGGTTTCCAGGCCGGCGATCATGCGCAAGGCGGTCGACTTGCCGCAGCCCGACGATCCCACCAGAACGGCAAATTCCTTGTCCTGAATTTCGATCGATAGATCGTTGACGACGTTGACGGATCCGTACCGTTTGACGACGTTTTTCAAAGTGACTTTGGCCACGTGCGATAACTCCTTGTTCAAGCGGGTTGCAGGTTCAATTTCATCAATTTCTCCGACCCTCTATTTGGCGTTTGACCCAAGACCCTGGGCATCAAGCCACTCGATGGTCTTCGCGCACAACACCGATGGCGCTATCGCACCATCCAACTGCAATACACGCGCTTCGCCGCGAGGATCCTCCAGGGTCGCAAATTGGCTTGCAACCAGGCTACTGGGGAATGGATGACCCCCGAATCGACTCTGTACCCGCGCATTCGCGAGTTCCTGCGTGATGCTGAGATGCGCGAAGCATAACCCCGGAACCGCTTGGCGAAGGCGCGTCCGATAGGCGCGCTTGAGTGCCGAACAGGCCAGAACCGCGCCGGCGGGATGACTTCGCAATTCAACACCGAGACGATCGAGCCAACCGTCCCGGTCCGTGTCGTCCAGGGCTATTCCCTGGCTCATTTTTTCAATGTTTTCTGGTGGATGAAACTGATCACCTTCGATGAAAGTCAGCTTCAGCGCATCGGCCACGTGCCGCGCCAGTGTGGACTTGCCGCACCCCGCCACCCCCATGACGATGAGCCACAGACCCTCCCGAGCATGATCGGATGACGCTGAGGGCACGGATATCGGAACCTGAATCATGGACCGCTCTCAAATTAGATAGCGCTATCTTAGCAACTGATCCATAAGAATTTAATTAGGGTTTACCCGGTATTGATTGAATTTGATTGATGTACCGCAATCAAACTTCTCCACTGTAAATACCAAGGAAGGCGGGTTGACTGTTTGATTTTGATCCGAGGTACGCGGCTCTCCAGCGTTTCTGGATAGCGTTATCTGATAGGATTCCACCATGCTCAGCAAAAAACGGGATAAGAGGGCTTCAGGTCGGGTCACGCTCGATGACGTGGCCTTGGCCGCCAGTGTGAGTCGCATGACGGTTTCGCGTGCACTGCGCGGGGACCGCAAGGTTGCGCCTGAACTGGTGGAACGTGCCATTGCCGCAGCCGAGCGCCTCGGGTATGTGCCGGATCCGGCTGCGCGCGCTCTTGCATCGAGCAAGAGTTCGCATGTGGCGATACTGATTCCGCTCCTTTCGAATCAACTGTTCGTCGATCTGCTCGAGGGCGTTCAACGCACACTCTTGCCAGCTGGATACCAGACGCTGATGGGGATCACACACTACGATGCGTCCGAAGAGGAGCAACTGCTCAAGGGGTATCTGATGCATCGCCCGGCTGGCTTGCTGGTTACCGGGGCGGAGCGTTCAGAGTCGACCAAGCAGCTCATTGCCAAGAGTGGTATTCCTTGTGTGCACCTGATGGAGACGCTGATGCAGGAGGGAAGTTACAGCGTCGGATTTTCCCAGCGCGACGCGGCGCGCGCCGTGACGCAACATTTGATCGACACGGGACGCCGCCGCATTGCCTTTGCGGCAGCGCAGCTTGATCCACGCACGCTTCAGAGAGCGCAGGCTTACCGTGATTGTCTCAAGGAGGCGGGCTTGTACGATGCCAATCTTGAGTGGCAGAATCCGGCGCCTTCTTCGCTGAAGGTCGGAAGCACCATGTTCGAACAGATAATGAGCATTCGGCCACGCGTCGACGCCATCTTTTTCTGTAACGATGACCTGGCCCAGGGTGGTTTGCTGGCCGCTTTGCGCATGGGCATCAAGGTGCCGCGCCAGGTTTCCGTCGCCGGCTTCAACGATTTGCCAGGCAGCGCTGAATTCGTTCCCAGTCTGACCACGATCAAAACACCGCGTTGGGAGATCGGTGTCCGAGCCGCCAAGATGCTGTTGCAGTTGATG
Source organism: uncultured beta proteobacterium (assembly GCA_903920695.1). GTDB lineage: Bacteria > Pseudomonadota > Gammaproteobacteria > Burkholderiales > Burkholderiaceae_C > Rhodoferax. The sequence goes on from CAIXNB010000160.1 coordinate 7,905, forward strand.
CGTGGTGAGCCTGTCGCCGAGCCCAACGTCGATTTGGGTTTTGACTTGGTTTTGCGGCAAAGCACCGCACTCGCGTAAGCCATTTCCGGAGATCGCCTTACCAGGGGTGCTGATTCACGCTTCAGAAATCAACCGTCGCTGCCGGTCGCTCGCCTGCCAATGCTTGCAGCAAGTTGCTGGTAGCCAGCACCGCCATCGCATGGCGGGTCTCGATGGTGGCGGACCCGATATGCGGCAACGCTGTGACCTTTGGGTGCGTGCGCAGCGGTGAGTCAAGCGGCAGTGGTTCGGTGGCGAAGACGTCGAGCCCGGCGGCGCGCAGCCGGCCGCTATCGAGCGCCTGCAACAGCGCTGCTTCCTGCACGATGGCGCCGCGCGCGCCGTTGACGAAAATCGCGCCCGGTTTCATCAGACCGAACTCGCGCGCGCCGATCAGGCCACGTGTCTCGCTTGACAAGGGCAGCACGACGGCGACGATGTCGGCGCGCTGCAGCAGTTCGTCAAAGGGTGTGTGTGTGGCCTTGCCGAGCAGCTCCGGCAACTCAGTGGCCAGATCGATCGTGCGCAGATTGTGGTACAGCACCGGCATGCCAAAACCGAGTGCGGCACGGCGCGCCAGCGCCTGCCCAATGCGCCCGAAACCCAGGATGCCCAGCGTCTTGCCGTGCACGTCCCAGCCGAACAGATCCTCGCCGATGTTGCGCTGCCAGCGGCCTTCGCGTACCAGGTTGGCGAGTTCGATCAGGCGCCGGCTGCTGGCCATGATCAGTGAAAATAGGGTGTCGGCCGTGGTCTCGGTCAACACGCCCGGCGTGTGGCACAGCATGATGCCGCGCGCCGCGAGGGCCCGTAGCTCGTAGTTGTCGACGCCGACCGAAATGCTGGAGATCACCTTGAGCCGCGGCGCGCTGGCCAGCAGGGCGGCGTCAATCGCGTAGCTGGAACCAATCATGGCGTCGGCATCCCGCAGCGCGGCGCGAAACGCTGCGGCCTGTTCCGGCAGACGCGGATTGGCGACTGTGACCGCGTGCACGGCTGTCAGGCGCGCCAGTTGGTCCGGCGGCAGTTCGCGAAAGACCAGAACCTTCTTTTTCACAGCTTTGCCGCCTCCAGTTCAGCGCGCGTCGGCAGGCCTTCGCTGTCGCCCAGCACCTGCACGGCGCGTGCGCCGATCCAGGCGCCACGCCGCACCGCTTGCGCCACGCTCAGACTTTCGAGCAGCGCGCTGATGACACCGACCGCAAAACCGTCGCCAGCGCCAACCGTGTCCACCACCTCGGCAACGGGGAAGCCCGGCACATGGCCTATGCAGCTCGCGTGATCGAAATAGGCGCCTTCGCTGCCGAGCTTGACCACCACCAGTTTGGCGCCGCGCTCGCGGTAATAACGCGCAATGCCTTCGGGGCTGTCTTGGCCGGTCAGGAAGCGGCCTTCTTCGAGGCCCGGCAAGACCCAGTCGGCGCGCGTCGCCAGGTCATTGATGGTGCTGCGCATCAGTTCCGGCGTGGCCCACAGTGTGGGGCGCAGGTTCGGGTCGAAGGACACGCTGCGCCCGGCGGCGCGCATCAGGTCCATGGTCTTGACGGCTGCTTGCAGGGTGCTGGCCGACACGGCGGCAAAAACGCCGGTGGCGTGCAGATGGCGCGCACCGAGCAGCCACGCTTCATCGATATCGGCCACGCCCATGTGGCTGGCGGCCGAACCCTTGCGGTGGTACTCCACCGGCGGGTCGCTGCCGTCGGTGACGCGTCCCTTGAACTGAAAGCCAGTGCGCTGACTGGCATCGCAGACCACATGCGAGCAGTCGATGCCTTCGCCGGTCATGGCCGCCAGCAGGTAGCGGCCCATCGAGTCGGTGCCCAGGCGGCTGGCCCAGGCCACTTTCAGACCGAGGCGTGCCAGGCCGATGGCGACATTGGTTTCGGCGCCGGCTGTGCGCTTGTAGAAGGCCTGCGCCTGCTCCAACGGGCCGGGGCGGTCCGCCACCAGCAGCATCATGGCTTCGCCAAAGGTGATCACGTCGAGCATGTGCGTCATCAGCATAATTCCTCGGTCTCAGGCGGCCAGCGCGAGCGGATGCGCCAGGCTGGCCGCCACACTTCGCACCATGTCAATTTCGTGGCGGGTTGTTGCCAGCAGGTCGTTGCCGATCAGCGGGTACTCGATGGCCCAGGGAACGCCCGCAGGCATGGCGCGCAGGATGGCGCGCCAGGGCGCGCTCGACTCCGCCAGCGGTACCGCAACCCAACGCTGCGCCTCGCGCTGCACGCCTTTGCAGTGCACGTAGCGTACCTGTGCCGCCAGCGCGTGCGCCGCCTGCTGCGGGCATTCGCCAGTCCAGTGCCAATTGCCCATGTCGAAGGTCAGGCCCAAGTCGAGACCGTGAGTCGTCGCCGTCGCGAAGAAATTTTGCATCCGGGCCAGCGTGCCGGCCGTTGCGGTCTGGTCGTTCTCGATCACCAGTTCGACGCCGCCTGCCTGCAGTTGCTCACGCAGCGTGCGCAGCGTTGGCTGCGAAGCCGGGCCGAAGCCGCCGATGGCCATCTTGATACGCGGCGCACCGAGTGTGCCGGCCGCTGCTTGCGCGCGTTCCAGCGCGCCGAGGTCAAGCCTGCCGTCGGCGTTCCAGAGGTAGTCGGCGCTTGAATAGACCAGTTGTTTGTTTGCCGCGCGCACGGCACTGGCGATAGCGGGGAGTTCGCGTTCGGCATCGACCAGCAGTTCGCTGCGCACCTCAACACCATCGGCACCGGCAGCCAGCGCAAGCTCAGTGAACCACAGTTGCCCATGGCGCCGCACTTCGGCCGCGCCAAAGGCCGACAGGGAAATCAGCAGCGGCGTGCTCGCTTCAGTGTGCATGCTGTGAATCGAGGATCTGCCCGAGGAAGTTGCGCGTGGTTTCGTGCTTCGGGTTGCTGAAGAACTCCTGCGGCGGCGCTTCCTCAACGATGCGGCCGTCGGCCATGAAGATCACGCGGTCCGCCACGCTGCGCGCGAAGCCCATCTCGTGTGTGACGCACAGCATGGTCATGCCGTCTTCGGCCAGACTGATCATGGTGTCGAGCACTTCCTTGACCATCTCCGGGTCGAGCGCCGAGGTCGGCTCGTCGAACAGCATGATCTTCGGTGTCATGCACAGGGCGCGTGCAATCGCCACGCGCTGCTGCTGGCCGCCCGAGAGCTGGCTCGGGTACTTGTGGGCCTGTTCGGGAATGCGCACGCGCGTCAGGTATTTCATCGCGATGGCCTCGGCCGCGTCCTGCTTGAGGCCGCGTGAGTGGATCGGCGCGAGCGTGCAGTTCTGCAGGATGGTCAGGTGCGGAAACAGGTTGAACTGCTGGAACACCATGCCCACTTCCTCGCGCACTGAGCCGACGTTGCGCCCACCCGCGCTCAGATCGATGCCGTTGACCACGATGCGGCCCTTCTGCACGGTCTCCAATTGGTTGATGCAGCGGATCAGCGTGGACTTGCCTGATCCCGAAGGCCCGCAGACGACGATGCGCTCCCCGGCGCGCACGTTCAGGTTGATGTCGGTCAGCACCTGAAAATTGCCAAACCATTTGTCCACCGCTTCGATGCGGATGATGGGCTCGACAGCCGTGGCTGACGGGTTCGGGGAGAGCATTGCGTCGGTCATGAAAACACCATTGAGAACAAAGCGATCCGGTTTACAGCATCTTGGGCAGGTCGGTTTCCAGCCACTTGCGGTACAGCTTGTTGAGCTCGCCGTTGGCCGTATTCTGGTCAACGAAGTTGTCGATCGTCTTGAGCAGTTCAGCCTGACCAGGGCGCATCACGATGCCCATAACCTGCTGACGCAGCAGGAACTTGTTCTCATATGAATTGGCCGGCGCGCGTTTGTCGATCTGCGCGGCCACGGTGGTCGAGCAACCGATGGCATCGACCTGGCCCGACATCAGGGCCTGCATGGCGGATGCGTCATCGTCAAAGCGGCGAATCTCGGTACCTTCAGGGGCGGCAGCGGTCAGCGCCACGTCCTGCGTGCTGGCACGGGCCACGCCGACGCGCTTACCCTTGAGATCGGCAGCGCTCTTGATCGTGGCCTTCCTGTCACCGTAGAGCACGATGCTGGCGGCAGCGTAGGGCTTGGAGAACTGGACCTGCTTGGCGCGCTCCGGCGTGATGGCCAGCGAAGCCACCAGCAGATCAACCTTGTTGGTGAGCAGGAAGGGAATGCGGTTCGGGCCGGTGACCGGCACCAGATTGAGCTTGACGCCCAGATCCTTGGCCAGCAGGCGCGCCACGTCGGCATCGTAACCATCGGGCTGGTTGCTCGCGTTCATCGTGCCATAGGGCGGGAAATCGACCAGCATGCCGATGGTCACTTCGCCCTTCTTTTTGATTTCAGCCGCTGTTTGGGCACTGGCGAGAGGTGTCCAGGCCGACAGCGTGGTGGCCAGGCCCAGGGCCAGCACGGTGCTGGTGAATACGCGGCGTTGCAGAGGTTTGAACATGAGGAAGTCTCCGGTGGTTGAACAGGTACAGGGTGAGAAAAATGCCAGGGAATCAACGCGCCTGCGCCGCACTCTGGCGGCGCTCCATGCGGGCGGCCAGTAGCGACAGCGGCCAGCACAGCACGAAGTAAATGCCAGCCACGACGCTGAAGACAATCAGCGGCTGGAAGGTGGCGTTGTTGATGATCTGCCCGGAGCGCGTGACCTCGGCAAATCCGATGATGGCTGCCAACGAGGTGCCCTTGATGATCTGCACCATGTAGCCGACCGTCGGCGCCAGCGCGATGCGCCCGGCCTGCGGCAGGATCACGTAGCGCATGCGTGCCATGTAGGGCAGGTTGAGCGCTTGCGCGGCCTCCCATTGCCCGACCGGGATCGCCTGGATGCAGCCACGCCAGATCTCGCCCAGAAAGGCGCTGCTGTTGAGGATCAGTGCGATGCCGGCGGCCAGCCAGGGGTTGACTTCGAGACCCAGTATTGGCGCGCCGAAGAACACCAGAAAAAGCTGCAGCAGCAGCGGCGTGCCTTGAAAGACCTGGATGAAGCCGCTGCTGAGCGTGCGCAGCACTGGCTTGTCGGAGGTGCGGCACAGCGCAATGATCAGGCCGCCGATGGCGCCCCCGATGAAGGCGATCAGGGACAGCGCCACGGTCCACTTGGCGGCCTCCAGGATGAACAGGAATTCGGAAAAACCAAAGCTACGCATCAGCGACGGTCCGGGTAGTCGATCGCCACGCGGTAGATCAGGCGAAACAGCGCAGAGAACGACAGCGCCAGCGCCAGGTAGATCACCGCCACGACGATGTAGATTTCGAAACTGCGAAAGGTCTGCGACTGCAGGTTGGCTGCGACCGAGGTCAGGTCGTCGGCGGAGATCGCCGACACCACGGCCGAGCTCAGCATCAGCAGGATGAACTGGCTGGTCAGCGCCGGATAGACCGTGCGCAGCGCGGGTTTGAGGATCACGTACTGAAAAATCTTGTGGCGTTTCAGGTTGAGCGCGAGAGCGGCTTCGATCTGTCCCTTCGGGATCGATTCGATGCCGGCGCGGATGATCTCGGTGGCGTAGGCGCCCAGATTCACCACCATGGCGGTCAGCGCAGCCGTGTGGGCCGACCAGCGCAAGCCCAGAGCCGGCAGCGCAAAAAAGAAGAAGAACAACTGCACCAGGAACGGTGTGTTGCGGATCAGTTCAATGTAGACATTGATCAGCCAGCGCAGCGGTCGTGGCCCGCCGGTCTTGCCCCACGCGCACAGCACGGCTAGCAGCAGGCCGATCAGCATGGCCAGCATCGAAAGTTCAATCGTGCTGAGCGTGCCTTTGACCAGCAGCGGCCAGGCAGCGAAGACATCACCGAATTGAAACGTGTAGTTCATGAAGCGCTGAAATGCAGGTCGAAAGATAGGTATTTCTGAAACCGGTTTCAGTGAATTATAGAAGTGAGTTCTCGGGTCTTGTCATCCTGGTAAACCCTGATAAGCCTCAGGCGGGTACCGGCTGCGAGGAGCCGCGCACCATCAGGGTACCGGCCAACAGGATCTGGCGCGGCGGCAATTGCAGACCCTTGAGCCGTTCGATCAGGCAGAGCGCCGCAATGCGCCCCAGCTCGTCGGTGGGCTGCGCGATCGTACTCAGACCCGGTCCGACAAAGGGCGACCATTCGGTATCGTCGAAACCCACCAGACCGACGTCGACACCCAGCTGCAAGCCCAGGCGCGCCAGCGATGCGACCACGCGCAGCGTGACGACGGCGTTGCTGGTGAGCACGCCGGGCCGGCCGGTTCTGGCGCGCTGGCACAGTGCGCGCAGCGCCTGATCCAGTCCCGCCTCGTCATCCACCGCACTCTCGAAGCTTTTACCGCGCAGGCCGGCCTTGGCCGCTGCCGACTCGCCGATGTAGGCGCGAAATGCGGCAGCGCGTTCCTCGCGCGAGCTCACGTTCTTGATGGGTTCCGAGACAAACAGCAGTTCCCGGTAGCCGGCATCCCCTAGGTGGCGCGCACCCAGGCGCACGGCGCCAGCGTTGTCCAGCGAGACGAAATCGGCCTGCATGTCGTGATGCCGCCGGTCCACCAGTACCACCGGGCGGCCGTGGCGCGCGGCATTGGCCGAGGCGCCGCCATCATGGCCCAGCGTGTTGAGGATGAAGCCTTCGACCTGGTAGGCGGTCAGCGCTTCAATTGCTTCACGCTCACGCTGGCCGTCATTGCCAAGGTTGAACAGCATCAGCAGGTAGCCGGCTTCCTGGCAGGCTTTTTCGGCGCCGCGCAATACGGCGACCGAGAACGGGTTGGTCACGTCGGCCACCACCAATCCGATCAGGCGTGAACGGCCACGTTTGAGCGCTTGCGCCATCGGGCTTGGGCTGTAATCGAGTGCGGCAACTGCCACTTCGACCCGCGTTGCAATATCCTTGCTCAGCAGTCTGTCCCGGTGATTCAGGAAGCGTGAGACGGTCGCCTTGGAGACCCCGGCCGCGCGCGCCACATCAGCAATCGTGGCGCGCGCGGCAGATCGAACCGCTGGGACTGACGGAAGAATTTTTTTGGCAGCCATTTGAAATCAGGTGAGGGTTTCAGAATGTTCTGAAACCAGTTTCATTTTAGTGTACGGTGGATTTCAGCAGCAAGTTTCCTCACCCACTGTGTCGGGAGTCAATGACTTATCCGGTTTATAGCAAGTCATCTGTCCGGTTCGTGGATGAGCGATGCAACACGTCCCCATAAGCCGGTCCCGCTACGTGCAGGAGAACCGCAAGCGCAATATTTCATTTGTCATCGCGATAATCGGTCTTTGAAATATGGCAGCAATGCCGCTGTCGCAGCATTGACCTCTGACTGCGCCAGAAGCGACTTCGAAAAAAGCAATCGTGAGATACCAACACCTGTCAACCGGCGAAAATTCAAGGCGACGGAGCCGGCCTATGATCCGCACAACTCGGTCGCGCCATGCCATGGGTGTATTGCCGTTGGCGAAAAGCAGATGAAACAGGAAGCGCGTCGCCAGCCAGAAGGCTACCGCTTGACCGGCACGCCCATTACCTTGGTGGAAATGAACTTGCCAAAGGTTCTTGCACTGCCGGCCCTGCTGCGCATTGACGGTTCGAGCGAGCTGGCAAGCTACTATGCATCCTTTCCCTGCGAAGCCTATTACGCCGCCGAGTATGTTGATTACCAGTCCGACGACGGCCATTCCCGAAAGCTCAGGATTGTGCTGATCGATGCCGTGCCCTATGCCTGCCATAGATTGCGCTGAAAGCAGGGATGGGCGGCTGCTGGTTTTTGAAGTGGACAGTCGCGGTCTGGTTCATGCGGCAGACCCACTCGCCACTTATCCTTACACAGCTGCGGTCATGCGCTATGCATTCGATGCCTTGGAAACCATGCTGTTTGATCGGGCACGGATCGAAGGCCACAAGACCTAACCGAAGAAAGCAGACCATGACATACCTGTGCCTCGCACCCGGCGCAAATTCAACCTACTGAGCTTTCCATAAATCGTGACGCGCAGAAAGGCAGGGGCTGTCATGCCGGACTAGATCCGGCATCCATGGATTGCGGGTGCTGAAACCCCGGACTTGATCCGGGGCCGCAATGACAACGCTGTATCCACTGTCGTTCGGCGGTGTCATGAATTTCGGAGACATCAATAGGACTCCGACAGCGGATCAATTTGGATGACCGGTTACCGGCCAGCCTATCTCCTGCGATTCACCTTTGAACGCAAAGGCAAGACTCGCCATTCATACGATTGCAGGAGCGGGGAGCTTTCTTGACTGGTAAAAGAACGTCAACGTCTGCCACAGGATGAAGATTGCAATCAAGCCAAGCAAGGTGCCACTAATGGGGCGTGTGATGAAAACGCTGAAATTTCCCCTGCTGATGAGCAGGGCACGCCGAAAGTTTTCCTCCAGCATGGGGCCCAGTATGAAGCCCAGCATGAGCGGCGCCGGATCGAGTTTCAGGCGCATGAAAATATAGCCGATGAAGCCGAAAAGGGCCGTGATGTAAATGTCGTCGAGGTTGTTGTTGATGCTGTATGTGCCGATGCAGCAGAAGAAAAGAATCGACGGGAACAGCACGTTGAAGGGAATTTTGAACACCGACAGCCAGTAGCGCACCAAGGGTACGTTGAGGATGACCAAAAAGCAGTTGCCCACCCACATGCTGGCCACCAGTCCCCAGAACAAGTCGCGGTGCTCGCCAATCATGTTGGGGCCGGGCTGGATGCCCTTGATGATGAAGGCGCCCATCATCAGCGCCATGACGGCGTTCTCGGGAATGCCAATTGCCATGAGGGGAATGAAACTGGTGCGCGCGGCCGCTTCATCAGCGGCAGCCTGGCCGGCAACGCCTTCAATGGCGCCGTGGCCGATTTCGTCTTTGTATTTGCTAAAACGCTTGTCAACGGCATACGCTGCAAACTGGGCGATGGTGGGCCCCCCGCCAGGCAACAGACCCAAGACCGAGCCAATCACGCTGCCACGTAAGGCGCTCGGAATAATGCGCTTGAACTCAGGCCAGGTCGGCATCAGCTTGATCTTGCCGTTGAAGGGCGTGAGCTGACTGCCGCTGTCGAGATTTTTAACGACCTCGGCAATACCAAAGCAACCCAGAGCGATGCTGATCAGGCCAATGCCATCCATCAGAAAGGGCATGTCCATGGTAAAGCGCGCCGTCCCGCTGTTCACATCCGTGCCAACCACCCCCAGCAGCACGCCGATAAAGGCCATCGCAAGACCGTTGAGCAGACTGCCGGTGGTAACAAAGCTCACGCACATGAAGCCGAACAACATAAGGGCACAGTAATCGGCCGGGCCAAACAGGAAGGCCACCTCGCCCAGTGTCGGAGCCAGCGTCGCCAGCACCACAATGGCCACGGTGCCACCAATGAAGCTGGAAATGCCTGCGGTGAACAAGGCCAGGCCGGTTTTGCCGTTGAGCGTCATCTGGTAACCATCGATGCAAGCCACGATGCTGCTGGCATGCGGAATCTTCATGGTGATGGCGCTCACGCTGTCGCCGTATTGAGCGCCGTAGTAAATCCCGGCCAGCATGATGAGCGAACCATCGGTGGGGATCGAATAGGTCAAGGGCAGCAACAAGCTGATGGTCGACAGTGGGCCCAGTCCAGGCAATAGCCCCACCAGTGTTCCCACCATGCACCCAATGGCGCAATACATGAGGTTATGCAGGGTCAGCGCATGTTCAAAACCAAACGCGAGGTTGTTCAGGATTTCCATCAGAATAAGGGGAGTTGCAGACCCAGTAGATTGCGAAACATGAAGGCCACGACAATCAGGCCGGCTGCTATTTTCAGGTTGCGCACTACCGAATATGAAGTGCCGGCAAACGAGACGCAAAACACCAGGAACACGATGCCGAGAATCATGTTGATGTGCTGGGAGATCAGCGTGAACCCGCACAGGCCCGACAGAATGAGCGCTATGTTCTTCAAGTTGTAATTCAAGGCTACGGGTTTGACGAAGCGCGAACGCACAACGCTGATCAGGCCGATCAGGAACAGCATGCAACTCACCACAAGCGGAAACAGGCCGGGGCCGGACCGGCTGAAGTTGCCTATCTGGTAATTCAAGGACCCCAGGCCAAAGAGCAGGCCAATGGCCATGAGGACCAGACCCCTCATCAAATTTGCGTTATTCATCGTTCATCTATCTTGTTTGGACTTTGCTCGGCCTCACACCAAGGTGGACCAAGCATGTATCAGCGTCACGCCGCGCTGTATCGTGCGCGATCGTCGCTAGGGCCATTTGACGGGAAATCCAACGCGTGATTATCAGGGCGTTGTGGCGCTTGCTTGCATGTGGGAACTACGCAGGGGGAACTACTTAGTCCGCGTAAAGCCTCGGGTGGCTCGATGTCCTTGAGAGGAATGGGAGCTTGGCCGACACCGGTTAAACGCAGACTTGCACGCCGCGTGGCTGCCAACAAGCCAAGGGCAGCCTATCGGTGGCAGGACTTATACCCACGGTTGCGGCAAACCCTCACGCTCGAATACGCGTCTGACTGCCGGGCGCTCCAGTACGCGTTGCAGCCAATCATTGATGCGAGGAATGTCTTTGGCTTTCGACCCTTCAATATTTCGAGTCCAGCGGCACAGCATCATCGCGTAGATGTCCGGCAAGCCGTAGCAGTCGCCCATCAGCCATGGACCTTGGTGGCTGGCAAGCTGCGTGTCGATTTGCTCCAGCAGCAAGCGAACCTTGCGCGCGGCGTGCGCTTGTATTTGGATCACTGCGTCGGCCTGCGTCGCCCAGCGCTCAGGATAGAAATAGACAATCAGCGTCTGCTGCAGCGTTGTAGACAGCCAGCTCAGCCACTTGTAACACTGGGCACGTTCAGTCGTTCCGAGCGCAGGAATGAGTCCAGCCGCAGGATGGGTGTCCGCCAAGTGCAGGCAGATGGCCGCTGTTTCATACAGAACGAGGTTCCCATCCTCAAGCACCGGAATCAGGCCGTTCGGATTAAGTTTGCGGTAGGCGACGGAATTGAGTTCGCCACCTTCCCGATCAATTTTCTCCAACTCAAACGGGATACCCGTTTCCTCCAGAACAATGTGCGGGGCCATGCTGGCGGTGCTGGGGAAGTAGTGCAACTTGATCATTTTGTCGCTTTCGTTGGATGGGCGGGCGGCTCAGTTTAGAGGACGGATTTTCTTCAATTTTGCGGTCGTTTGCTGGCGTCGGAACCGACATGGGCCGTGCACAGCTTCGGTCGATCACAAAGGAGGCTTGCAATGCCCCGGCGCTATAGTGCTTGCATCCCGATTTGAAAGGAAACTTCATGGCACTCAAAGTATGTCTGGCCGGCGCGACCGGCTGGGCTGGTTCGGAACTGGCGCGCGCGATTGCGAAGACGACCGATCTTGAACTGGTGGCGGCAGTGGCGCGCAAGCAGGCGGGGCGCGTCCTCGGTGATGTGTTGCGCGAGCCGCTGCTCAAGGCACCGGTTTGTGCGACCGCTGCTGAGGCGCTCGCTCATCGCTGCGATGTCTTTGTCGAGTACACCAAGCCCGATAGTGCCAAGGCCAATATCCTGCAGGCGCTCGAACACGGCGCGCACGTGGTGGTGGGAACCTCGGGCCTGAGCGAGAGCGATTTTGCGCAGATCGACGCTGTTGCGCGTGAGCGCCAGCGCGGTGTGCTGGCCTGCGGCAATTTTGCCCTGACCGTGGTGCTGTTGCAGAAGTTTGCGCAGGCGGCGGCGCGCCTGATTCCGCAGTGGGAGATCATCGACTACGCGCACGACGACAAGATCGACGCCCCGAGCGGCACGGCGCGTGAACTGGCGTTTCGCCTGTCGCAGGTGCGCGAGCCAGCGCCGACGCTTGCTTTGAACCAGACCATCGGCCCGGTTGAGGCGCGCGGCGCGACGGTCAGCGGCACCCAGGTGCATTCGATCCGCCTGCCCGGTTACGTCATTGGCGCCGAGGTTATCTTCGGCATGCCCGATCAGCGCCTGACGATCCGCCACGACGCCGGCACCAGCGCGCGTCCCTACGCCGACGGCGCGCTGCTCGCGATCCGCAAGGTGGGCACGCTGGTTGGTGTGCATCGGGGGCTCGATTCGGTGCTGGAACTCTGAGGCCGTTGATCTTCTCGTCATGACGATGCCCGTATGCAGCGCAGCGCAGCGCAATACGGGATTGGCATTGGGGCTTTGAGAACGCTTACCCCAGCCGTGCCCGCTGCCGCGCAATCTGGGCGCGCACCTGGTTTGGTGCCGTGCCGCCCAAGATGTCGCGGGCATTGAGCGAGCCGCGCAGCGAGAGTACGTCGTACACGTCTTTTTCGATGCTCGGGTTGAACTGCTGCAACACGGCCAGCGGCAACTCCGACAGATCGACCTGGTGCGAGATCGCGGCCTTGACGGCGTGGGCCACGGTCTCGTGTGCGTCACGAAATGGCAGGCCCTTCTTCACGAGGTAGTCGGCCAGGTCGGTGGCGGTGGCGTAGCCGCGCGCGGCGGCCTGTTCCATCGCCTGCGCGTTGACGCTGATGCCGCCCTCCTTTTCGCCCGTGGCCGCATTGAGCTGGCCGCCGACCATCTCGCAGAAGATGCGCAGCGTGTCCTTGAGTGTGTCGATCGTGTCGAACAGCGGCTCCTTGTCTTCCTGGTTGTCCTTGTTGTAAGCCAGCGGCTGGCCCTTCATCAGGGTCAGCAGGCCCATCAGGTGGCCGACCACGCGCCCGGTCTTGCCGCGCGCGAGTTCGGGCACATCGGGGTTCTTCTTCTGCGGCATGATCGAGCTGCCCGTGGTGAAGCGGTCGGCAATTTTGATGAAGCCGAAGTTCTGGCTCATCCACAAGACAAGCTCTTCCGACAGGCGGCTCACATGCACCATGCACAGGGCGGCGGCGGCGCTGAATTCGATGGCAAAGTCGCGGTCACTGACGGCGTCCAGGCTGTTCTGGCAGACCTGCGGCCGGCCTTGCGCGTCGACCATGCCCAGCGTCTTGGCGACGCGTTCGCGATCGAGCGGGTAGCTGGTGCCGGCCAATGCGGCAGCGCCCAGCGGCAGGCGGTTGGTGCGCCGGCGCACCTCAGCCATGCGCTCGGCGTCACGGCTGAACATCTCGACGTAGGCCAACATGTGGTGGCCAAAGCTGATCGGCTGCGCCACCTGCAGGTGCGTGAAGCCGGGCAGGATGACATCGACGTTCTTCTCGGCGACATCAAGCAGGGCTTTCTGCAGGTCGCTCAGCAGCGCGATGATCAGGTCGATCTCGTCGCGCAGCCAGAGTCGCACATCGGTCGCAACCTGGTCGTTGCGGCTGCGCCCGGTGTGCAGGCGCTTGCCGGCGTCGCCGACGAGTTGCGTCAGGCGCGCCTCGATGTTGAGGTGCACGTCTTCCAGATCGAGCTTCCACTCGAAAGCGCCGGCCTCGATCTCGCTGCGGATGGTGCCCATGCCGTCCTCGATGGCGGCATGGTCGGTTTCGGAGATGATGCCTTGCGCCGCCAGCATTTCTGCATGCGCCAGCGAGCCGGTGATGTCGGCCTGCCACAGGCGCTTGTCAAAATCGACGCTCGAGGTGTAGCGTTTGACCAGATCGCTCATCGGTTCGGAGAACAGGGCTGACCAGGCTTGCGATTTTTTGTCAAATTGATTGTGTGACATGACAGGGGGCGTCGGCTTTCGATGGCCGTTCAGGGAGGAAGGTGTTGCAACAGGGAATCATCAATAATCGGGCGGATGGTGGCAACATGATCAACACCGGGCAGCACGCGCATTAATGAAAGATACACAAATTTTATCGACCTTCCAGGAACTCGCACCCGAGCCGGCCGAGGTGGCGCCGGCGCGGGTGCTGGTATTTGACGCCTGCCAGGTGGGCGTCGTGCTCAGGGCGGTGCTGTTTGTCGAGTTGGTGCTGGCGGTGGCGACGCTGTTTGGCGCGGCTTCATTGCTGGAATGGCTAAACCGTTGGTCGCTGTTCACCGCCGGCGCATTGCCCGCCACGCTGGTCTGGTTGATCTCGGCCTGCAGCCTGAAAAAGGTGTTAGCGCGTCTGGGAAGCAGCGCGCAACAGGTCGCGGGCGTGCTGTTGGGCGCCGTGGCCGGCGTGTACGGCTGTGGCATGTTGTACCTGGCGGGTTTGCTGGAGCCAGCGCCGTGGTTGGCCAGTGCCTGTAGTGGCGCGCTGTTGTCGGCCGTGCTGGTGGCGGCGCTGATGCTGCGCGCGCGCGGCAGGATGCCAGCTGCCACCGCCGCGCGTCTGAGCGAGTTGCAGGCACGCATCCGGCCGCACTTTCTGTTCAATACGCTCAACACGGCGATTGCGCTGGTGCGCGCCGAGCCGGCCAAGGCCGAGACCTTGTTGGAAGATTTGAGTGATCTGTTTCGCCATGCCCTGATCGAACTCGATGAGTCGGTCACGCTGGCCGATGAAATCGCGCTGGCCCAGCGTTACCTGGCGATCGAGCAGGTGCGCTTTGGCGAACGCATCCAGGTCGAGTGGGTGCTTGACTCCGAGGCTGCAGCCGCCCGCTTGCCGCCTTTGTTGTTGCAGCCCTTGGTTGAAAACGCTGTGCGCCATGGCGTCGAGCCCAGTATGGCCGGCGCGCAGATCAGGATTTCGACGCAACGGCGCGGTAGCCGTGTCGTCATCAAGGTGACGAACACAGTGCCGGCCGGGCCGGGCGCGCCGGGCCACGGCCAAGCGCTGGCCAATGTGCGTGATCGGCTCAAGCTGTTGCACGACGTGCAGAGTGATTTCAAGAGCGGTTTGCGCGACGGTGTATTTCAGGTTCGGATTGAGGTGCCGGCATGAATGCGCCAGTGCCGCTGAAAGTCCTGCTGGTGGACGATGAGCCGCAGGCGCGCGTGCGCCTGCGCACCCTGCTGGCAGATTGCACAACGCCGGCTGCCAGCGTTGAAGCTGAGGCGGGCGACGCGGTGCAGGCCATGCAGTGGCTGCAGCGGCAAGCGTTTGACGTGGCCTTGATTGACATCCACATGCCCGGTGCCGATGGTCTGACCCTGACCCGCATCCTGCGCACGCTACCTAAGCCGCCAGCCGTGGTGTTTGTGACCGCCCATGCTGAGCATGCGCTGCAGGCCTTTGACCTGGCGGCGGTCGATTACCTGACCAAACCAGTGCGGCGCGAGCGCCTGCAGGCGGCGCTGCAAAAAGTGCAGAAGGCATTGCAGGCAGAACGCGCAGCGCCGCCCGAACTGGCGCCGGAGGTGCTGATCGTGCAAGAGCGTGGCCGCACCGAGCGTGTGCCGCTGGCCGAGGTTTTGTACCTCAAGGCCGAGCTCAAATACATCACCGTGCGCACGCTGACCCGCAGCCTTATCCTGGAAGGCTCGTTGAGCGAACTGGAGGCCAGGTACCCGCAGCACTTCCTGCGCATTCACCGCAATGCGCTGGTGGCCCGACGCGCCGTGCGCGCACTCGAGCGCCAGGACGACGCGCTCGAAGGTGAAGCCTGGTTTGTGCGCCTCAGCGGGCTCGACGAGTCGCTGCCGGTGTCGCGCCGGCAACTGGCGGCGGTGCGGGAGTTGGTGGCGGGCTAACCCGTATTGCGGAGCCCGGCCGCAATGCCGTTGATTGAGATGTGGATGCCGCGCTGAATCCGCTCGTCGGTTTGACCATCGCGGTAGCGGCGTATCAGTTCGACTTGCAGGTGATGCAGCGGGTCGATGTAGGGAAAGCGGTGGCGGATCGAGCGCTGTAAGGCCACGTTGTTGGCCAGGCGCTGCGTCTCGCCGGTGATCAGGCTCAGCGCGCGGGTGGTGCTCTGCCATTCCCGTTCAATGGCGCTGAATATCTTCTTGCGCAGGCGGGTGTCGCTCACGAGTTCGGCGTAGCGCGAGGCCAGTGCCAGATCGCTTTTGGCCATCACCATGTCGATGTTGGAGAGCAGGGTTCGAAAGAACGGCCATTGCCGGCACATCTGTTGCAGCAAGGCCAGGCGCTTGTGCTGCGCCTGTGGTGTGTCCTGCTGCAGGAACTGCTCGACTGCCGAGCCGAAGCCGTACCAGCCCGGCAGCGTCAGCCGGCACTGGCCCCAGCTAAAACCCCAGGGAATGGCGCGCAGGTCTTCGATTTTTTGATTTGACTTGCGGGACGCCGGGCGCGAGCCGATGTTGAGCTCGGCGATTTCGCGGATCGGGGTCGAATCAAAAAAATACTCGGTGAAACCTGGTGTCTCGTAAACCAGTTTGCGGTAGGCCGCCATGCTCAGTTGCGACAGTTCGGTGGCGACCTGCAAAAAGGCGTCGCGCGCGGACTTGGTCGGTTGCAGCAGCGTTGCTTCGAGCGTGGCGGCGACCAGGGTCTCCAGGTTGCGCCGGCCAATTTCGGGATTCGCGTATTTGGAGCCGATCACCTCACCCTGCTCGGTCAGGCGAATCTGCCCGCGCACGGTTCCGGGTGGCTGCGCCAGA
>CAIXNB010000161.1 GCA_903920695.1 uncultured beta proteobacterium
GACAGGTGTCGCGGTCAGGCAGGCGACAGTTGTCGCCTCGGGTAAACCCTGTCAGTTCCTGTCAGTTGTCCCAGTCGCCGCCGCCGCCGACGTCCGCCGAGCCACCGTCATCCCAGGAACTGCTGTCGTTGAGGCCGAAGTTTTGGCCACCCATGTCGGCATTGCGGTCGAACGCCGGGTCGCTGTTGCGGTTGCCGTTGTCGAAGCCGCTGCTTGGCTGGTTGTTGTGGCCCATCAGGTTGCGGCCAATCGCTTCGGCTGCCATTACGCCGGCGCCGACGGCCAGACCGGTGGCAACACCACCCATGATGCGACCACCGAGGCCCGTGCCCGGCGCCTGGCCATAGGCCGGTTGACCGTAACCAGGCTGACCGTAGGCCGGCTGCATCGCCGTGCCAGCGCCCATGCCGAAGGTCTGCGGGCCCGTCATGCCGTTGGGTGCGGCGTAGACCGGCTGCTGTTCAAAGGCTGCGGGCGGACGGCGGCGGAACATAAAGTAACCGAGCAGGATCACGCCACCGGCCAGCAGCAGCGGCAGGCCCCAGGAGAAGGACGCCGCCGGCGTGTCGGGCGCACGTTCCGGCGCTACGGCGCGCTTGGAACTGGTGGGTGTGCTGCGGGCGGCGAGTTGTGCGCGCAGGGTCTGCACCGCTTCCGGTTTGGCAAACGGCAGTCCGGGCGCCAGGCTCTCGGCTTGCGCCAAGGCCGCGCGCGCACGGGGCAAATTGCCCTGGCGTGAATAGAGTTCGCTTTGCACGAAATGCGCCTTGGCGCTCTTCGGATGCGTGACCAGCACCTGCTGGATCATGACTTGTGCTTCGTCGAGCTTGCCGGCCTGTGCTGTGGCATAGACCTGGTTGATGCTGGGCTCGGATTGCGCCATGGCAAAGCCGAAACTCAGGAAGAAGGCGAGGACCAGCCAGATTCCGGCGCGGTTGATGAAAGATCTCTGTTTCATGGGTGTTTCCTGTAAAGCGTGAAGGCCTGACTAGCGTCAAGTTGGTGGCGAGCTTAGCAATTGCAAGCTTGCGCTGCATGTCGTGTGGGTAAAGTTGCGCGCGCCAGGCTTTGCCCGCGTCCGAAAAATCATCCTGATCAACGCTTGGCGGCGCGCAATGTTGATGTACCATGCAGCCACAAAGACAATTCCGGCATTGCTGTACCAGTTTGCGTTTGCCAGGAATCCAAAAGGACAGTAGGAGACAAGAATGCAAGAAGAGACTTCAGTCCCTGAGCCGCCGCCTGCCGATCAACACCGGGGTCCCTATGGGCGCCTGTTGTTTGCGCTGGCGAAATGGTTTGCCTTCGGCGGTGGTCTGGTGTTCGTTGCGCTGGTGCTGATGTCGGTGGTGTCAATCGTCGGGCGCAAGTTGTTCAACGCCCCGGTGCCAGGTGATGTGGAACTGCTGCAGCTGTCTTCGGCCTTTGCCTCGGCCGCTTTCTTTGCTTATTGCCATTTGGTGCATGGCGACGTCAAGGTCGACTTCTTCACCGCCAACATGACCAGCAGCCGGCGTCTGGTGCTCGATTCCATTGGCTCCCTGCTGGTCGGCCTGCTCGGTGCGCTACTGGCCTGGCGCACGGCGGCAGGTGCCATCAGCCTGAAAGAAGCGGGCGAGACCTCGGCCATCCTCGAACTGCCAGTCTGGCTGGCGCAGGCGCTGATGGTGCCGAGTTTTGTGCTGCTGGCACTGGCCGGTTTCTACATGTGCTGCCAGCCCTGGACCCGCGGCGGGGAAAAGCCATGAGCGGCACCCAGCTCGGGTTTGTGATCTTCGGCTTCCTGCTCACGATGCTGGTGCTGCGGGTACCGATCGGTGTTGCCATGTTCATTTCGGGTGGTGGTGGTTATCTCTACCTCACCGGCGGTCAGAGCGGCGTGCTGCTGAACTCGCTCAAGAACCTGGCCTATGCGCGGCTGTCCAATTACGACCTGGTCGTGATTCCGCTGTTCCTGCTAATGGGACAGTTCGCCACGCACGGGGGCTTAAGCCGCTCTCTGTTCAGGTTTGTCAGCGCCTTCATCGGCCACCGCAAGGGCGGCATTGCGATGGCGGCGATTGGCGCCTGTGCCGGCTTTGGCGCGATCTGCGGCTCGTCACTGGCAACGGCCGCCACCATGGGCCAGGTTGCTCTGCCCGAACTGCGGCGTTATGGCTACTCGGGTTCGCTGGCGACCGGGTCGTTGGCTGCCGGCGGCACGCTGGGCATCATGATTCCGCCGTCGGTGCCACTCGTGATCTACGCCATCCTGACGCAGGAGTCAATCGGCAAACTGTTCATGGCCGCCGTGCTGCCGGGCATCATTGCCATGCTCGGCTACATGCTGGTGGTGCAGATCGTGGTTACGCTCGATCCGAAAGCCGGCCCGGCCGGTCCACGTGTGCCATGGTCGCAGCGTCTGCGCTGCCTGTTCGAAGTGCTGCCGGTGCTGCTGGTGTTTGTGGTTGTCATCGTCGGCATCTACGGCGGCTGGGCCAATCCGACCGAAGCGGCCTCCATTGGCGCGGCCTCCTGCGGCATCCTGGCGCTGCTGTCGGGCAATATGGGCATGGAGGAGATCCGCAAGACCTTGCTTGGCACGGCGACGGCCACGGCCATGATCTTTCTCGTGCTGCTCGGCGCCGACATGATGAACTCGGCATTGGCGATCTCGCAAATGCCGGTAGAGCTCGCGGAGTGGGTCAAGAACAGCGGCATGTCGCCGCTGCTCGTGATGGCGATGATCCTCGTGATCTACATCCTGCTCGGCTGCGTCATGGACTCACTGGCCATGATCCTGCTGACGATCCCGATCTTCTACCCGATGATCATGGGCCTTGATTTCTTCGGCCTGGCGCAGGGTGACAAGTCGATCTGGTTTGGCATTCTGGCGCTGATGGTGGTCGAGATCGGCCTGGTCCATCCTCCCGTGGGCATGAACGTCTACGTCATCAACCGCCTTGCCGTCGATGTGCCGCTGATGGACACCTTCAAGGGCGTCATCCCGTTCCTGCTTTCGGACTTCATCCGCATCACGCTGCTGGTGTTCTTCCCGGTCATTTCGCTCTACCTGGTGCGCACCTTCGGCGCCTGATTTTTTTCACCCTGTTTCCCACCCAAAACAATGAGGAGATTCGACATGCAGATCCGCAAGACATTGACCCCCGTGTTGGCCGCCACCGTGCTGGCCCTTGGTGCCGGCGGCGCCTGGGCGCAGGACGTGACGCTCAAGATCCACCATTTCCTGGCGCCGAACGCGACCTCGCAAAAACTGCTGCTCGGCCCCTGGTGCGAGAAACTGGCCAAGGAATCGAACAACCGCATCAAGTGCCAGATCTATCCGGCCATGCAACTCGGCGGTACGCCGCCGCAATTGTTCGACCAGGCCAAGGACGGCGTGGCCGACATCGTCTGGACCGTTCCAACCTACCAGGCCGGACGCTTCGTCAAGTCCGAGGTGTTCGAGCTGCCGTTCATGATCAAGAGTGCCGAAGGCGGCAGCCGCGCGTTCTGGGAATACGTGCAGAAGAACTCACTCGACGAATTCAAGGGCACGAAAATTTTGATGGCGCACGTGCACGACGGCGCCGAGCTGCACTTTGCCAACAAGTCGGTCAAGACGCTCGAAGACCTCAAGGGCCTCAAGGTGCGTGCCCCCACGCGCATCGGCACCCGCATGCTCACCGCCCTGGGCGCGACGCCGATCCAGATGCCCGCGCCGCAGGTGCAGGAGGCGATCTCCAAGGGTGTGGTCGATGGCGCCTCGCTGCCCTGGGAAGTGGTGCCCGGCATCAAGGTGCATGAGGTCACCAAGTTCCACACCGAGACCGGTCCGGGCCAGCGCAAGATGTCGAACACGATCTTCGTTGTCGCCATGAACGAGGCTAAGTACAACAGCCTGCCGGCCGACCTGAAGAAAGTGATCGACGCCAATAGCGGCGCTGAAGCCTCGGCCTGGGCTGGACGCGTCTGGGACAGCACGATCGAGCCGGGCCGCAAGGCGGCAACCGATCGCGGCAATGTCGTCAACGTGCTCACTGCTGCCGAATACCAGCGCTGGGAAAAAGCGACCGAAGGCGTGGCGCAGGACTGGATGAAGGATGTGGCAGCCAAAGGCGGCGACGGCAAACAGTTGCTGGAATCGGCGAAGGCGCTGCTGAACCAGTACGACAAGTAAACGCCGCTGCTGTGCCGTTATCTTCGTTGGCGCGAGGTCCTCATTTGCGCGGCCGAAACTGCATTCAGACCATGACTCCGGACCTTGTCATTGCGGGCCTGACCCGCAATCCATGTTGCGCATACCGATGGATGCCGGATCAAGTCCGGCATGACAACCTGGGGTACCGAGCCTGCGGCCTCGCAAAGACGAGGATGGGCTCTCAATGACGAATAGGTTTTCGCCGTTGCCCATGAACGCCGCCCAGACCTTGCTGCAGGCCGGCGCGCCGCAGGCCACGGCGCTCGAATGCGGCAGCGAGACGGTGACCTACGACGCGCTGCGCCAGCAGGTGCGGCGCGCGGCCGGTGCCTGGCACAGGCTTGGCTTGCAGCCGCAGGATCGGGTCATCATCACCGCGCCCGACAGCATCGATTGGGTGGTGGCCTATCTGGGTGTGATCTGGGCCGGTGGCGTGGTCATCGGTGTCAACCCACGCTTGGCACCGACAGAACTGGCGCCGATCCTGATGGAGAGCGAAGTGCGCTTTGTCTGGTGTGAGGCCGACAGTGCGGTCTCGCTCACGCAACTGCTGGCCGGCATGGCGCAGGCGCCGACGCTGCTTGTCGGCGGCACGGATGATTCGAACTGGGCGCACGAACTCAGCGCTGCGCAAGAAATGGATCCGGTGCTGCAGGACGAGCAAGCCCCCGTGCTGTGGATCGGCACCTCGGGCACCACTGGTGTCTCCAAGGGCGTGGTGCATGCGCAGCGCACGGCATTGCGGCCCGATTCATTTGCGCGCGGCATCCTGCAACTGAGCGCGGCGGACCGGCTCTATGCGAGTTCCAAACTGTTCTTCGCTTACGCGCTGGGCAATAGCCTGTTCGCTGGCTTGCGGGCTGGCGCCACCGTGATCCTGGACCGGCACTGGCCCGACCCGCAGGGCGTATTGGCGATGGTGCGCCAGCACCGGCCGACACTGGTGTTTTGCGTGCCGACGCTCTATAGCAAGATGCTGCAGGACGGCATTGCACCGCAGTTGGCCGGGCAGGGCATCCGTTACTTTGTTTCGGCCGGTGAGAGCCTGCCGGCGCGCGTGCGCCAGGGCTGGCGAGCGGCCACGGGCGCGGGCATTGTGAGCGGTTACGGTACCTCCGAAACCCTGTGCCTGATGCTTTACAGCCAGGACGACAGCGGCCTGCTGCAGACCACGCCGCAAACTGAATTGCGCTTTGCGCCCGAGGCCGATCCGGAACTGCCGCAGCGCATCTGGTTGCGCAGTAGCGCGGTCGCGCTCGGTTACTGGCAGCGGCCGCAGGCGCAGGCCGATGGCTTTCACGACGGCTGGTATAGCCCGGGCGACATGTTTTTGCGCCGCGCCGACGCCAAGCTTGAATTTGCCGGGCGCATCGATGACATGCTCAAGATCAGCGGGCGCTGGGTCAGCACGTTGTGGGTCGAGCAGGCACTGGCCGCTGCCGCGGGCAGCAGCGTTTCGCAACTGGCCTGCGTCGGCGTGACCACGCCGGAAGGGTTGACCGCACTGTCACTGTTGGCCATTGCGGCGCCGGGGCAGCGGGAATTGGCGCAGCAGCGCATCGCCAATGCGATGGCCGCGCTGCCGCCGTATCGGCGAGCGCGCTGGGTGCATTGGGTCGACGTCTTGCCGTTGACCGCCACCGGCAAGTTGCAGCGTTCGCGCCTGGTCGCCATGCACGCGGCGGCGTTGGGCAGCGACGCAGGGTGACTCTCTGCGGTTCGACGTTGCACGGCGTAGCGGGGTAGCCCGTATGGAGCGCAGCGCAATACGGGATTAACAACGCCAAGGTGTCCCCGTATTGCGCCTTCGGCTTCATTCGGGTTACGGGCGCTATGGGACTCCCTGCTACAGTGAGCAGCGGAGTCACGCCTCTGGCGTGACAACTCGACTTTGTCACGAAGAGAATCACAATGAAATTCCGCTTTCCCTCGCGCCTGGCCCTGTTCGGCAGCGTCGCTATTCTTTGCTGTGCCAGTGGCCACGCGGCCTCGGTTGCGCCGGTGGCGGCCGAGCACGGCATGGTCGTCACGGCCCAGCATCTGGCGACGCAGATCGGCGTTGATGTGTTGAAGAAAGGCGGCAATGCCATCGACGCGGCGGTCGCGGTCGGTTACGCGCTGGCTGTTGTGTATCCGGCCGCCGGTAATCTCGGCGGCGGTGGTTTCATGACGCTGCAACTGGCCGACGGGCGCAGGACTTTTCTTGATTTCCGCGAGAAGGCGCCGTTGGCGGCGAGCGCCAACATGTACCTCGATGCCGGCGGCAAGGTCATCGAGGGCTTGAGCATCAATGGCTATCTGGCCGTGGGGGTGCCGGGATCGGTTGCTGGTCTGGAGCTGGCGCGCGCCAAATACGGCACGCTGTCGCGCGCCGCGCTGATGGCACCGGCGATCAAGCTGGCTGAGCGCGGCTTTGCGTTGCAGCAGGGCGACGCCGAACTGTTCCAGACCGCCACCGAGGACTTTCGCGCCGACGCGCCGTCGGCCGCCATTTTTCTGAACCAGGGTGAGCCCTTGCGGAGCGGTCAGAAACTGGTGCAGAAAGACCTGGCGAAGACCTTGAAGCTTATCAGCCGCAAGGGCGCGGATGGTTTCTACAAGGGGCCGGTCGCGCAGGCGCTGGTGGCAGCCAGCACCGCTGGCAAGGGCATCATCAGCCAGGCCGACCTGGATCAGTACCGCGTGCGCGAGATGGCGCCGGTGGAGTGCGATTACCGCGGCTATCACATCGTGTCGGCGCCGCCACCAAGCTCGGGGGGTGTCGTGATCTGCGAGATCCTCAATATCGTTGAAGGCTATCCGCTCAAGGCCATGGGCTTTCGCTCGGCGCAGGCCGTGCATTACCAGATCGAGGCCATGCGCCACGCTTACCTGGATCGCAACAGCTACCTGGGCGATCCCGATTTTGTGAAGAACCCGCTGGAGCGTCTGCTTGACAAGGGCTACGCGGCCAAGATCCGCGCCGCCATTGATCCGGCCAGGGCCGGCGTCTCCAAGGACCTCAAGCCCGGCGTCGAACCGCACGAGGGCAACAACACCACGCACTATTCGATTGTTGACAAGGACGGCAATGCCGTGGGCGTCACCTACACCCTGAACAACTGGTTTGGTGCCAGGGTTACCGCTGCCGGAACCGGCGTGCTGCTGAACAACGAGATGGACGACTTCACGGTCAAGATCGGCGTGCCCAACATCTACGGCCTGGTTCAGGGTGAGGCCAACGCCATCGCACCGGGCAAGCGGCCGCTGAGTTCCATGAGCCCGACCATCGTCAGCCAGAACGGCAAGCCGGTCATGGTGCTGGGCACGCCGGGCGGCAGCCGCATCATCACCGCCGTCACGCACACCATCCTCAATGTGATCGACTATGGCATGAATGTACAGGAGGCGGTGGACGCGCCGCGTTTTCATCAGCAGTGGCTGCCCGATCTGACCTATGTGGAAGCCTTTGGACTCAGCCCCGACACGCGCAAGATCCTGCTCGGCATGGGGCACCAGCTCGGTGATGCGCCGCCCGCCAACCATCTGGTGGCGATCATGGTCGGTGCCCCCTCACTCGGTGGCAAGCCGGTTGCCAATAACCGCTTCTACGGCGCCAACGATCCGCGCCGCAATACCGGGTTGGCGCTCGGGTATTGAGCGGGCGCGTCCGCTACAGCCGCTGCTCGGTGAAACGGGCGATGCGCTGTGCCGTCTCGGGGTCGGCGAAGCAGGCCATGGCGGCCTGGTTTTCCAGATCCAGCGCCTTTTCCAGCTGCGTTTGCAACTGCGTCGTGAGCAGGCGTTTCAGGCGCGTCGTCGCACCGCGTGAGCGCGTTGCCACTTGGGCCGCGAGCTCCATCGCCATGGGCAGCATGGCCTCTTGTGTGGTGACGCGGTTGACCAGTCCGAGCCGCTGCAGGTCGGCCGCGCTGTGGTGGGCGCCGAGCACGATCAACTCCATGGTGCGTTGGTGCCCGAGCGCCTGTGGCAGCAGATGCGTGACGCCGCCAGTGACGAAATGCCCGAGCGCCATTTCGGGGAAGAAGCAGACCAGCGTGTCAGCCGCCACCACCATGTCGCAGTTGAGCACCCATTCAAAGCCACCGCCCACCGCGTAGCCGTGCACGGCGCCGATCACCAGTTTGGGGCCGAACATGATGTCGCGCGTGATTTGCTGAATGCGTTCGCAGTGCAGCGCAATCGCGGCCGGCGTCTCGGACTGCTGGTCGAATTCCTTGAGGTCGTCGCCGGCGCAAAAAGCGCGCCCGGCGCCGGTCAGCACGATGCAGCCGGTATTGGGGTCGACCTGCGCCTGCGCCAGCGCGGCATGCAGATCGACAAGCAGTTCGCCGCCGATGGCGTTGAGGCGCTGCGGGCGGTTCAGCGTGACCAGGCTGACCTGGCCCACGGTTTTGATTTCGGCATAGTTCATCACATCTCTCCTTGATTCTTTTCGCGGTCCCAGGTGTCGGCCGTGATGCCAACATTTTGCAGCCGAAACTTTTCCACCTTGTCGGTCGGCGTCTTGGGCAGGTGGGACAGAAAACGGATGTAGCGCGGCAACATGAAGCGCGCCATGCGCGTGCTGCAAAACGCACTCAGCGTGGCGGCATCGAGTGGGGTGTCGGCGCGCAGCACGACGCAGGCCAGCACCTCTTCTTCGGTCAGTTCGCTGGGCACGCCGATGATGGCGCATTCCATTACGCCGGGGTGCTGCTCGATCACCATCTCGACCTCGGCGGCCGAGATGTTTTCGCCGCGTCGGCGCACGATGTCCTTGCGCCGGCCGACAAAGTAGAGCCAGCCCTCGGCATCCTGGCGCAGCAGGTCGCCGGTATGAAACCAGAGGTCGCGAAAGGTGCTCAGGCTGGCTTCCGGCATTCCGTAATAGCCTTGCATGATGAGCGCGGGCTCAAGGGCGCGGATCACCAGTTCGCCCGCTTGACCGATCGGCACCTCGAATCCGTATTCGTCCTGCAGCCGAACGTCGAAGGGGCCGATCGCTTTGCCGCAGGAACCGATACGCCGGGGCTGGTCCAGTGGCGTGAAGATCATCGCGCCGGCTTCGGTCAGGCCGTAGAGTTCGACCAGGCGGCAGCCAAAGCGTTCCTCGAATTGCGGTGCCCAGGCTGGCAGCGGCACACCCCAACCCAGGCGTGCAAAGTGATCGCGGTCTTGCGCTGACGGCGGCTGTTTCCACAGCATGGTGATGGTCGCACCCATGAAGTCAAAGACCGTGGCTTTGAGTTCGCGCATCTCGGCCCAGTAGCGCGTGACGCTGAAGCGCTCGCCGATGGCCGCCACGCCGCGCAGCAGCAGCGCCGGTGCGATGGTCATGACGGCGGCGTCGAGGTGAAACATCGGATACGGGCAGTACAGCACATCATCGGCGGTGAGGCCCAGTCCCTGGATCGTCAGTGCGGCTTGCCCCAGCACAAAGCGCTGTGGGATCATGGCGGCCTTGGAGCGCCCGGTGGTGCCCGAGGTGTAGAGCAGCAGGCAAAGCTCGGCAAAGTCGATCTCGGGCAGATCGGTCGGCGCGTCGCCGTGGGCTTGCAGCGTGTCCCAGGACAGGCAATCGGCCGTCGCAGCGCCGCCGACGATGACGAATTGTTCGATGTGCGTGAGCGTGGTACGGACCTCGGCCAGTTGCGGATAGAGGCTGGCGTGCGCCAGTAGCAATTTGCTTTGCACCAGGTTGACGGCGTCGCTGAGCACCTGGCCGCGAAACGCCGTGTTGACGGGCGCCGTAACGGCACCGAGTTTGGCCAGCGCAAACCAGAGCAGGGCGAACTCGATGCAATTGGGCAGCAGCAGGCTGACGTTGTCGCCACGCCGCACGCCGAGTGACTGCAAGCCGGCCGCGAGGCGGTCGGAGGCGCTGTCGACTTTGCGGTAAGTCCACTCGCCGTTCAGCATGCGGATGAAGGGTTTGTCCGGTGCCTGCGCCGCAGCCTGTCGCAGTTCGGCGGCGAGTGAGTTGGCAAAGGAGGGCGCCTTGCCGCCCACGGAGTCGGGTTTCATGTTCGAGTTGGTAGACCGGTTTTTTGTGATTGAAGTCTGCATGCTAACCCGGGGCTGATGGCGTAGTCGGCCAAGTGGCCCGTGCTATGCTGACGCCATTGTCAGGCGGGGCTCTGCTGGCCCTGCCCACTTCAACTTGAATAGGAGCTTCCATGCCCGCCCTTCTTCCCAACGTCGATCCCGACGGTCTGCTCGAATTTTCGGTCGTCTACACCGACCGTGCCCTCAATCACATGTCCAAAAGTTTCCAGGGTGTGATGAAGGACATCTCCGCCATGCTCAAAACCGTGTACCACGCCAAGTCGGTCGCGATCGTGCCGGGCAGTGGCACCTTCGGCATGGAAGCCGTAGCGCGCCAGTTTGCCGCGGACAAGAAGGTGCTGATCATCCGCAACGGCTGGTTCAGCTTCCGCTGGTCGCAGATTCTGGACATGGGCCACATCGCCGCCGAATCGACGGTGCTCAAAGCGCGCCGCGTCGGCAGCGGCAAGCAAGCTCCTTGGGTGCCGGCGCCGATTGATGAAGTGGTCGCCGCGATCCGTGCCAAGAAACCTGATGTCGTGTTTGCCCCGCATGTGGAGACCGCCTGCGGCATGATCCTGCCGGACGATTACCTGCGCGCTGTGGGCGCTGCCGTGCACGAGGTCGGCGGCCTGTTTGTGCTCGACTGCATTGCCTCTGGTGCGGTCTGGGTGGACATGGTTGACACCGGTGTCGACATCCTGGTCAGCGCGCCACAAAAAGGCTGGAGCAGTTCGCCCTGCTGTGCCATGGTCATGCTCGGCGAGCGGGCACGTGCTGCCATCGACGGTACGACCAGTAGCAGCTATGCCTGCGACCTGAAGAAGTGGCTGCAGATCATGGAAGTCTATGAGGGCGGGGCCCATGCCTACCACGCCACCATGCCGACCGATGCCCTCACCAAGCTGTGCGAGGTGATGAAGGAAACCCAGGCCTACGGTTTCGAGAAGGTGCGCGCCGAGCAGATCGAACTCGGCGCCAAGGTGCGCGCCCTGTTTGAGAGCCGTGGCATTCCGAGTGTGGCCGCTGAAGGCTTCAAGGCGCCGGGCGTGGTGGTGAGCTATACCGAAGACCCCGAAATACAGTCCAGCAAGAAGTTTCTCGCCGCCGGTCTGCAAACTGCTGCCGGTGTGCCGCTGCAGTGCGATGAGCCGGCCGACTTCATGAGCTTCCGCGTCGGCCTGTTTGGCCTCGACAAATGGCACAACGTCGACCGTACCGTGGCGCAACTCGCGGCTGCGCTGGACAAGGTTCTGTAGCCCGGATGGAGCGCAGCGCAATACGGGGTGCTAAGGCTCAGGTGTTCCCGTAGTGCGTCTTCGGCTCCGTACGGGCTACCCGATCTTGCGCAGCAAATTGACCCGCATCGGGCGCTCAAAGTAGGCGCCGTCGGCGCCCATGTGTGGCTCGAAGCGCTCGCGCACGGCCGCCAGCGTGGCGGCGTTGAGTTGGTGATCAAGGTAGGTGATGTCCAACAGTCGCTGCTCGAACTCGGCGCAGTCGCGGTAGTGCACCGGCACGTCGAAGAACACTTCACTGACCTGTTCCCAGGCGCCGCTTGCCACCGCTGATTGCAGCGCGTGCAGGGCAGCGGCTCGCACCTGCTCCTCGTCGTGAAACAGACGTGTGATCTCGTTGTGGGGGCCGGCGAAGACCGGTTCCGATACATAGAGCAGGCCGAGCGGTCGCAGCACGCGGTGCACCTCACCCAGGGCCTGATCGAGCAAGTCCAGCGGCACATGGTGCAGCGACTTGAGCATCAGTGCCAGGTCGAACCGCCCATCCGCAAATGGAATCGCCTGGGCCCCGGCTTGCAGAAAGCTCAAGCGCTCTTGCGGCTGCTGCAGGTTTTTGGCGTGCTGGCGCTCATCGACTTCGGTCGCGCTGACGTCGCAGAGCGGAAATCGGTCCAGTAGTTTGCGTGAAAGTTGCGCGGCGCCACAGCCCAGTTCGATGATGCGCGCTTGCTGTTCCAGATCAACCAGCGAATGCAGCAAGTCAAGTTCATCGGTGATCAGTGGATGGTTCATGGCAACAGGTGAAAATGGAGGCATCATGCTAACCCAGCCCTGTTGATGACCATCATGAACGACCAAAGCCGAAACATCGACCCCGCCACTCTGGCCCATCTGCAAAGCTGGGTCGGAAAGGCCGAAACACTCGACGACGACATCACGGCTGCGCCGGTGCGTGCGCTGAGCGCAAGCCTGGACCGCGACGATGCGCTGCCCGTGGCTGGAATGACCGTGCTGCCGCCTCTGTGGCATTGGCTCTACTTCCTGCCCAAGCAGCGCCAGAGCGAGATCGGACCGGATGGCCACCCAAAACGCGGCGGCTTTCTGCCACCGGTGCCGCTGCCGCGGCGCATGTGGGCCGGGGGCCGCCTGCGCTGGCTGCCCGAGAATCCGCTGCGCGTCGGCGACGTGGTGCAGCGCACCTCACGCATCGACTCGGTCACGCACAAAGCCGGTCGCACCGGGGACCTGCTGTTCGTGCTGGTTAAACACGAAGTGCATAACGCCAAAGGACTGGCGCTGACGGAAGAACATGACATCGTCTACCGCGCTGCAGCAAGTCTGGCCCCCACGCTCGGCACTGGCGTGTCCTCGCGGCCCCCCGAGGGGCCCCTCGCGGCTAGGGGCGGCCCGTCGCCGCTCGCCAGCGATCCCGTGCCACCGCCAGTGGCGGCAGAGCAGGGCGCTCTCTGGCAGCGCGAGATTGTTCCCGACGATGTGCTGCTGTTTCGCTATTCGGCGTTGACCTTCAATGGTCACCGCATTCACTATGACCGCCGCTACGTGACCGCGGTTGAGGGCTATCCGGGCCTGATCGTGCATGGGCCGCTGATTGCCACGCTGCTGGTTGATCTGGTGCGCCGCCACATGCCCGATGCCTTTATCAAGGGTTTCCATTTCAAGGCGGTGCGACCGACCTTTGACCTGCATCCTTTTCGGCTCAATGGCCAGCCTTCGGCGGATGGCAAGACCGTGAAGCTCTGGGCGCAGGACCACGGGGGCTGGCTGACGATGCAGGGCACGGCTGAACTGGCCTGAGTGATAACACCAATAAGAACGGCATACAACATGATCAAGAGCGACCCAGACCAGCACCAGGAAATCCGTGATGCCGTACGCGCCCTGTGTGCCGAGTACCCCGATGAATACCACCGCAAGATCGACGAGCAGCGCGCCTATCCCGAGGCCTTTGTCGATGCACTGACCAAGGCCGGCTGGATGGCGGCGCTGATCCCGCACGAGTACGGCGGCTCGGGACTGGGCCTGACCGAAGCGTCAGTCATCATGGAAGAGATCAACCGCAGTGGCGGCAACTCCGGTGCCTGCCACGGCCAGATGTACAACATGGGCACGCTCTTGCGCCATGGCTCGATGGAGCAGAAGGCGTTCTACTTGCCCAAGATTGCCAGCGGCGAATGGCGCTTGCAGTCGATGGGCGTGACCGAGCCCAGCACTGGCACCGACACTACCAAGATCAAGACGACGGCCGTCAAGCGCGGCGACCGCTACGTGGTCAACGGGCAGAAGGTCTGGATCTCGCGCGTGCAGCACAGCGACTGGATGATCCTGCTGGCGCGCACCACGGCGCTGGCCGACGTGAAGAAGAAAACGGAAGGCATGTCGATCTTCATGGTCGATCTGCGTCAGGCGGAAAAAAGCGGCATGACGGTACGTCCCATTCCGAACATGGTGAACCACGAGACCAACGAACTGTTCTTCGAGAACCTCGAAATTCCCGAGGAGAACCTGATAGGCCAGGAGGGCAAGGGCTTCAAGTACATCCTAGACGGCCTGAACGCCGAGCGTACGCTGATTGCCGCCGAATGCATTGGCGACGGCTACTGGTTCCTCGATCGCGTCACCAAGTACGTGAATGAACGCATCGTGTTCGGCCGCCCGATCGGCCAGAACCAGGGCGTGCAGTTCCCGATTGCCGACGCCTACATCGAAGTCGAAGCCGCCAACCTGATGCGCTACAAAGCCTGCGAACTGTTCGACGCCGGCCAACCCTGCGGCGCCCAGGCCAACATGGCCAAGTACCTGGCAGCCAAAGCCAGTTGGGAAGCGGCCAATGCCTGCATCCAGTTTCATGGTGGTTTCGGTTTTGCCAATGAATACGACGTAGAGCGCAAGTTCCGCGAGACCCGGCTCTATCAAGTGGCGCCGATCTCGACGAATCTGATTTACTCGTTTATTGCTGAGCATGTGCTGGGGATGCCTAGATCGTTTTGATGTTCTATTGTGATGATGTTTGCTTGTGATACAGGCCGGGTCTCAGCCCGGCACTTTGTGTCGGGATATGCGCCCGACAGCGCAGTAACTTTCTTTTGCTTCGCCAAAAGAAAGTCACCAAAGAAAAGGCGAGCCGGATTCGTCGCCCGGCGCTTCGCGCCGGTACGCTGCGTTGCTCGATTCGGGCGGGGTGCGCAGAAACTCGCCCTGCGGGCTCAAACATCTGCGCCCCTGATCCGCCCGACTCTGCGCTACTCGCCTCCTCATAACGGCGGGGAACAGCCCGCAACGCGAGCACTGCAGGGGTTTTCGGATGTTTGGGCCGTTGGGATGTTGGGATGTTTAAATTCCCCCGCCGTTGAGGCAGGGCTGAGCAGCGCAGGGGCAGGTGGATCAGGGCTGGCGTTGTCCGAGCGAAGCGAGTTTAGCCAGACCCCACCTGACGCGAGCAGCGCAAGGAACCGCGAAGCGGCCCTGACGTCGCCTCGCCTTCTCTTTGCTTACTTTCTCTTGGCGAAGCAAGAGAAAGTGAGTCGCCCGCCGGGGCGAGACCCGGCTTGCCACGCGGTGACGTGAACGACGCAGATCATCTGTAAATGGCATTGCAAAAAGAGTAGGTAGAAATGAAACCAAGACCCCTGGACGGCATCACCGTCATCTCCTTAGAACACGCCATCGCCGCCCCGTTCTGCACACGCCAGTTGGCCGACCTCGGCGCGCGCGTGATCAAGGTCGAGCGGCCTGGGGTGGGGGACTTTGCGCGGGCCTATGACCCGCGCGTCAAGGGCCAGGCTTCGCATTTTGTCTGGACCAACCGCTCCAAGGAGAGCCTGACGCTGGACCTCAAGCATCCCGCGGCGCTGGCCGTTCTGAGCCGTCTGATCGAGAAGGCCGATGTGCTGGTGCAGAACCTGGCGCCGGGTGCGGCGGCGCGGATGGGGCTGTCGTTTGATGCGCTCAGCATCATTCATCCACGTCTGATCGTCTGTGATATTTCCGGTTATGGTGAAGACGGCCCGTACCGCGACAAGAAAGCCTATGACCTGCTGATCCAGAGCGAGGCCGGGTTTCTGTCGATCACTGGCACGCCCGACGCACCGAGCAAGGCCGGCAATTCGGTGGCGGACATCGCGGCCGCCATGTACGCCCACAGCAGCGTCCTGTCGGCCCTGCTGTTGCGCGGACGCACTGGCAGCGGATCGCACATCGATGTCTCGATGCTGGAGTCGCTAGCCGAGTGGATGGGCTATCCGATGTATTACGCCTTCGACGGTGCGCCACCACCGCCGCGCAGTGCCGCAGCGCACGCCAGCATCTACCCCTACGGTCCGTTCCACGCTGGCGATGGCGGCACGGTGATGCTGGGTCTGCAGAACGAGCGCGAATGGAAACAGTTTTGCGAAGTCGCCTTGCAGAACGCGGCGCTGGCCAGTGATCCGCGCTTTGTCAGCAACGCGCGGCGCAACCAGAACCGCGACGCGCTCAATGCCATCATCCTCGATGCCTTCGCCAAGCTCAGCACGGCACAGGTGCTCGCGCGCCTGGAGCAGGCGCAGATCGCCAATGCGCGCATGAACGACATGGCGGACCTGTGGGCGCATCCGCAGTTGCAGGCGCGCCAGCGTTGGCAGACCGTGGGCTCGCCGGCTGGCGACATTCCCGCGCTGTTGCCGCCCGGGCGCAGCAATGCGTTCGACTATCGCATGGACCCGGTGCCGGCGGTTGGTCAGCACACCGAGGCGATCCTGCGCGAGCTCGGGCAGGATGATGCCGCCATCGCCGCCTTGCGTGCAGTCGGTGCGATTTGATCCCATTGATTTGAAAGAGACGTTGCGATGAATTGCCCAACAGCCGAACTCGCCGCCTTTGCCGCCGGCCTGCATTTTTTCGACATTCCAGCGCCCGTGATCCACAAGGCCGAGGACCTGCTGGTGGACTGGTTCGGCTCGGCCGTGGCCGGCTACGGCGCGCGGCCGGTCGAGAGCATCACACGCTTTGCTTTGGCGATGGGTCCGCAGAGCGGTCCGTCAGAGCTTATCGTCAGGCGCGCGTCGAGCAGCCCCTATCTGGCGGCGTTGGCCAACGCCGCAGCCTCGCACATGGCCGAGCAGGACGATGTGCACAATGGCTCGGTGTTTCACCCGGCCACGGTGGTGTTCCCAGCGGCGCTGGCGGTGGCGCAGGCGCTTGGCGCCAGCGGCCAGCAACTGTTGACGGCAGCGGTGGCGGGCTACGAGGTCGGTATCCGCGTTGGCGAGTTCCTGGGGCGCTCGCATTACAAGGTCTTTCATACCACGGGCACTGCCGGCACGTTGGCTGCTGCAGCGGCGGTCGGCAATCTGCTCGGGCTCGATGCGCAGCAGATGCAGCACGCCTTTGGCTCTGCCGGAACCCAGTCGGCCGGCCTGTGGGAGTTCCTGCGCACCGCCGCCGACAGCAAGCAGTTGCACGCCGCGCACGCGGCCGGCGCTGGTCTAATGGCAGCCTATTTGGCAAAGGATGGTTTCACCGGCGCGGCGCAGATTCTCGAAGGTCCGCAGGGCATGGCGGCTGGCATGTCGAGCGACGCCGATCCGGCACGTTTGACCGATGGCCTCGGAACGCGTTGGGCCACAAGCGAGACATCGTTCAAGTACCACGCGTGCTGCCGCCACACCCATCCGGCCGCCGACGCGCTGCTGCAGGTGATGCAGGCGCATGGGCTCCGGCCAGCAGCTATTGCGCATGTGGTCACGCATGTGCACCAGAGCGCAATCGACGTGCTGGGCCCTGTGCTTAAACCGACGACAGTGCACCAGAGCAAATTCTCCATGGGCACGACGCTGGCACTGGCAGCGCGTTTTGGTCATGCGGGCTTGGCCGAGTTTGAGCAGCATTTTCTCGATGAGGAAACGCAGGCCTTGCGCGAGCGCGTCGAGATGGTGCTCGACGCCGAGGTGGATGCGGCGTATCCGCGGCGCTGGATCGGCAAGGTCACGGTCAGCACGATGGATGGCCGTGTGCTGCACGGTCGTGTCGATGAGCCCAAGGGCGATCCCGGCAACACGCTAGGCCGCGATGAGATCGCCGCCAAGGCGCTGCGTCTGGCGGCCTTCAGCGGTGGCGCCACTGCGGCTGAAATGCAGGCGGCGCTGGACGCGCTGTGGCAGGTGGCAAACTGGCCGCGTGTGGGCAACTTGCTGGAGGACAGGGCATGACAAACCCATTGAATTTAGCCACCGGCGCGTCGTCTCTTGCGCTGGCATCGGCGCGTTCCTTTCTGTTCGTGCCGGCGAATCGCCCCGAGCGTTTTGCCAAGGCTTTGGCGTCGGGTGCTGATGCTGTCATCATCGATCTGGAAGATGCCGTGGCGCCGGCGCAAAAGGAGGCGGCACGCCAGCAGTTGCAGGGCGCGTTTGCGCCGATCAGCACCGGTGACCGTGCGCGCCTCGTCGTGCGCATGAATGCCAGTGGCACGCCGTGGGAAGAAGATGATTTGCAAACCCTGCAAGAACTTGCCGTTCAGGGCCTGGCCGGTGTCATGCTGCCCAAGGCGGAATCGGTGGCGGCGCTGCAGCGCGCGGCGGCGGCAGTCGGCTCACGTTGTGTGCTGTTGCCGCTGATCGAAACGGTTGCCGGTCTTGATCAGGTCAATGCCCTGGGGAAACGCGGATTTATTCGATGAATTTGCCAACCTGCACAGGGACTCAGACGTTATGGTGGGGTAGCCAC
>CAIXNB010000162.1 GCA_903920695.1 uncultured beta proteobacterium
GCCGTGTTGCCATCAAATACCTCGTGGTACAGAGGCAATCCTTCAGCCGTCTGAACGATACCAAGCATCACCTGGCGAGCCACAACGCCTTCTTTGGCGCCGCACTTCTGCCACCCGCCGCAAACCGGGCGTCCATAGTGGCCATGCCCGCATCCACCAGGTCACGCAGCGTCACGCCGCGGCTCAGGGTGTCCCCCCGGTTGCCCAGGTACACCGACAAAACCTCCCGCACCCGCTCCAGAAAATTGGGCGAAGTCACCGGCGGCAGGTCCTTGCGATCATCGATGCTCATGTCAGAGCAACTATCGCCCCCCACCACCCGGAGTCAACGAAAAGAACGAAAATGGGACGGTACCCTTTTCCATAATGGGGACGGCACCCTTTTTGGGACGAAAGTGAAAAGGGGCACGCCACCCTTTTATTCCCCTTTTCGCTGGAAGTCGCTCGACTCCAACATCGCCCATTTGCTCTGGAGAAACTCTTGGATCGCGCACAGGCTTTGCAACTAATGTCTGATCAGGTTCCAGACACATGATCTGCTTTGCTCAGAACGATTGACCTAGACCGTCCCCTTTTTCTCATGCCTAAGCTCTATGAATATTTTGGATTGATCGTGATGTTCTACTCGAACGAACATGAGCCGGTTCACGTGCACGGCAAGTTTCAGGGGCGTGAGTCGCGTGCCGAAATCATCCTGATCAATGGAGTTGTGCAAGAAATACGCTACGCCAGCATCGTTGGGCGAGCACCACTGGACACCAATGAATTGCGCTATTTTCAGGAAGTTGTTACCTTCAAGGCTGAGGAGATAGTCTCCAAGTGGATCGACTATTTTGTTATGCACAAATCCATCACGTCCGAGCGCATCACCAGGAGGCTCAAATGACCAAGGCTCCCGTCAATCTTGTTTCTGCCACACAAACAGGCATCTATCGGCTACGGCTTGTTTTCGACGACAACCACGTTCAAGAAATTGATTTCCAACCTTTTCTGGACCATTCCAAACATCCTGACATTCGAGCCTATCTTGAGCCAGCACGTTTTTCTGGCTTCAGCTTGGTATACGGTGAGTTGGTCTGGGGCGACTACGAGCTTTGCTTTCCCATGATGGATCTCTATCGCGCAACTATTGACCACAGCGTGATGTTGGCAGAAGTAGCTTAGGTCGCCGATGGAAAAGGGGAAAAGGGGACGGTACCCTTTAACAATTGCGGTCAGACTCCAGTTGCCGATGTAAATAGTCGGCCCTGCAAAATCCCTGCAACCCGCATGAACGCTAGCTTTTTTGTATAAATTGCGTGCACCAAATCCCCCAGAAAACGTTAATAGCAGAGATACTTTCTGAGGGATTTTGGTATGCAAGCCGTTGACTTTTTCCGCAGCCGAATTGACGTGATGATCAACATGAACGATCCCTTGGCAGTTCTGGCAAGTCGGCTGCCCTAGAGTCAGATCGAAGCGGCGGTAGCCCAGAAGTTTGAACACCAGAACCGCGCCGGTGAAGTCCTCAGAGCGCAAGACATGTTCGGCACCACAGAGGTTTTGGTTGGTGCCGGTCGATCCAATGCGGGACGCCCCAAGTTACCCATATGCCTGATGGCCAGCCTCTTGTACCTCAAACACAGCTTCAACCTCAGTGACGAAGAACTCGTTGTGCGCTGGAGTGAGAACGTGCTCTGGCAATTCTTCAGCGGCCAGACCTACTACGAGCACCGCCTGCCTTGCGATGCCACGCAGATCGGACGATTCCGCCGTGACCTCGGAGAAGACGGACTCGAACTGCTGCTCAAAGCCACCATCGACACTGCCGTCGCCATCGAAGCCGTCAAGCCCAAGGACATGGAACGGGTAATTGTTGATAGCACGGTCCAGGAGAAAGCCATAGCCCACCCGGTGGACAGCCGCCTGCTGGAGATCGCAAGGCACAAGGTTGTCAGCGCTGCCAAGCGTGCTGGCATTGAATTCAAGCAGACCTTTGCGAAAGAAGGCAAGGCGTTGCGCTGGAAGGCCGGTGGCTACGCCCATGCCAAACAATTCCGCCGACTCAAACGCGTGCTCAAACGCCAACGCACCATCCTTGGCATCGTCATGCGAGAAGTTCAGCGCAAGCTAGGGTTGAACCCCACTGACAATGTCTTGGCACTGACATCTTTGAACACCTGGATGGAACGTGCCGAGCGTGTTCGCACCCAGCAGCGTAGCGATAAAAACAAGCTGTACGCATTACACGCGCCGGAGGTGGAATGTATCGGGAAAGGCAAAGCCCGCAAGCCCTATGAATTTGGCGTCAAGAGTGCTGTGGTGGTCGCCCACAAACACGGCTTGATGCTCGGTGCACGCACCTTCCCCGGTAACCCTTACGACGGCCACATCCTGAGTGCGGTGCTGGAGCAGGCATCTATCCTGACACAGGACGTGGGAATGAAGATCAAACACATCGTGGTTGATCTGGGGTTTCGCGGTGTGGACGCAGCCAACCCCGACAAAGAGATCATTCATAGAGGCAAGTTCAGGAGCTTGAGCAAACAGCAACAGCGCTGGCGAAAAGCCGGCTGTTTTCGAGCGCGTACCAGTCAAGTTCTTTCGCCGTCTTGACTGAGCCGTCGCTCAATGGGTCATCAGTTGGCAGTCATCCTGCTCCAGAGTTTCCAGAGAACCGTGGAAATGACTCCTCCGGAGGCGACATCAACCATCCAGTCGCCCAGGGCTGCGGTGCGGTAGGACCAGAAGCTCTGCACGTACTCATCTGTGGCTCCCATCATCGCAATGGTGATGACGGCGCATATCGCTCGTCGCGACGCACTTCCCCGGCTTCCCAAAAAGATGAGCGCACCCAGGATCGCGTAAGCCGTCGAGTGCAATACCAGCCCCGAGGCGTACTGCCCCAGGTTGTGGCGTGCCCCCGGAATCGAGCCCATGACCACAATGGCTAGAAACAGCGTCATCGCGGTGCCATAGCAGGAATGCTGGAATCTGGAATCGAGCAGGATGGTGCTGGCTCGTGGCTTTTTGGTCATGGTGGAATGGTACTCGCAGGCACGCAGTCT
The DNA here is from genome assembly GCA_903920695.1 of uncultured beta proteobacterium. GTDB lineage: Bacteria > Pseudomonadota > Gammaproteobacteria > Burkholderiales > Burkholderiaceae_C > Rhodoferax. The sequence goes on from CAIXNB010000162.1 coordinate 3,048, forward strand.
CGTTGCGCAGCGCGCTGCGGTCTTCATCGCTTTTGGGGGAATGCGGTAAAGAAACGGTGTGCTGTCAAAATATTCGTTAAACTGTGCGCATCCATTAATGCGCATCTAAACTCAATATGCCTGCCATTCAAGCCACCGCACCTAAACGCCGCTCTCGTCAGCCCTTAAAGCGGGCCACCAACGTGACGCTGAGTGCCGATGTGCTCGACGCTGCCAAGGCGCTTGAACTCAATATCTCGCAGGTGTGCGACAACCATTTACGTGAAGTGGTCACCCAGGAGCAGGAGCGCCGCTGGCGCAGCGAGCACGCCGATTTCATCGTGGCCTACAACGCCACCATCGAGGCTGAAGGTCTGCCACTGGATCAGTGGAGAACTTTCTGATGGCACGCTTTGATGTGTATGCAAACCCTGGCGCGCATGCCAGCACCACGCCGTATCTGCTCGATGTGCAATGCAATTTGCTCGACGGACTGGACAGCCGCATGGTGATTCCGCTGCGCAGTCTGGACCACTTTGCCAAAGTCAAGATCCCCGCTCGGCTGACGCCGGTGCTGAGCATCAAGGGCAAGGACTACCTGATGGAAACACCAAAGATGGGCGCCGTGCCCCGGCGTGTTCTAAAGGATTGCGTCGCTTCAATGAACGAAGACCAGGCGCGCATTACTGCGGCCTTGGACTTTTTGTTTCAAGGGTATTAAAGGCGTCTCCAAAAAGGGGACGGTACGTTCGAGGTCGTCACAACCTTGAATCTACAAGCTGTGACACCCAAAACCCAATGAAATCAAGGCTTTCAAGTCAGTGTCACAGGTGTCACAACCTACTTTCCACAAAGACCTTGCCCAGCACATCGACAAAAACAGCCCAACGGGTTTCATCGGCATGCCAATAGGGCTCGGTACGAAGCTTTGACTGCAGCGCATCGTCCAGTGGTTTGAACAAGGGCGCTATTGCTTGCAGCCCAC